>JAYTUZ010000097.1:0-21114 GCA_043744295.1 Gammaproteobacteria bacterium | reverse complement strand
GTGGCTGGAAGCGGCCTGCGAGCAGTGGCAGGAGCTGCTCATCGATCACGCCTGTTGCGAGAAGAAGGCGGCTTCAAGCGCGCTGTCGCTGATCTTTGCCTATCCGGAGTGCATCGAGCAGAAACTCGCGCTGGCCCGCCTGGCGCGCGAAGAGCTGCGTCACTACGAGCAGGTGACGCGCATGATGCAGCGCCTGGGCGTGGCCTTTCGCCGGTTGCGCCCTGGTCGCTATGCCGTGGGCCTGCGATCAGCCGTGCGCACCCACGAGCCACAACGGCGCCTCGACCTGCTGCTGACCGGGGCGCTCATCGAAGCGCGCTCCTGCGAGCGTTTCCGCCTGCTGGCGCCGCGCCTGGCGGCTCCACTGGGCGGGTTCTACGCTGACCTGGCTCAGGCTGAAGCGCGACATGGCGAATTATACCTGGGGTTCGCGCGTGAGGCCGCCAGCGCGGCCGGGGAGGACTATGCCGCGCGGCTGGCGCAATTGGCTGCCATCGAGGGGCCGTTGATTCTCGATGCCGACGAACAGCTGCGATTTCACTCCGGGCCGCCGCGCGCCAGCGCCTGCAGGTCGTAGCCGCGTGCATCGCGGCGCAGCAGGCTGCCCTGTTCGTACCAGGCGCCCAGCACGATGCGCTGTGCCGGCTGCCCTTGCAGGGCAAAGTCGTGAACCGCCGGGCGATGGGTATGGCCGTGTATCAGGGTTCGCACATTGCAGGCCTGCATCGTGGCGCGCACCGCCTGCTCATCGGCATCCATGATGTAGGCGGCCGCGCTTCCGGTATGCGCTCGACTCCCGGCGCGCGCCGCCGCTGCCAGCGTGCGGCGCGTGGCGAGGCTCAAACGCAGGAAGCGCCGCTGCCAGGCTGGCTTGCGCACCAGGCTGCGCAGGCGCTGGTAGGGCAGGTCGGCCGTGCACAGGGCGTCGCCGTGAGTCAGCAGCACCCGTTCGCCGTACAGCTCAATCACCACCGGATCGCCCAGCAGTGCGCAGTGGGTCCGATCGGCAAAGCCCTCGCCCAGCAGGAAATCGCGATTGCCATGCATGACAAAGCAGGCCGTGCCGGCGTCGGCAAAGTCGCGCAGCGCCGTGCAGACCCGCGTACGCGCCGGGTCATCGTCGTCATCCCCGACCCAGTCTTCGAACAGATCGCCCAGGATATAGAGCGCATCGGCCGCGCGGGCCGCGCCCTGCAGGAGCTGTTCGAACTGGGCGATGGCGGCCGGGTAGGCGGCGTCCAGATGCAGATCGCTTACGAACAATGTGCTCATGCGGAGCGCTCAATGAAGACGGCGTCACCGCGAGGCGGCTGCGGAGGCGTAGCGACGATCATGGATTTGCGGGAACGCCATGAACCCATCCATGGGGGCTCCGGGCGCGACATCCATGTCGCGCACGGTCCCGCAAACCCATGATCGTTGCTACGCCACCGCAGCCGCCTTGTGCTGGCGGCGTATTCGAAGCGCACCACATGCGTACGTGGAGACGCCTCGGCGCTGACGCGTGGCCCGCGTGTGCGACGACAGCTCAATTCCGGGCACCCCGCCCAATAGCGCGCATGGATCGCGCCCAGCGCTCGCGACGCCGCAGAAGCGAGGCGCGGATCATGAATGGCTTTGGTCGGGACCGTGGGCGACAGGATGTCGCCCCCGGAGCCCCCATGGATGGGTTCATGGCGTTCCCGATCAAAGCCATTCATGATCCGCGCCTCGCTTCGGCAATGTAGCGGTCTCGATGCGCGCCCCCATGCGCGCCGCATCCCCGTGTAACATTGTACGGATGCCAGCCCCGCCAGTAACACGTTTTGCCCCCAGCCCGAGCGGCGAGCTGCATCTGGGTAACGTGCGCACCGCTCTGTTCAGCCTGCTGCTGGCGCGGCGCGGCGGGGGGCGATTCGTGCTGCGCATCGAGGATACCGATGTGGCGCGCAGCAGTGAGGCGCACACCCTGGCCCTGGAGCAGGAACTGCATTGGCTGGGGTTGGACTGGGATGAGGGACCTTATCGGCAGTCGGAGCGCGCCGCAATCTATGCGCCGCTGCTGGCGCGCCTCGAGCAGCTCGATCTGGCCTACCCGTGCTATTGCAGCGCCGCGGAGCTGGAGTTGTCGCGCCGTGCGCAGCTGGCTGCGGGTCGGCCGCCGCGCTATGCGGGTACCTGTGCGAGCCTTGATCAGGGTGCGCGCGCGGCGTGCCTGGCTGCCGGAGCGCGTGCCGCGCTGCGATTCCGGGTGCCGGCCGGGCGGGTGCTGCAGTTTGCGGATCTGGTGCACGCGCAGCAACAGTTTGACTGCGCGCTCATCGGCGATTTCGTCATTCGCCGGGAAGATGGCACGCCCGCATTCTTTTTCGCGAATGCCATCGATGATTCGCTGATGCAGGTTACCCAGGTGCTGCGCGGCGATGATCACCTGGCCAACACGCCACGGCAGATTCTGGTGCTCGAGGCCCTGCAGATGCGGGTGCCGGGCTACGGACATCTGCCCCTGCTCACCGGCGATGATGGCGCGCCCCTGTCCAAGCGCAACGGCGCACGCTCGCTGCGCGAACTGCGCGAGCAGGGATATTCGGCCGCGGCGATCACCAATCACCTGTTCCGCCTGGGGCATTCGGGCGCGAGCCAGGAACTGCTGACCCTCGAAGCCATGGCGGCGCAGTTCGATCCGGCGCACCTGCAGCGCGCCAGCGCACATTTTGACCTGGCGCAGCTGCGCCATTGGCAGGGGCAGTGGGTGCGCGCGCTCCAGCCCGAAGCTGCGCTGGCGTGGCTGTCGGAACGCTTGCCCGCAGAGGCGAGCGCGGCGCAGCGCCTGGCATTCGTGACCGCCGTACTTCCCAATCTCGTGGCGGCCAGCGAAGTCGAGTCCTGGTTGCCGGTGGCGTTCGGCGGCGAACTGACCTTTGAAGATCCGGCACGCGCGGCGATTCAGGCGGCCGGTGCAGAGTTTTTTGTGGCCGCCGCCAGCGCCGTGCCGGAATCGGGCCAGGCGGTGTACGGGTCGGCGGCCACGGCAGAGCTGGCCGCCCTGCGCGCTGCCACGGGGCGCAAGGGAGTCGAGTTCTTTGCGCCGGTGCGCGCTGCGCTCACCGGGCGGTTGCATGGACCGGAACTGGCGCCGCTATTGCGTGCGATGCCCGCCACCCTGCTGAAGGCCCGCTTGCTGGCCGCTTATCGGAGCTGAAAGTGCTGCAGATACACAATTCGCTCACCGGCCGAAAAGCGCCCTTTACGCCGATCGTGGCGGGCAAGGTGGGCATGTACGTCTGTGGCGTCACGGTCTACGACCACTGCCACGTGGGCCATGCGCGCTTTCTGGTGGTGTTTGACATGGTGCGGCGATATTTGAGGTATCGCGGCTATCAGGTGCGCTACGTGCGCAACATCACCGACATCGACGACAAGATCATCAGGCGCGCCGCCGAGCGCGGCGAGTCGATCACGGCACTGACCGCACGCTACATCGAGGCGATGAATGAGGACTGCGCCACCCTCAATTGCGAGCCGCCGGATTTCGAACCGCGCGCCACCGAACATGTGCCGGGCATCATTGCGCTGATCGAGCGGCTGATTGTGCGCGAACTGGCTTACCTCGCCGCCGACGGCGATGTCATGTACGCGGTCGCGCGCTTCCCCGGTTACGGGCGGCTCTCGGGCAAGCGCCTGGAAGATCTGCGGGCCGGTGCGCGCGTCGATGTTGACGCCAGCAAGCGCGATCCGCTCGATTTCGTGCTGTGGAAGCGCGCCAAGCCCGGTGAGCCCGCCTGGGATTCTCCCTGGGGTGCAGGCCGCCCGGGCTGGCACATCGAGTGCTCGGCCATGTCGGCGGCGCTGCTCGGCGATCATTTCGACATTCATGGTGGCGGCAGCGATCTGAAGTTTCCGCATCATGAAAACGAGATCGCCCAGTCCTGCGGCGCCACCGGTGCGGCCTTTGTCAATGTATGGATGCACAACGGCTTTGTGAATGTCGACAACGTCAAGATGTCGAAGTCGCTGGGCAATTTTTTCACGCTGCGCGAAGTATTGCCACGCCTGCGCCATCCGGAAGTGATGCGGATGTTCCTGCTGAGCAGCCACTATCGCAGACCGATCAACTACGCCACGGTCCAGCTCGAGCAGGCCGACGCGGCGCTGACGCGCCTGTACACGGCGCTGCGCGGCCTGGCATTGCCAGCCCGTGGCTCCCCGGCAACGAGTGTCC
Organism: Gammaproteobacteria bacterium; assembly: GCA_043744295.1. Classification (GTDB taxonomy): domain Bacteria; phylum Pseudomonadota; class Gammaproteobacteria; order Steroidobacterales; family Steroidobacteraceae; genus FEN-1191. The sequence goes on along the minus strand of JAYTUZ010000097.1, from coordinate 16,913 downwards.
AGTCGCTCGCCGGTACCGCGGGCCAGGCGGCGGTCCAGCGCTTTGAAGCGGCCCTGGACGATGATTTCAATACGCCCGAGGCGCTGGCCGTGCTGCAGGATATGGCGCGTGAACTCAACAGCGCGCGCGGTGCCGGGCGTCTGGCGGAGGCTGAGCGCGGGGCTGCGCAGTTGCATGCCCTGGGCGGCGTACTCGGTCTGCTGCAGATGGACGCGGAGGGTTGGTTCCGTGCCCAGGGCGCCGGTTTTACCGCCAACGCGCCGGCGGCCGCGCAGCTGAGCGAGGCGCAGATCGAGCAGCGCATCGCAGCTCGCCTGGCGGCCCGCCAGGCGCGTGATTTTGCGGCCGCCGATCAGATTCGTGTGGCACTCGCTGCCGCCGGTGTGTTGCTCGAAGATCAGCCCGGCGGCCTTACCACCTGGCGACGCAGCTAGGGCCTGTCAACGCTCAGGGACGCCCGGCTCGCCAACACGCCACGACCCGCCAGGTTCCATTTCAGTCGCGCGATGCGCGCCCGGATACCGCGCCGCCGGGGAATGTGACCGGGCTGTCGCAGGTAATATTCCTTGGCGACCGCATAGGCATCGACAAGTGCGTCCATGGTGCCCTGGTTGCCGGCGCTGGTGGTGATGCTCGCGGGGTGCGCCAGAAAATGCGCCAGTGCTTCGGGCAAGTGCGCATAGTACGGATAGTCGAGCGCCGCGAGCAGGAACAGCAGCAGATCCTCGCCGACTCCGGAGTTCCTGCCATACACACCGCCGGCACCGGGCACCTCGTTCAACAGGTTCTTCAGCAGATCGCGCTTGCGAAACAGCGCGCAGCCCGGGCTGATGGTCAGCTTTTCGCGCAGCAGATGCTGGACCAGTCCTGCCATGGGATGCGTGCCGGGCGGATGTCGATGCAGGGTCTTTATTTCCCGGAGGTCGGCGCTGTGCAGGCTGGCCCGGGTATACACAAAGCCCACTGAGGCCCGCAGCAGTGGCAGGGTTTTCTCAACGAACGTGGGCGCGGTCCAGTCATCGTCGAAATTGATGTGGATACTTTCGCCCGCTGCCTGCTCGATGCCGTCACGCCAGCAGATGATCGGGCCCTGATCGCGTTCACGGCGGATGTATTTGATCCGCGCGCCGTAGCGGGTGGCTACCTCCGGGGTGTCGTCCGTGCTGCCGTGATCGCAGACCACGACCTCCACCGGCAGCGTCTGGGCAAGCGCGCTGTCAATGGCGCGCGCCAGCAGCGCTGCGCGGTTGAAGGTCGGAATGACAATCGAGACGGCGCCACCCATCAGGCTTCTCACTGCGCCATGAGGCGCTTGAGCCTGCGCGTGTCGGCAATCAGCGAGCCCGGCAGATCGCGATCGAGGCCCGATATTTCCACGCTCCGGCCCAGCGTGCGCGCCACAGCCGCCGCAATCTCCCTGACTGACAGCCCGGTGCCAGTGCCGATATTGACGGTGCCGGTCGCGCGCACGCGCGCCAGCTGCAGTATGCAATCGATGACTTGCCCGGCATCCTGTATGTCGCGCACCGAGCTGGGGTTGCTGACCTCGAGCGCCGCGCCTGCGGGCAGGGACTGGATCTTCCGCTGCAGGCTGGGCACCAGATAGTCACCCTGTTGGCGTGGGTGCGAGAAGCTGAAAATCCGGCCAATGCAGTACGGCACCTTGAGTCTGGTGAGCAGCGTATTGACAGTCTGCTCAGCCGCGAGCTTGGTTGCTCCATAGAAAGTCTGCGGCACGGTCGGACTGTCTTCCGCAAGGCCGGTCGGCATGAGCGTAGGTTGATAGACGTGGCTCGACGAGCTGTGAAACAGCCAGCAGGCAGGTTGTGTCGCCGCCAGGCCCTTGCAGACATTGAAGGTGCCAAAGACGTTGGTCTGGTAGGCGAGCACGGGGTCGCGCTCGACCAGCGCCACCGGCACCACGGCCGCGAAGTGAAAGCAGTGCGTGAAGCAGTTGCTGCTGAACCATTGCAGCACGGCGGCCTCGTCGTTGATATTGCCGGCAAAGGCCGCCACGGCGATGCCATGCTGCGACAGTTGCTCGAGCAGAAGGCCGCCGAGTACGCCGCGCTGACCTGTCAGACCAAGCGACTGCCCGCGCAAGGCAGCGAAGTCGACAAACGGCGGAATGAACGCGGCCCTGGGGAAGGGACTGACGGTTTTCACTGCGAACATTCTGTCAGGCAGCGTAGTATCAGATCTACCAGGCGGGTGATGATGGCCTCGTTTAGGGACCTGGCATGGCAACCGATGAACAGGCCGCGCTCATGTACGGCCTGCGCGCCGGTAAATGGTCCACCACTCAGATCGATGTTGAAATGCCGGATTGCCGGTTGCAGCGCCATGTTGCCGGAAACGATGGGGCGCGTATCGACGCCGTGCGCCAGAAGTCTTGCGGTCAGTGCCTTGTGGTCCACGCGCAGCGCGGCATTGACCAGGAATGGAAAGCCAAACCAGCAGGCGTCAAGCAGTGGGCTGGCCTGCGGAAACAGCAGTTGTTCGCGCCATTGCGGGTGGGCCCTGAACGCGGCGCGGATCCGGTGCACATTGCTGCGTCGCTGGGCATTCATGGCGGGCAGGCGCTGCAATTGCTCCAGGCCAAAGGCGGCCTGGATTTCCATGGGCCGCACGTTGTAGCCCAGGTTGATGAACAGGAAGCGCGGGTCGATATCGCTGTTGTCGCGCTCCAGTGCGTCGCGATTGCTCTGCTCGCGGCTCCAGCCGTGCGCGCGCAGGCACTTGAGCAGATCATAATCCGCTTCGCTCTTCGCCAGCACCATGCCGCCTTCGATGGTCGTCATGTGGTGTGAGAAGTAGAAACTGAAGGTGCCGAAGCTGCCGAGCGTCCCGAGCATGACATTGTCGAAACTGGAGCCCAGCGATTCGCAGGTGTCTTCGATCAACAGCAACTGCTGTTCACTCGCGATCTCCAGCAGGGCGCTCATATCGGTGGAGTTGCCCAGTACATGCACCATCATCACGGCTTTCAGATCATGGGTCTTGACGGCCCGTTGCAGAGCCGGAATGGACAGGTTGAACGTCAGTGGATCGACATCCACAAGTACCGGCACCAGTCCCATCTGGACGATCGGCCACAGTGAGGTTGACCAGCAGACCGCCGGGATCGCAACCTTGTCGCCGGGCTGGAGATGGACCGGTCGCAACGGATTGGTTACTGCGCTGAGCGCCAGCAGGTTGGCCGAGGAGCCGGAATTCACCATTACGGCGTAGGGCGCGCCGCAATAGGCGGCAAACTCTTCCTCGAACTGGCGAACCCTGTGACTCATGGTCAGCTGCCCGCTGACCAGCGTGGCAATGCAGGAGATAATTTCCTGATTGTCGTAACTGGAATCCACCAGCGGGAAATTGAGCATGTCAGAGGACGGCATTGATTCCCAACCTGGGGTCTGCGTGCAGGCAACCCGTCATGTTACGGGTCGGCGTGTGGGGCAGCAATTCCCGGGCTGGCGGCGCTGCTGGCGCGGGCGTCCAGCTGCTGCACAATCTGCCCGGCAGCGTGGCGATGCGCGCACTCGCGGGCGTAGACGCCAGCGTTGCGCTGGTAATGGGGCAGGTGCTCCAGCAGATCGCGCAGCAGTTCGCCGACGCAGCTCAGGTCCGGAAACGCGAGCCCAATCGCGCCCAGCGGCGGCACGCTGCCGGTGATTGGCAGGCAACGCAGATCGCTGATGGTCACCGGGCCGTCGTGCCAGGCGTTGCTGCACAGCAGCCGCATACTGCTCAGGCCGGCACGTAGTTTAAACAGGATACGGACACTTCCGCCCCGCTCGCGTGCACCAACAATGGCGGTGGTGCGGATCGGCGCGCCATCTGCAGTCGCACCCGCGGCGGCCGACTGCTCGAGTTCGAAACGCAGATAGGTGCCAGGGGTCAGTGGCGATCGCCAGGTGAATTCCACCAGCAGGGCGGTGCTCGCTGCGGTGCTGGCGCAGGCAATGCTGATCGGCACGTTGCTGCAGCCGGCCGCGCTGACCGAATTCAAGGCTGCGGTGGCCGCTGCCGTGGCGGCGACGCGCTCCAGGTGCAGCTGCGTCTGTTCGGCTATCTGCTCGGCCAGCCAGCTACCCGCCGGGACCAACACGGGTACGCCGGCCCCCAGCATCTCCAGCAGCACCCCGCTGCAACGCGCGTAGTAACGCGCGCCGTCGTACAGCAGCAGGCCGAGGTCGGCGCTGCGCAGCAGCTTTGCATACTGCTCCAGTGCCAGTGGAAAGCCGGCGAAGGCGAGCGGCGCCGGGGCGTGGCCGCCCTGGGTACCGAACCTGGCGGCAGCCTTTTCCAGCGCCCGGCGCTGCCCGCGGTGATGAGTCTGCAGCACCAGTTGCGCGCGCCCGCTCGCAAACCAGTCGGACCAGAGTTCATGCAATAGCGGCGTCAACAGCTGGTAGCCCTTCTCGCGCCGGCTATGCCCGAGGCAGGCAATGCGTGCGGGCTTCGAGGGTCGGGGGTCGGTGCGTGGCGCGCCGAACAGTTCGTGCACCGGGTAGGGGAGTGTCGTGAAGGACGCGACGCCGAGGCGCCGATACTGCGCGCTGAGTTGCTCGGTGGTGCAGTAGCACTGCAGGTTCCAGGCGGCCAGCGGCTGCAACGCGACACTCAGCGCCGTGCGCATGCGCCCGGCGGCAGCGCCCTGCGCAGCATAGTCGGGCTCACGACCCCAAAAGACGCCGAAATGGAATTGCAGATGCCAGCTCAGATCGAGCCCGACCCGACTGCTGGTCAGAAAGGAACTCAAGCCTGCCAGGTCAAGCTCGGAAGTCGTTGCGAAAAATATCAGATCGCCGGCGCTGAGCCCGGCGCGCTGAATCATGTCGCCACAGTTGGCTGCGAAGGCGGCGATCAGTCGGGTTCGGGCGCACTCGCCCCACAGGGCAGCCAGCTTCAGCCACCAGCCGGGTACCAGGCGGCGCGGCCGGCCGGCACTTTGCGCCTGGGTGTCGAGCGTGTGGCGTGAGTAGCTGGGGTGATCGAAGCTCGCCATCACCTGCCAGTCGGCAGGGAGCGCCTGGCGTTCGCGAAACTTCCGGTGGGTGACCAGCACCGGTTGCCAACCCGCGCGCTGCGCCGCCTGCAGAACACTGTACGCGTAGGGATAGTGATGGCCGCCGAGATTCCGGAGGGAATGATCAATCAATACAAACTTACGCGGCATCGCTACTCGGATATTATCAAGCAATGGATATTCGTGTGGCCAATCAGCGCGCTTGCGTGTGGCAGCGGCAGCGGGTGCTTGTTGCCAGTGGCCTGCTGGTGTGCGCGCTGTTCACCGGCAACGTCACGCAGGCCTCGCAGGTCAGTGCCTACCTGCCGCTGAATCTCGCGCCCGGACTCGAGGCGCGCGTCGAGCACCTGCTGCTGCTGGCCAATCGACCCGTCATGACGCGCCCGCTCAGAGTCGCTACGGTATTGGCGGCACTGCCGGCGGCCTGCCGCATCGATGCCGTGCTCTGTGCACAGGTGCGACGCGATCTGGCTCCGTGGCTGCGCGATGCAGCGGTCACGCAGGTCAGCGCGCAGCTGGCGGCCAGCCACGCCGCGGGCCTGTTGCAGCCCAACCAGCGCGCTGCACCCATGGATGCCCGTTGGCAGGCAAGCATGGGTGCGTATCTGGGAATCGGCGAGCATGTGCTGCTCAACGCCGGAGCGGTTGCCTATCCCGGGCGTGTGAACCCGAGCGGCAGTTTTGTCAGCGTCGGCAATGCGCGCACGCAGATCGACCTGGGTTTTCGCGATCACGGCTGGTCGCCCATGAAGGAGAGCAGCATGATGGTGGGCACGGAAGCGCCTACCATGCCATCGATCACGATCTCGAACACCTCGCCGCTGACCCGCTGGGGCGTCCAGTACGAAATGTTCCTGGCACGCCTCTCCTTTTCCGATCGCATTGCCTGGCAGGGTGGCTATACCAGCGGAAATCCGCTGCTGGCCGGGTTTCGCATGTCTGTCGAGCCGGTACCGGGCTGGTCGCTCGCCGCGAGCCGGCAGATGCAATATGGTGGCGGCGCACGCGGCGGCCGTTCGTGGCGCGATCTGTTCAACGCATTCATCAATACCACGCGCTACGAGAATACCACCGGGCAACTGAACTCCAATCAGGATTTCGGTAACCAGCAGGTAGCCTTCTCCAGCGAGTTGCAGGTGCCCACGCGCCAACCGCTGTCGCTCTACATCGAATACGCGGCGGAGGATACGTTCCACGCCGAGAACTACCGTTTCGGCAGCGGCGCACTGGGGGCTGGCTTCTTCATGCCGGAGCTACGACCCAATCTGCAGTTGCGCTATGAGTTCTCCGAATGGCAGACCAACTGGTATGTGCACTACATCTACCAGGATGGCCTGAGCAATCATGGCGTGGTGCTGGGCAACTGGGGCGCGGACTGGCGGCGGCGCGGCGACAACGTCGGTGGGCAGAGCCACGTTGTCGATCTGAGCTGGCAGCTCGAACGTGGCGATGCCTTCAATGCGAGTTATCGTACTGTGCAGAATGCCCGCGGCTCCATCATCGCCTACCGGCGGGCGCACGAGCTGGCTCTGCAATGGACCCGGCCCTGGAACGAGCTTGAAGTAGGCGCCGAGCTCGATGTCGGCCGCGACGAATACGGCACTACTTTCGGACGCCTGAGCGCGCTGGCGCGCCTCGATGGCGATCTGCGGGCCAGGCGCCGCGGCGCCGCAGTCCAAAGTGGCGGCGTGCAGGAGGGCAGCGCAACGCGCGCGGAGGCCGGCGGCCTGCGCACCTCGCGCTATGAGCGTTTTGTCGATGGTGGTCTGGGATTGAGCGACGTGAGCTACGAGCAGGATGCGGATGCCGTGCCCGAGGTCAAATCGTTTCATGGCAGTGCTCATCTGGGGGTCGGGGTGCGGCGCGTTGGCGATGCGCACAGCGATATCGGTGTGCGCATGGATCTCGACAACATCAGCGGTCGGTTGTTTGTGGGTTTGCGCGCGCTCGACTACCGCTATCGTTGCGGCTCATCCCTGGCAGTGACGGCCTTCGTCGGCGCCGCACGCTACGCCGCGCTCACTCCCGCCTACGGCTGGTACGCCGGACTGGGCGCACAGTGGCGCAACATCTTCCCCGGCTGGGACGCCGGCGTCGATGTGCGCCTGGGCGACCATCTGGTGCGCAACAAGCTGCCCGGTGAGGCGGTGATCATCTGGCCCAACGAGTTCTACAATATTATTGGCGAAACCTTCTATCTGAGCCGGCGATTCTAGGCGCCAGCGGGTCGGCTGGCGCCAGCGCGATCGCTCAGCGCCGCCCGTACGCCTCCAGCGCATTGCTCATCAGCATCGCCACGGTCATCGGCCCGACGCCCCCGGGCACCGGCGTGATCCAGCCGGCGCGCTCGGCTGCCGCGCTGTACTCGACGTCACCGACCAGCTTGCCATCCGCAAGCCGGTTCATGCCGACATCGATCACGATGGCGCCCGGCTTGATCCATTCGCCGCGCACCATGTCGGGTTGCCCTACGGCCGCGACCACGAGATCGGCACGGGCGACCTGCGCGCCCAGGTTTCTGGTGCGGCTGTGGCAGACCGTGGTGGTCGCACCGGCCAGTATCAGTTCCAGCGCCATCGGGCGGCCGACGATGTTGGAGGCGCCCACGACCACTGCATCCAGGCCCGCCACGGGCGCACCGATGCTCGCGAGCATCTTCATGACGCCATAAGGCGTGCAGGGGCGCAGCAGCGGCTCGCGCTGCGCCAGGCGCCCGAGGTTATAGGGGTGGAAGCCGTCCACGTCCTTGCCCGGGTCTATGGCTTCAATGATGGCGCGCGAGCGGATCTGGCCGGGCAGGGGCAGCTGCACCAGGATGCCGTCGATGGCACTGTCGTTATTGAGCAGCCGGATCAGGTCCAGGAGCTCAACTTCCGAAGTACTGGCAGGTAAATCATGGGCACTGGAGACGATACCGGCCTGATCGCAGGACAGGCGTTTATTGCGCACATAGACCTGTGAGGCGGCCGAATCGCCCACCATGACCACGGCCAGGCCCGGGCGGCGCCTGCCGGCCGCAGCCAGGGCGTCGGTGGATACCCGGACTTGTGCCTTGATCTGTTCTGCGATTGCTTTGCCGTCGATGATTCTGGCCGTCATGGAATGATCCTGAGTGGTAAAACGCGCTATTGTCGCACGGGTGTGGGTTCCGTATGATGCGCGACCTCTGGTAAGACGGATGAGTTTTGGGGCGGCCCGGATTGGAATCGTGGCGGGGCATGGCGCAGTCTGGTAGCGCATCTGCTTTGGGAGCAGAGGGTCGCAGGTTCAAATCCTGCTGCCCCGACCAACCTGAAATCAGATGGCTCACTCGCTGCGCCCGTAGCTCAGTTGGATAGAGCACCGGCCTTCTAAGCCGGTGGTCGCAGGTTCGAGTCCTGCCGGGCGCGCCAACCCGTGGCAGACTGATGACATCGACGGTGGACGTAGCTCAGTTGGTAGAGTCCCGGATTGTGATTCCGGCTGTCGCGGGTTCGAGTCCCGTCGTCCACCCCATTTTTTAAGTGGGCCGTTAGCTCAGTTGGTAGAGCAGGAGACTCTTAATCTCTTGGTCGAAGGTTCGACTCCTTCACGGCCCACCATTTTCAAGCACCTGAGTGATCAGAGCACGCGGTTCGCTGCCGCAACCTTCGCATACCAGTGGCCGGAATCCTTGATGTTGCGTTGCTGTCTGTCGGACATATTCACGCTCACCAGGCCAAAGTGTTGCGAGTAACCTTCCGCCCATTCGAAGTTATCCATGAGGCTCCAGGTGTGATACGCGCGCACTGGCGCACCGTCCCGGATGGCGCGCGCCAACTCACGCAAGTGGCCCCGTAAGTAGTCAATTCGTTTGGGGTCGTGAACCTGGCCGGTCGCATCCGGCTTGTTGTTGTAGGACGCGCCGCTCTCGGTGATTTCAATCGGCATGCGGCCACCCATCAACTTCGACATTTTCGTGACGATGTCGTAAAAGCCCTCCGGATAGATATCCCAATTGATGTCGGTTTTTTCGTGAGGTCCTGTGCCCCACGCAGCATCTGCTGTGAGACCGGGTATGCCATTAAAGCCGCTGGGCGCAGCGCGTACTGTCCAGCGTGTGTAGTAATTCAGGCCCACATAGTCAAATGGCGCACGCACGATCACTTCATCGCCGTGGCGGAACCCCAGCAACTCAGCCTGCTGGTCAGCGGGCAACACCCCATCCGGATACTGGCCAGTCAAGGCAGGCCATAGGTGCCATAAATTATTCAGGCGAAACCACTGATCTGCGGCGGCCTTATCGGCCGCTGAACTGGTAGCAGGGATCATCGGCGCAGGATCAAAGGCGCTGCCAATCTGTGCCCGGCGATTTTGCGCCTTCAAGACGACAAACGCCTTGCCTTGCGCGAGATTTACGGTGTGTGTGGCGCGCAGAAACGCCAATGGATCCTTGCGGCCGGGCGCAAACAGGCCGATCCAGTAGCCGAGTTGAGTGAAGGTCTTGGGTTCATTGAAGATGCACCAGTGATCAACGCGATCGCCCAGCGCGCGCGCCACAGCAGCCACATAGTCAACAAAGCGGTCGGCCGTATCACGGTTCGGCCAGCCACCTGCATCCTCAATCGCCTGTGGCATATCCCAGTGATAGAGGGTGGCCAGTGGTCGGATCCCGCTTTCCAGCAACTCATCCACCAGGCGCTTGTAGTAATCCATGCCTTTGGCATTGGCTTGCCCGCCGGCGGTCGGAAACACGCGCGGCCAGGAAATTGAAAAGCGGTAGCTCCTGCAATTGAGCCGCCGCAGCAGTGCCACGTCTTCCCGGTACCGATGGTAGCTGTCGCAAGCCACATTACCGGTATCGCCATTCTTGATATGCCCCGGTTGATGAGTGAAGCGATCCCATACGGACTCGGCCTTGCCATCTTCATTCCAGCCGCCTTCCACCTGATAGGCTGCAGTTGCCGCGCCCCACAAGAAGCCTTTGGGAAAGGTGTTGACGATGGGATGCCTGGTGATCGTTGCCGACGCCAGCGAGGCTGGCAGCGATAACCCGTAGCTTGACCGGCTCGTCAGCCCGGCAGCTGATAACGCCAGCATTGATTCAAGAAGGTGGCGACGATCCATAGGAACCCCATCATTGACCTGGTATTCGAGCGCGCTTCGAAGTCAGCCACCAATCGGTCGTAAACGCCAGGCTGGCGTCAGTCCTGTCCAAGTATAAACTGACCGGCGGTTGGTACCCGGAGTTCGTTGCCATGAGTTTGCCCGTACGCGCGATCAGAGCCGGACAATTTATGCCCCTGGATCCCGATTCGCAGCGCTTTGTCCTTGTGAGCCGAGAAGTGCTGGCGGCTTCGCATGGGCAGTGAACTCGTGAGCGCCAGTTCGCCCGCGCAGCGCATTGCTCTGGGGGCGAGTGGCCTGGCCGTCGCGCCGCTGGGCTGGGGCATGTGGCGATTTGCGGGCGTTGATCTGGCGAGCGCGCGTGCGCGCGTCGATGCCGCACTGGAAATCGGCTGCACCCTGTTTGATACGGCGGACGTGTACGGGCACGGGCCGCAGGGCGGGTTCGGCGCGGCCGAAGAACTGCTGGGAAGAGTTTTGCGTGCCGAGCCGTCGATACGCGAGCGAATTGTGCTCGCGACCAAGGCGGGCATCAGGCCGCCACTACCCTACGATTCCAGCACGGCATACCTGATTCAGGCCTGTGAAGCGTCGTTGCGGCGCCTCGGCGTCGAGCAGATCGACCTCCTGCAGGTGCATCGCCCGGACGTGTTGGCTCATCCCGCGGAGGTCGCCACGGCTCTTGACACCCTGCACCGCCAGGGAAAGATCCGCGCCGCCGGGGTCTCCAACTACTCGGCCGCGCAGACGCGAGCCCTGCTCGCGCACCTGACCATCCCGCTGGCCAGCCTGCAGCCCGAGTTTTCGGCGCTCGCCATAGCGCCGTTGGAGGACGGCATCCTTGATCTGGCTCTGGAGCGCGGGATTGCGGTGCTCGCCTGGTCGCCGCTGGCGCAGGGCCGGCTGGGGGTGGTCGGCAATGCCAATGGCTCGGCGGCTGATCCGATCGCCACGCGGGTGATCGCAGCGCTGGATGCCACGGCTGCACGCATGGGTATCGAACGCGTCGCGCTGGCCTACAGCTGGATCATGGCGCACCCGGCGCGACCCATACCCCTCATCGGTACGCAGTCTCCAGCGCATATCCGCGCCCTGGCGGCAGCCTATGGCGTAGCGTGGACTCGTGCCGAGTGGTATGCAGTTCTCGCCGCCGCTCGCGGCGCTCCGCTGCCCTGACGATCAAGCGATTCGGTGGTGCCTTCAGCAGCGCGGCGGAGCGCCCTGGCGCAGGATGACCCGCGGCAGGCTGGCCAGCCGCGAGCGGTCCAGCCGGGCGCGTTCTGTGGTGGAATCGGTTCGGTACACCAGATCAGGGTGTGTTGCCGCATAGCGTGCGCGCAGCTCGTGCTCAAACTCGGCCACCGACATGGGCAGCTGCAGGTCGGTGGTTACGCTGGTTTCGTCCAGGCCCAGCAGCTCACAGGCGCAGCGCACCATCAGCCGGGCGCGCCGCTCGCTGACCAGCAGGCGCGGGGCCTTGGGATAGGTAGGGGCGGTGCGCCGCATGCGCTTGCGCTCGCTCACTGACGTGTCCTCGGTCAAATCCACCTGGTTGCACTCCATGCCTTGTGCCGGACGGCACCTGTGAGGCAATTAAAGCAAATGAACCTGAACCGACCCTGAACCTCCGGGCACCCGCCGATGCCCGACAAACCCGCAACCCGCCCCTACGCTATAATCTCCGGCTGCCAACACGGGCGAAAGTGGCGGAACTGGTAGACGCGCTGGCCTTAGGAGCCAGTGGGGTAACCCGTGAGAGTTCGAGTCTCTTCTTTCGCACCAGTCCGGCCGGGTACATTTTTCGGGTTTTCAGGAACTACAGGTCATGCAGATTTCATTGACTACGACCAGCGCACTGGAGCGCAGGCTCGAGGTTACGGTACCGGGGGATGCGGTCGCCAGCCGGGTGAATGACCGGCTCAGGACGCTGGCGCGCACTGCGCGTCTCAAGGGTTTTCGCCCCGGCAAGGTGCCCTTTGCCGTCGTACAGAAGCAGTACGGCGGGCAGGTGCATGCCGAGGCGGTCAACGATCTGATGCAGTCGAGCTTTGTCGAGGCCGTCAGCCGTGAAAAGCTGCGGCCGGCGGGCGACCCGCGCATCGAGCCGCTGCAGGTGGCGCCGGGCGAGGCCCTGCGCTTCGCAGCCGTGTTCGAGGTATTGCCGGAAATCAGGATCGCTCCGCTGGCAGCGTTGAGTGTTGAACGCCCGGTGGCCCAGATCAGCGATGTGGACGTGGAGGCCATGATCGAGAGCATGCGCCGCCAGAAGCCGGTGCACACGGAGGTGCAGCGCGCGGCGGCCGTCACTGACCGGGTCACCATTGAATTTGAAGGCCGTATTGACGGCGAGCTGTTCCCGGGCGGCAAGGGCGATGAACTGCCGGTGGTGCTCGGTGCCGGCACCATTTTGGCCGAACTCGACGCCGCGCTGCATGGCATGAGTGTCGGCGAAAGCAAGCAGGTGCCGGCACGCTTTCCGGATGATTACGGCGCCAAGGCCGTGGCCGGCAAGCAGGCGCAGTTCACCGTTACCGTCAAGAGCGTGGCGGCGCACAGTCTGCCTGAGCTCGACGAAGCCTTTGTGCGTGCCTTTGGCCTGCAGGAAGGCGGGCTGGACGAGTTTCGTACCCAGGTGCGCGCCACCATGGAAACCGAGGTGGCGGAGGTGAGCCGCCAGCGCGTGCGCGAACAGCTGCTCGAGGCGCTCTACCGGGCCAACCCGCTTGAAGTGCCCAGGATCATGGTCGATGAACAGGTGCGCGAACTGCAGGTGCAAATGCTCAGGCGCATGGGCGTGCAGAAAGTCGAGCAGCTACCGCCGCGCGAACCCTACGAAGAACCGGCGCGCAAGCGCGTGGCGCTCGGGCTGATCATCGGCGAACTGGTGCGGGCCAATGGCATCCGCATTGATCGGGGCCAGGTGGAGCAGCGCCTCAATAGCGTCGCGGCCTCCTATCCCGATCCGGAAAGCGTACGCCGCCAGTACCTGCAGAGCCGCGAGGCCATGGCGCAGATTGAATCGGCAGTTCTCGAAGATCAGGCGCTCGAATGGGTAAAGTCGCAGGTGCAAGTGGTCGATAAGCCGGCGAGCTTCGCCGAGTTAACGGGTTTTGGCAGTTCCAAGGGGTAGTAGCAGATGAACGAGACTGGATTGAATTTGGTGCCGATTGTCGTGGAGCAGACCGCGCGCGGTGAGCGTTCCTACGACATCTACTCGCGACTGCTCAAGGAACGGGTCATCTTCATCGTCGGCCCGGTCGAAGACTACATGGCCAACCTGGTGGTGGCGCAGCTGCTGTTTCTGGAATCAGACAACCCCGACAAGGACGTGGCGCTGTATATCAATTCCCCGGGTGGCTCGGTGAGCGCGGGGCTGGCGATCTACGACACCATGCAGTTCATCAAGCCCGATGTCAGCACCATCTGCGTCGGCCTGGCCGCCTCGATGGGCGCCCTGTTGCTATGCGGGGGAACCAACGGCAAGCGCTTTTCACTGCCGAATTCCAAGATGATGATCCACCAGCCCTCGGGTGGTTTCCAGGGCCAGGCCTCCGATATCGATATTCACGCCCGCGATGTCATGGAAACCAAGGATCGCCTCAATCGCATCCTGGCGCACCATACCGGCCAGAGCGTCGAGCGGGTCAAGGCGGATAGCGATCGCGACAACTTCATGAACCCGGAAGCGGCCAAGAGCTATGGCCTGATTGACAAGGTCCTGCTGAAACGTGAAGTGGCTCCAGTCGCAACTCCCGGAGCGCCCGTCTGAAGGCCCTAAAGTCTGGCAAAGGCGCTTAAAAAGCATGAATAACAAGATCTTAGATGGAACGCAGTTCTTTGCGCCGCCCGCTGGGGGCATGCTATATAAGAGCCTGAGACTTGAGGTAAGTACCAGTGACTGACGATTCCCGCACCCGGACGGACGATGGCAAGCTGCTGTACTGCTCCTTTTGTGGCAAGAGCCAGCACGAGGTACGCAAGCTCATTGCCGGCCCCTCGGTGTTCGTCTGCGACGAATGCGTCGAGCTGTGCAACGACATCATCCGCGAGGAGCTTGAAGACCGCGCCGACAAGGCGCGCGACAAGCTGCCCAAGCCCCACGAGATCAAGAAGGTCCTGGACGAATACGTGATCGGCCAGGAGCGCGCCAAGAAGGTGCTGTCGGTCGCGGTCTACAACCACTACAAGCGCCTGCAGACGCGCGGCGCGACCAAGACCAAGGATGACGTCGAGCTTGCCAAGAGCAACATCCTGCTGATTGGCCCGACCGGCTGCGGCAAGACCCTGCTGGCCGAGACCCTGGCCAGGCTGCTGAATGTACCCTTCACGATTGCGGATGCGACCACCCTGACCGAAGCGGGCTACGTCGGCGAAGATGTCGAGAACATCATCCAGAAGCTGCTGCAGAAGTGCGACTACGACGTCGAGAAGGCGCAGACCGGCATTGTCTATATCGACGAGATCGACAAGATCTCGCGCAAGAGCGACAACCCGTCGATCACCCGCGATGTCTCGGGCGAGGGCGTGCAGCAGGCGCTGCTCAAGCTCATCGAAGGCACCATCGCCTCGGTGCCGCCACAGGGCGGGCGCAAGCATCCGCAGCAGGAGTTCCTGCAGGTCGACACCTCGAACATCCTGTTCGTCTGTGGCGGCGCGTTCGCCGGGCTCGAAAAGATCATTCTCAATCGCACCCAGAAGAGCGGCATCGGCTTCACTTCCGAAGTGCGCAGCGCCGATCAGAAGCCGCACGGCTCGGATCTGTTCCACGAGGTCGAGCCCGAAGATCTGATCAAGTTCGGGCTGATCCCTGAGTTTGTCGGTCGCTTGCCGGTAGTCGCCACCCTCGACGAGCTCGACGAAGCGGCGCTGATGATCATCCTCACCGAGCCGAAGAATGCGTTGACCAAGCAGTATCGCAAGCTTTTCGAGATGGAAGGCTCGGAACTCGACTTTCGCGAGGAAGCCCTGCGCGCCGTGTCCAAGCGCGCCATGCAGCGCAAGACCGGCGCCCGCGGGCTGCGCACCATCCTCGAGAATGTGCTGCTCGATACCATGTACGATCTGCCCTCGCTCCGCAATGTCTCCAAGGTGGTCGTCGACGAGAGCGTCATCGAAGGCACTTCCAAGCCCTATGTCATCTACCGCAGTGAAGAGCCGCGACTGACGGCTGTTGAAGAGCCGCGCCGGGCAGGGAGCATCGGCCACGCCTGAGAGTCCTTGAATTGCCATGGCGCGCCCCCATCCAATGCGGCAGGGGCCTGCCCGGCCCGTTTGCAGATCCCCGTTTTGCATAGCGAGAACCTGAAGTGAACCAAACCGTCGAAGCCGCACCGCCCGTCACTCCGCCTGCACTGCTGGCCGGCCGGATCCCGGTGCTGCCGCTGCGCGACGTCGTGGTCTACCCACACATGGTGATCCCGCTGTTCGTCGGCCGCGAGAAATCGATACATGCGCTCGACGCCGCCATGCGCACCGACAAGCGCATCATGCTGGTGGCGCAGAAACAAGCCGATATTGACGACCCGAAGCTCGAAGACCTGCACAGCTTCGGCACGGCCGCCACTATTCTGCAGCTGCTCAAGCTCCCCGATGGCACCGTCAAGGTGCTGGTCGAAGGGATCGAGCGCGCCCGGGTGGTGAACATGCAGCTGGCCCTGCCCGTCACCACCGACGCGTCGCATAACTATTACGCGGCCGAGATCGCCGTCGAGGCGGATCTCGACCAGTACGAAGAGCGCGAGATGGATGTGCTGGTGCGCTCGGTGGTTTCGCAGTTCGAGCAGTACGTGAAGCTGAACAAGAAGGTGCCGCCCGAAGTGCTGACTGCGCTGGCTGGCATCGAGCAGCCGGGCCGGCTGGCCGACACCGTGGCCGCCCACATGTCGCTCAAGCTCTCGGAAAAGCAGAAGGTGCTCGAGATCCTCGACGTGCGCAAGCGCCTCGAGCATGTGCTGGTCGCCATCGAAGGCGAGATGGACGTGCTGCAGATCGAGAAGCGCATCCGCGGCCGCGTCAAATCGCAGATGGAAAAAAGCCAGCGCGAGTACTACCTGAATGAGCAGATGAAGGCCATCCAGAAAGAACTCGGCGACATGGAAGACGGCAGCAACGAGCTGGCCGAGATCGAGCAGAAGGTCGCCAAGGCCGGCATGAGCAAGGAGGCGCGCGACAAGGCCACCGCCGAGATCAACAAGCTCAAGATGATGTCACCGATGTCGGCCGAGGCCACCGTGGTACGCAACTACGTCGACTGGCTGGTCAAGGTGCCGTGGAAGAAGCGCACGCGCCTGCACAAGAACATTGCCAACGCGCAGGTGGTGCTCGATACCGATCATTTCGGGCTCGAAAAGGTCAAAGAACGCATCGTCGAGTACCTGGCGGTGCTGCAGCGGGTCGAGAAGATCAAGGGTCCGATCCTGTGCCTGGTGGGCCCGCCCGGGGTCGGCAAGACTTCCCTCGGCCAGAGCCTGGCGCGCGCCACCAACCGCAAGTTCGTGCGCATGTCGCTGGGCGGGGTGCGTGACGAGGCAGAGATCCGCGGCCATCGGCGCACCTATATTGGTTCGATGCCGGGCAAGATCATCCAGAACCTGGCCAAGAGCGGTGTGCACAATCCGCTGTTCCTGCTCGATGAAGTCGACAAGATGGCCATGGATTTCCGTGGCGATCCGTCCTCGGCGCTGCTCGAAGTGCTCGATCCCGAGCAGAATCACGGCTTCCGCGACAACTACCTCAACCTGCCCTTCGACCTGCGCAAGGTGATGTTCGTCGCGACGGCGAACGTCGAGGACGAGATCCCGCCGCC
>JAYTUZ010000096.1:0-5594 GCA_043744295.1 Gammaproteobacteria bacterium | reverse complement strand
TGCGATCGGCAACCTCGACCGTCTGTTGCTCGTCCTTCAGGCCGGTGAGCAGCACGACGAATTCGTCACCGCCAAAGCGCGCGACCCGGTGACGCCCGTGCCCGGGCCTGGCACCCTCCTGCGGGACGCCGTCGGTCGGTCTGATGCTCTGCTCCAGCCGGCGCGCGACTTCCAGCAGCAGCGCGTCGCCGACGGAATGGCCGAGGTTGTCGTTGATGCGCTTGAAGCGGTCGAGGTCAAGGTAGAGCAGTGCCACCAGTTCATTCGCCTGCCTGGGCTCCAGCAGTGCGCGCGCCGCCTCGCGCACAAACAGCTGGCGGTTGGGCAGGCGCGTCAGGGTGTCGTAGTAGGCGAGGTATTCAATGCGCGCCTTGGCCTCGCGCCGCTCGGTGGTATCACGAATCACGATCAGCAGCGGCCCATCAGCCTGGGGACGCACCCGGGCTTCGAACCAGCGCCGCTCCGTGCCCTGGCGGACCTTGAACTCGACGCCGGCCGCCTGGGCTGTAACCTTCCCGCGCAGGGTCGCCCGGGCCGCGCGCGCCACGAGCGCCGGAAATACCTCCTCCAGCGGCTTGCCGACCAGGTTGCGGCCATAATTGCGCTCGTTGCCCGAGATGTGCTCCACCAGCACGCCGTTGCTGTCCACCATGAAAATCGTATCCGGCAAGGCCTGCAGCAGCGCACGGTTGCGGCGCTCGCTCTCCCTGAGCGCGTGCAGGTTATCGAGGGCCCGCAGCATGAACCCGACGCGATGCGGAAGGGTCGGCCAGAGCACGGGCTTGTGGATGAAGTCGGTCGCACCGGCGTCATAGGCACGAGCGATGGATTCTGTGTCGTTGTGGCCGGTGACCATGACGATCGGCACATCGCGGCCGGAGGCCAGGCTGCGCAATGCCGCGCAGACTTCGAATCCATTGCCACCGGGAAGGTTGACGTCGAGCAGGGCCAGATCGGGCTTGTACTCTTCGAACGAGCTCATCGCTTGCTGGGCGTCACTGGCGATGCGGGTATCAAAGCCTGCCTGCTGCAAGGCCTCGCTGGCCAGCAGGGAAAACACCGGATCATCGTCAATGATCAGTACGTTGCGGCGCGGCCTCTCCTGGACCGGCAGTGTCGCGCGGGGTGCTGGTGTGGGGCTCGGGGTCATGGGGCGCTCAGGTTCACGGCAGTGTTGTCCTCTATCGTTGTCGGCAGGCCACCCAAAGTCCGCAGGCTTCCCGGCCAACTCCGCGCCAATTGCCCGGAAATCGAGAACCAGATCACACCCTTTGCGATCGTCGGCGTTTGCGGCGATCATGGCGGCCTGCGGCACCAGGGGTCCGCCACTGCTCCGGGGTTCCAGACCATGCGATCCAGTCAGTTTTCAGCGGCCGTAAGCACGGCCGTAGGCACCACTGTTGCCTTGGCGCTGGCCGCTTGCGGCGGCGGCGGTGGACGGCCGGGTGGCATGCCGCCTCAGGCTGTCACCGTGGTTACGCTCCAGACCGCTCCGATCGAGCTGCAGCGCGAGCTGCCGGGCCTGGTCAGCGCGCGCCTGGTCGCAGAGGTGCGCCCGCAGGTCGGCGGCCTCGTCAAGCGCGTGCTGTTCCGGGAAGGCGCCCGGGTCGGCGCGGGACAGGCGCT
This sequence comes from Gammaproteobacteria bacterium, assembly GCA_043744295.1. Taxonomy (GTDB): domain Bacteria; phylum Pseudomonadota; class Gammaproteobacteria; order Steroidobacterales; family Steroidobacteraceae; genus FEN-1191. The sequence continues at coordinate 3,968 of JAYTUZ010000096.1, read as the reverse complement.
CTATGAACTCGATGATGCCGTCTATCGCGTCGCGCAGCGCAGCGCCGAGGCGGCGCGCATGCGTGCCGAGGCGGGCATGGAGACCGCGCGGCGCAGCGCCGAGCGCGGCACGGAGCTGATCAAGGCGCACATGATCAGCGTGCAGGACAACGACAACCTGCAATCCGCCCTGCAGCAGGCGCTGGCTGACCTGGCCGCCGCGCAGGCGGCCACTGACAGCGCCCGCATCAACCTGGACTACGCACGCATTGCTGCGCCCATCGCCGGCCGCATCGGTAAATCCAGGGTGACGCAGGGCGCGTTGGTGGTGGCGAACCAGCCCGAGCCGCTCGCCACCGTGCAGCAGCTCGATACGGTGTACGTCGATGTCACGCAGTCGAGCGGCGAGTGGCTGCAGCTGCAGCAGGAACTGGCGGCGGGCGGCCAGGGCAGTGGCCAGAGCGAGGTGCATATTACGCTCGAGGATGGCAGCGCCTATCCGCTGCCCGGCCAGCTGCAGTTCAGCGACGTCACCGTAGAGCCGGGGACCGGCAGCTTCCTGCTGCGCGTGCTGGTACCCAATCCCAAGGGGTTGCTGCTGCCGGGCATGTATGTGCGCGCGACCATCATCGAGGGGGTACTGCCTGATGGCCTGCTGGCTCCGCAACGCGGCATCACGCGCGATCCAAAGGGCAATGCGACGGCGATGGTGGTCGGGGCCGACAACAAAGTGGAGCTACGCAACGTCACGACCGCGGGCGCCGTGGGCGATCAGTGGCGGATTACCAGCGGTCTGGCGCGCGGTGACCGGGTGATCGTCGAGGGTTTGCAGAAGATCGGACCCGGCACGGTCGTGCAGCCCGCAGAAGCGGCTGCGAAGTAGGCCTAAGGTTCCCATGGCGCGCTTCTTCATCGACCGCCCGATATTCGCCTGGGTGCTGGCGATCATGCTCTCGCTGCTGGGCGTACTGTCGATCCTGCGCCTGCCGCTGACGCCCTACCCGACGATTGCGCCGCCCTCGATTTCCGTCGATGCCACTTATCCCGGTGCGGCCGCGCGCACCGTCGAGGACTCGGTGACCCAGATCATCGAGCAGAACATGAATTCGCTCGACCGGCTCATCTACATGTCGGCCAAGAGCACCTCCAATGGCCGGGTGAACATCACGCTGACCTTCGCCAGTGGCACCAACCCGGATATCGCGCAGGTGCAGGTGCAGAACCGCCTGCAGGCGGTGGTACCGCTGCTGCCGCAGATCGTTCAGCAGCAGGGCATCACCGTCAACAAGATCGTCAACTCCTCGCTCCTCGGGGTGGGTTTCTTTTCCGAGGACGGTTCGCTCAGCGAAAGCGACATGGCCGACTTCGTCATGAACCAGGTTGCCAACCAGATTGCGCGCGTCGAGGGCGTAGGCGCTATCGAGCAATACGGTGCGGGTTATGCGATGCGCATCTGGCTGGATCCAAACCGGTTGCGGGCCTACTCACTGACGCCGGGCGACGTGGTCGCCGCGGTGCGTGCGCAGAATGCCCAGTTCTCGGTTGGCCAGCTCGGTGGCATGCCGCAGGTGTCGAACCAGCAGATCAACGCCACGGTGACCGCCCGCGGCCGCCTGCACAGCGCGGAGGAGTTCGGCAACATCATCGTGCGCGGTGCGGGGAGCGGTGCGGTGCTGCGGCTGCGCGATCTGGCCCGCGTCGAGCTGGGCGCGGGCACCTACAATTTCTCGGTGGTCCACAACCGGCGACCGTCGACCGGCTTTGGCGTGTCGCTGGCGGCGGGAGCGAACGCGCTGGCCACTGCCGATCGCGTCAAGGCGCGCCTGGTCGAGTTGCGTGCGCAGTATCCACGCAGCCTCAAGGAATTCATTCCTTTTGACAGCACGCCCTACGTGCGGGTATCGATCCGTGAAGTGGCCAAGACCCTGATCGAGGCCGTGGTGCTGGTGTTTCTGGTGATGTTGCTGTTCCTGCAGAACCTGCGGGCGACGTTGATTCCCACCATTGCCGTGCCGGTGGTACTGCTGGGTACCTTCCCGGTGCTGCTGTGGTTCGGTTTCTCCATCAACATGCTGACCATGTTCGCGGTGGTGCTCTCGATCGGCCTGCTGGTCGATGACGCCATCGTGGTGGTGGAAAACGTCGAGCGGCTGATGAGCGAGGAGCGTTTGTCGCCACTTGAGGCCACGCGCAAGTCGATGCATCAGATCACCGGCGCGCTGGTGGGTATCGGCACGGTGCTGACGGCAGTCTTTATCCCGATGGCCTTCCTCGACGGGTCTACGGGCGTGATCTACCGGCAGTTCTCCGTGACCATCGTGGCGGCCATGATTCTCTCGGTGATCGTCGCGCTCTCGCTGACGCCGGCCCTATGCGCCACGCTGCTGCGTCCGACCAATCCGGATGCGCGCCGCCCCGCGCTGCTGGCGGCCTTCAATCGCGCCTATCTGCGCACCCACCAGCGCTACCGCAACACGGTGCAGCGCATGCTGGGGCGCACCGGGCGATTCATGGTGGTGTACGGCTGCCTCGCGGCGCTGATGGGCGTGCTGTTCATCCGCCTGCCGACTTCGTTTCTGCCCGCCGAGGACCAGGGCTTCATGCTGGTGTTCGTGCAGGCGCCGGTGGGCGCGACCGCGATCCGCACCAGAGCGGTGCTTGACAAGGTGCAGGATCACTTCCTCGACACCGAGAGCAAGCTGGTCAATTCGGTATTCACGGTGCAGGGTTTCAGTTTCAGTGGCTCCGGCCAGAACGCCGGCATTGGCTTCATCAAGCTCAAGGACTGGGACCTGCGCCCGCGCGCCGACCAGAGCGTGGGGGCGGTCGCCGGACGCGCCTGGATGCCCTTCAGCCAGATCAAAGACGGTCTGGTATTTCCGATCGTGCCACCCGCGGTCAGCGAGCTGGGCAACTCCACCGGCTTTAATTTTTACCTGAAAGACGAGGGTGGCGGCGGTCATGAGGCACTGCTTGCCGCGCGCGACCAGCTGTTGGGCCTGCTATCGAAGGATGCACGCCTCAACGGCGTGCGCGCCAACGGTTCGGAGGACTCACCACAGTATCGGCTCGATATCGATGCGGCGCGTGCCAGCACGCTGGGCGTGTCGCTCGACGAGGTGAATGACACGCTGGCGATGGCCTGGGGCGGCCGCTATATCGACGATTTCATCGACCGCGGCAAGGTGAAGCGCGTCTACCTGCAGGCGGATGCGCCGTTTCGCATGAATCCCGAGGATTTCAACCACTGGTACGTGCGCAGCGCGGCGGGCAAGATGGTGCCGGTGCCGGCCTTCACGGCCGCGCACTGGGAATTTGGCTCACCGGAACTGCAGCGTTACAACGGGGTGGCTGCGTTCAACATCAACGGCCAGGCGGCGCCAGGAGTGTCTTCGGGAACCGCCATGAAAATCGTCGAGGACACCGCAGCCAGGCTGCCGCCGGGCTTCCGCGTCGAATGGACCGGCCAGTCCTACGAGGAGCGCGCCGCCGGCTCGCAGACGCCGATCCTTTATGCCATGTCGCTGGTCATCGTGTTCCTGGCGCTCGCCGCCCTGTATGAGAGCTGGGTCATGCCGGTTCCTATCCTGCTGGCCGTACCCCTGGGCATCATCGGCGCGGTGTTCGCCACCGCGCTGCGCGGCCTGGAGCGCGACATCTACTTCCAGGTCGGCATGCTCACCACCATTGGGCTGGCCAGCAAGAATGCCATCCTGATCGTCGAGTTCGCCAAGCTGAACATGGACGCGGGCACCGAGCTGGTAGAGGCCACGCTGCACGCCGTGCACGATCGCCTGCGTCCGATCGTCATGACCTCGCTGGCTTTCGGCTTTGGCGTGCTGCCGCTCGCGCTCGCGCACGGGGCCGGGGCGGGTGCCCAGCGCGCCATCGGCACCGGCATATTTGGCGGCATGCTCGCCGGTACGGTGCTCGGCGTGCTGTTCGTGCCGGTGCTGTTCGTGTTCATCCAGCGGCTGTTTGGCCGCGGG
>JAYTUZ010000095.1:0-74354 GCA_043744295.1 Gammaproteobacteria bacterium | reverse complement strand
CGGCATGCGGCACGTGCGGGCTGTAGGGGCGCATCGCGTACACGTGGGCGCCGAAGCCGCCGACCGAGCGCCAGCCGGGCAGCACCTGAACGAGCTTGCCAGCGAGCAGGTCGCGCTGGGCGCTGAAGTCGGGCAGCAGGGCGATGCCCGCGCCGCCCAGCGCGGCCTCGCGCAAGGCTTCGCTGTTGTTTGCCGCGAAAGCGCCCTGGATCGCCACGGCGACCGGCAGCGCCCGGCCTTTGAGTGGCTCGAAGCGCCAGGTGGATGTGCCGCCGCTGCGCAGGTAGCGCAGGCAATCGTGGCGCGCCAGGTCTTCGGGCGCAGAGGGTGTGCCGCAGCGCCGCAGGTAGCTGCGTGTGGCCACCAGCAGCGCCCGCGATTCGCACAATGCCCAGGCCACATGCGTTTCAGGCACGACGCTGGTGTGGCGGATCGCCACGTCGAAGCCGTCTTGCGCGAGCGAGACGATGCGGTCGGCCAGCTCCAGCTCGATGCGCACCTCGGGGTGCTGCTTCAGGAACGCCGGCACGAGCGGCGCGATCTGCTGCCGGCCGAGCGCCACCGGCGCGGTCACGCGCAACAAGCCGCGCGGGGCCTGTGACAGGTCTTTCACGTCGGCGAGGCCGCGCTCGATCTGGTCGAACGCGCCGCGTGTGGCGTCGACGAGTTGTTGCCCGGCCTCGGTGAGGCGCACGCTGCGCGTGGTGCGCCGTACCAGCGGCACACCCGCCGCCTGCTCCAGCGCCGCGATGCGCTGGCTCATCGCCGCCTTGCTCACCCCGAGGCGCTGCGCGGCGGCGGTGAAGCTGCCGGCCGACGCCAAGGTCACCAGCCAGTGCACATGGGCCCACAAGACTTCTGATTTCACGTTTGCCATGCCTTGATTGTTCATCATGCTGAACAATGAATCCAGCGCCGGGGCCTTGGCTTCGGGCTGCGGGTTGTCTACATTGCAGTTCCCACTACCCCATCGCAGGAGAGCCACCATGGGTGCACCCGAAGCCTTCACCGCCACCACCGAAGTCGGCCACTACATCCACGGCCGCGCGGTCGCCAGCACCAGCGGGCGGCGCCAGGCGGTCTACAACCCCTCGACCGGCGCCGTCGCGCGGCAAGTGGCCCTCGGTTCCGTAGAAGAAGTCAACGCCGCCGTCGCCTCCGCCAAGGCCGCCTTCCCGGCCTGGTCCGACATGCCGCCGATCCGGCGCGCGCGCATCCTCAACAAGTTCCTGGAGCTGCTCAACCAGCATCGTGACACCCTGGCCGCGATGATCACCGCCGAACATGGCAAGGTCTTCACCGACGCGCAAGGCGAAGTCACCCGCGGCATCGACATCGTCGAGTTCGCCTGCGGCATTCCGCAATTGCTCAAGGGCGACTTCACCGACCAGGTGAGCACCGGCATCGACAACTGGACCTTGCGCCAGCCTCTCGGCGTGGTCGCCGGCATCACCCCCTTCAACTTCCCCTGCATGGTGCCGATGTGGATGTACCCGGTGGCCATCGCCTGCGGCAACTGCTTCATCCTGAAGCCCAGCGAGCGTGACCCTTCGCCTTCGGTCTTCATGGGCGAGCTGCTCAAGCAAGCCGGCCTGCCCGACGGCGTGTTCAACGTGGTGCAGGGCGACAAGGTCGCGGTCGATGCGCTGCTGACGCATGCCGACGTGAAGGCGCTCAGCTTCGTCGGCTCCACCCCCATCGCGCAGTACATCTACGAGACCGGTGCCCACCACGGCAAGCGCGTGCAGGCGCTCGGTGGCGCCAAGAACCACATGGTCGTGATGCCCGATGCCGACATCGACCAAGCGGTCGACGGCCTGATCGGTGCCGGCTACGGCTCGGCCGGCGAACGCTGCATGGCCATCAGCGTGGCGGTGCTGGTGGGCGACGTGGCCGACAAGATCGTGCCCAAGCTCGCAGAACGCGCGAAGACGCTGAAGATCAAGAACGGCATGGAACTCGACGCCGAGATGGGGCCGATCGTCACCAGGCAGGCGCTTGATCGCATCGAGGGTTACATCGGCATCGGTGTGGAAGAAGGGGCGAAGCTGGTTGTCGACGGCCGCGGCCACAAGGTCGCGGGCCACGAGAACGGCTTCTTCACCGGCGGCACGCTGTTCGACCACGTGACGCCGCAAATGCGCATCTACAAGGAAGAGATCTTCGGCCCGGTGCTCGCGTGCGTGCGCGTGAAAGACATGGCCGAGGCGCTCAAGCTCGTCAACGAACACGAGTTCGGCAACGGGGTGGCCTGCTACACGAGCGACGGCAACGTGGCACGCGAGTTCAGCCGCAAGGTGCAGGTGGGCATGGTCGGCATCAACGTGCCGATTCCGGTGCCGATGGCTTTTCACAGCTTTGGTGGCTGGCGCAATTCACTGTTCGGCGATCACCATGCCTATGGCGAGGAAGGGGTGCGCTTCTACACCCGCCTGAAGACTGTGACGCAGCGCTGGCCGGGGCCCGAGACGGCGCGCGCCGAATTTGTCATGCCTACAATGAAGTGAGGCGCTTAGTTGGCGCGCAGCACCGGCAGGGGCTCTGGGGCCTTGGGCTCGGCGGTGCGATAGTCTGAACCCAGCAGTGCGGCAATGGTCGCGGCGATCTGAGCCTGCTTGAACTGCAGCGGATCGTGGCGCTCGCCCAGCGGCGCCGTATCCGGGCCGATGACGCCGATCCAGATGTTTTCCGAGCCCGGATACTCAGGAGTCCCGTGTTCCTTCCAATCGACCAGGCCGCTGCCGCGGCCGTGATCGGTGGTGATGATGAAAGTGGTCTGGTCGCGATATTCCGGCATGGCCTGCATCGTCTCCCAGAGCTCGCGCACGAAGTCATCACCGTGCTGAGCGCTTGCCAGCACCATGTCGTAGCGCCCACTGTGCGCCCAGTCGTCGGTTTCACCAAAGCCGACGAACAGCACGCGCGGATGGGCAGCATGCAGGTACTCGAGCAGCGATTCCTGCACCAGGGCATCGAGCGCGTCGCCATCTTCATGCGGTAGTGTGGTCTTGAACAGGCGTTTGAGCAGTGCCTGCTTCGGGGTGGGCGTGCCAGTGCTCGGTGGCAGTGATGCGCCGGCTTGAATGTAGAGGTGGCTGCGCGGCGTATTGAAGACCTGCTTGTACAGCTGCCAGCTGCCAAAAATAGCCACTTTGCCGGTCAGGTCAGCGCGCGTGTTGAGCCATTCAAAGACACTGAGGTTGGGATTGAAGATTGGCTCGTTATCTTTGACTGGGAGGTCGCCATGGCCCGTGGACATCTCGTTGTAACCGGGATAGGAGGTTGCGAAAGGGTTGCTCACCTGGCCGATGTTGCCCAACTTCTGGTTACCAAGGACCTGACCCTGCCTGGCCACGACCTTCCAGAGGAACGGCAACAACAGTTCGCGACGGCGCAGCGGATCAGCGTCCCAGAAACGCTTCCTGAGTGCGGCTTCGGTCTCCCAGATGCCACCATATTTTTCGTTGAGCAGGCTCTCGTCGGCGCCGCTGAAGGTCTCCTGCCAGCGCACGCCATCGAGCACGATGAGCACCACATTTTTCGTCTTGGTCGCGGCCGGGGCCGGGGCCGGAGTGCTGGCCAGGGCGGCGAGCGCGGCGAGGCCAAGCGCCAGCCAGGCAGCGGTGCGTGAGGTGGTGCGTGCGGCTTGAAAGGACGGCATGGTGAGGTCACTCCCGGTTGAGGATCGGATTGGCGGCCAGCCGCGCAAGGGCGGCCTCCACGGTAGCACCCAACGACCGGGCAGTGTGCACCTGTTCAGCCGACGGGGGCGCCACCTGCTGCAGCGGAATTACGGTAAGGGGCGATGGGCGCACCGGCGGGTCCATGCAGGCGCTCGGCTTTCCGTCCTTCTTCCAGGATGCCAACCGGCACCGGGCGCAGCTGCCATACCAGGCCGAGCCATGAGAGCAGTTTCAGGCCGTAGTAGGTGATGTCGTACTCGTACCAGTAAAACCCCTGGCGCGTGGAGCTGGAAAAGCGGTGATGGTTGTTGTGCCAGCCCTCACCAAGCGTGACCAGGGCCAGCAATCCGTTGTTGCGGCTGTCATCTGACGTTGCGTAGCGGCGCTTGCCGAAGACATGCGAGAGCGAATTGATCGTGAAGGTTCCATGCCACAGCAACACGGTGCTGGCAAAGAAGCCGAAGAACAGGCCGGGTGCACCCAGGGTGAAAAACACCAGCGCACCCAGCAGAATGGGCGGCAGCAGGTAATACTTGTCCAGAAAGCGCAATTCCGGATAGCGGGTGAGATCGGGTATGCGGCTGTAATCGGTGTGCGAGTTGGCAGGATTGAAGATCCACAGCACGTGCGAATACCAGAAACCGTCCTGAACCGGCGAATGCAGGTCCTGGGGTTGGTCGGAATACAGATGATGCCGGCGGTGATGCGCGGCCCACCACAGGGCGCCGCGTTGCGCGCTGGTTTGCGCGACGAAGGCCAGCACGAACTGGAACACGCGGCTGGTCTTGTAGGTGCGGTGCGAAAAGTAGCGGTGATAGCCGCCGGTGACCGCGAACATCCTGATGAAGTACAGAGCCACGCAGCAGATGGCCGCGGCCGGCGTGACGCCAGTCCAGATGGCTCCAAAGGCCAGCAGATGAATGACAACAAAGGGCGCTGCGCCCATCCAGGCAATTCGCCGTAGCGGCTTCGCGGTATTACTCATGCGCAAGGGCTCCGTCCTTAAGGCGCCAAGCGGCGCTGCAGGAATGATGCGCGCAGGCGGTCAACCCCAGAGTCGTGGTTTGGTCGGCGAATGTAATAGTTGTGTCAAGCCGTGCCCTGGTTCGCGTTTAGCTCGCCCCGTCGGGTACGAACTTGTAACCGGCGCCGCGGTGGGCGCGGAAATACACCGGTTTCTCCGGCTGGGCTTCAAAGTACTTGCGCAGCCGCACGATGAAGTTGTCGACGCTGCGTGTATTGGGCACGTTGTGCAGCTTCCAAACCTGTGCCAGCAGCTCCTCGCGGGTCAGCACCCGTCGCGGGTGCTGGGAAAAATAATAAAGCAGATCCAGCTCGAGCTGGGTCAGCCGAATCGGCTTGTCGAAGGCGCTGACCTCATGGGTATCGAAATTGATGCGCGCCGCGCCGAAACTGAGTGAACCACGGACCCCCTCGGTAAGCGCGCTGCGCTGCTGCCAGTCGCGCCGGCGCAGGGACGAGCGTACCCGCGCCAGCAGTTCCGGCAGGGCAAAAGGCTTGGGCATATAGTCGTCCGCGCCGGAATCCAGTCCGCGCACGCGTTCCTCGGCAGCACTGCGCGCAGTCAGCATGATGACCGGCACGTAATGCCCGGCTTCGCGCAACTGCTTGCAGAAACTGTAGCCGTCGCCGTCGGGCAGCGAGACGTCCAGCAGGATCAGATCGATGGCTGCGGCCTGCACCAGCTGCGCGGTCGCATCGCGGACGGTGCGGGCAATGATCACGCGATAACCGTCAAGTTCAAGATTGAGCTTCAGGCCGGCAGCCAGGTGCGCCTCGTCTTCGACGACCAGCACGGTGGCGACAGAGGCCGCTGTCGGCCCGGCGAGATCCTCTCCCGTAGTCATGATTCGCTCGCCTCTACGGTAGCAACGCCCATCGGCAGACGCACAAACAGGGTGGTGCCCGTATTCGCACCGGCCGATTCTGCCCGAATGCTGCCGCCCAGGCTGCGCAACAGTTGCGCCACCACATAAAGACCCAAGCCGGTGCCGCTGCGCTCATTCACGGCCGGGCTGGGTACGCGATGGAAGCGCTTGAAGATGCGCTTCAGCTGGGTGCGCTCGACGCCAATGCCCTGGTCGCGCACGCGAATCTCGATCTGCCCGGATTTCGCGGGACGCAGCGTCACCTCCACCGGAGGTGGCGGCGAGGGGGAGTACTTCACCGCATTGTCGAGAATGTTCTTGACGATGGTTTCCAGGGCTGTGGGGTCGGTAGTGATTTCCAGCTGCTCGGGTGCGACCAGGCGAAATACGCCCGTATCCAGGTGGTAGCGGCGACTGATGCTGTCGATGCCATCCTTCAGCAGCTGTGTGAGGTCGACCACCGTCCAGGTCTGCGCACGCCGACCATGAGCGATGCGGCTGGCCTCGAGTATGTCATCGACAAACACCGACAGGCGCTCGACGTCGGTGCGCATCATCTGGCGCAGCTCAATGCGCTGGGGTGGCGACAGGCCCTCGCGATCGAGCGTATCGAGGCACAACCTGATGGAGGCCAGCGGGCTCTTGAGTTCATGCGTGACCGAATCGATGAAAGTCTGCTGGCGCCGCCCCTCGAGGATTTCCCGGACCAGCGACACGCTGAACAGGATGACGACACTCATCACGACGGCCAGCGAGATGATGCCGCCCGCCAGCAGCCACAGATTGCCCCATAGTGCGCGCGTCAGCGACTGGTTTTCGTGGATCACGAAGATCCAGCCGATCAACATGGTAACGGTAAGCAATACCGCGATCGTGCTGAGCACGATCGGCCCGGATATCGAACGATTGAACCGCCTTGGCATGTACGACAACCCTGTGGATCAGTGCCTGGTCCGCGCCCACATGTTACACGCGCCGCGGCAAAGGCATGCGCTCCATGAGGTAGCAAAGGCAATCCTGCTGGATCGCCCGCTGATCGCGCGTCAGCATTGCCGGTATGCACGCCAGCTTGAGCGTCAGCATGCCGTCACGCACCCCGAAATACTGTTCAGTCACGTCGCAGCCTTCAGCCGTGGCGCGCAACGCGTCGGCCACTGAGCAGCGACCGAACGCGGTGCCGGCCGGCAGTTCCCGGAAGTTGAAGTGGTCCAGATCGGGCACGAACATCAGATCCGCGACACTGCCGTCGAAGCTCAGGCTGACATCGGCGCGTGGCTTGACGATTGCCACCGTGTGAAACAGGTGCAGATCGCCGCTCGCGACGGCATGGCGCGGCAGGGCATCGAGGTGCAGACAGGCATCGAGCAGGCTGGTCGCCTGCTCGATGCCCGCCAGGTCACCGATCTGACCGCACTCACAGGTAATCGCCGGCGCGAGCGCGGCAAACGCGGCGGCCTGAACGCCGGCGGGTGCGCGAAAGTACACGGCGGTGCGGCTGAACAGGCTGGCCAGCTGCAGACTCGCAGCGTCAGGGACGGTCACGCAGGCGTAGTGCGGATTCAAGCCAGTGTTGTTGTGCAGGTCGACGCTGGCGAACACGCCACGTTCGCGCATCCGGGTGACGACGGATCGCATCACCCGCGCCTCGTCACAATCGGGCGTCGCTGTACCTGGCCATACCCGATTGTAGTCGGGTTCCCCTTCCTGGCGACGCAGGCCACTGCGCGCGGCGGCGACATTGCCGATGAACACCGACAGCGCCCGCGGCAGGGTTGGTCCGGCGTAGCGTTTGAGAATGCGCTGAATCGCGAGCAGGCCGACATCCTCGTTGCCATGCAGCAGGATCGAGACAAATAGCGCGGGCTCACGCCGGCCCGGCAGATGGACGAGCGTAGGGCCCGGCAGAACGGCGTGCAGATCGCGCGCACTAGCGGTCAGAAATCCTTCGGGAAAATGCTGGGGTTCGTGCAGCCGCACGCCAGTCACAAGGTCCACTCGTGCACGGGTGTTTCGCTGCGCTGGCGCGCGGCGTATTCGAGCGTGAGCAATGCGCGATCATGACCATGGCGTTCGGCAAAGGCGCTTTGCCAGTGGCTGCCGGTACGACCCGAGCGCACGCGCTGCTCGATAATGCCCAGAGCGCGGCGCGTGTACTCACCGCCGGCCCCGAGCAACTGCAGGCCAGCGTGCGCAGCGGGCAGCAGTTCCGCGAGGATCTGCTGGCCCAAGGGCCTTTGACTGCCAGTTGCGGCCATCATGGAAGCATTGAGTCCATGCCGGGCAGCGGCATAAAAATTGTCACGCGCGGCAGCGAACGGCAGGCGCGCTTCCGGCGGTATCGGCTCGGCTGCCAGCGCCGCTACCAGTCCGTAATAGAACACCAGGTTGGCCATCATGTCGGCGACGGTAGGTCCCGCTGCCATGACGCGATGTTCGATCCGCAGGTGCGGCGTCCCCTGCTCATTGAAGCCGATCAGCGGCCGGTTCCAGCGCCAGATCGTGCCATTCTGCAGACGCAGGTGCGCCAGTCGGGCCGCATCCTGCTCGAGGACAATGGGCAGCATGATCGGAAAACGATCGATGTTCTCGCGGAACACTTCGACCAGCGACCAGCTGGCGTATCCCGTACCGAAGCTCACGCGCGGCAGAGACTCGCGGATGCCTGCATCCTGGGTTCCGACCGGAACGGCCTGCTCGAACAGGGGAATTCGAGTCTCCTCCCACAGGCGGCGCCCGAACAGGGACGGTGAGTTCGCGCTCAGCGCAACCGTGGCGGCGGATGCGATGATCGAGGCATTGAAGCAGCGTACGGCGGTCTCGGGCGTGACCTGCAGATGGCCCTGAAGCGAGGTCGTCCCCGCCTCGAGCATCACGTCGCGGTGCGCCGTCCGCAGTGTTTCAATGCCGGCAATCTCCAGTTCTATCAGCTGGCCGTGCCGCTGCCGCAGGACCTGTTCGTTGAGCGCCCGATAGCGGTCCGAGTTGGACATGTTGGCCGGACAGAGATCACGATCTTCAAGGGTAGGCAGGATGCCAATCGAAACCAGATCGAGCCCGAGAGTCTGCGCCACACTGCGGCAATGAGACCAGGTGTCCAGGAGTTGCGCGTGCAGGCGCTCCAGTCCTGGGGCGGTGACTGGCTGCGGCGCCGCGTTGATCTCCACATTGAAGCGCGCCAGTTCGCTTACCACGTCCGCGCGGTTCACCGCCTGCAGATAGTCCTCGTTGCGCGCCGCCGGCCGGCCATCAGGATGGATCAGCCAGGCCTCGAGCTCCAGTCCCGCCATGGGCGCAGAGCGGTCGAAGCGATCGCCTTCGACCCAATCGTGCAGCAGGTCGGTCTCATGCTTGAGGCGTGCCCGAAACCGTTCGAAGTCTTCATGGCGAAAATGATGCGCGTGAATTGCCTGTCCCATTGCTCCTCCAGCAGTCAGGATTGCGGCTCATGCAGCCTGGCGTCTGCACCAGTCCAGTGGACCAATGCCCGGTTCGCATGCACATGTTACACGTGTCACCATGGATATCGTGGGTTGAGCGGTCTTGTGCTCACTCGCCGCGCGTGGCGATGCGCAGGGCGTCCCAGCTCCCGTCCGCGCTCCAGCCACCATCCACCGGCAGACTCACCCCGTTCACAAAGCCGTTGCGTTCGCTGTCGGCAAGAAACGCTATCGTCGCTGCCACATCCTCCGCTCGGGCAAAGCGCGCCATCGGCACGCGCTTGACGATGTCCGCGTCGGAGTACGCGCCGCTTTGCTGATCGCGCTGGTCCATTTCAGTCTTGATCCAGCCCGGGCACACGGCATTGACGCGCACGCCGCGGCCACCCCATTCCGCGGCCAGTGTGCGTGTCAGTCCGATCAGGCCGTGTTTCGAGGCGTTGTAGGCGCTGCGGTGGATGATGCCCGCGAGCGCGGCGACGGAGGCTACATTGACGATGCTGCCGGAGCCACGATCGAGCATCGCTGCGCCAAAGTACCTGCACATCAGGAACGGTCCCTGCAGGTTGACTCGCATCACCTGCTGCCACTGCTCCAGGGTCGTCGCCTCCGCGGCGCAGATCAGGCTGATCCCGGCATTGTTGACCAGTACGTCGAGCGCTCCGTAGGCGTCAAGACTCGCGGCTGCACAATCCCGGACATAGGACTCGGACGAGACATCGCCCGACCAGCCAACGGCCTCGCAACCCAGCGAACGCAATTTTGCGACCGTCCCGTCGAGCGCCTGCAGGTCCATCAGCAGGACCCGATACCCCTGCTGACCCAGCAGCGCTGCCGTGGCGAACCCGACCCCTTGAGCGGCGCCCGTCACCAATGCCGTCTTGCTGGTACTCATGCAGAGTGCTCCCATGAAAATTGCAGGATGGTATATTAGTTGCGACTGGCTGGCCGGTCAGCCGGAGTTTTGTCTCACCTATATTTCATGGCAACAATCCTTCGCTCCGTCATCACCTGTCCGAAGTGCGGTGTTACCGCTGAGGAACAGATGCCCACCGATGCGTGCCTGTACTTCTACGAATGCAAAGGGTGCCGACAGCTGCTCAAGCCATTGGCGGGGGATTGCTGCGTGTTCTGCTCCTTCGGCAGCGTGAAATGTCCGCCGGTGCAGCTGGACAAGGGTTGCTGCAGGTAACGTAGCAATTGCCTGACACTGCGCCTACAGTGCAGCGTGCCACAGACCGGCACGCCTCCCTGGGGACAGCTCACGGCGGTGGCGCAACGCTGTTACATTGGTGCAACCAGGAAGGCCGGAGTCACAATTCCCGGCAAGGATTGACGATGAGAACCAGAGTGCGAGTCTTTGTGCAGGCAATCGCCGCCGCCATCCTGGGCGCCTTGGCGTCCATGAGTAACGCGGAACCGGCGATGAGCGGTGATGTGAAGCCGCTCGCCTCGCTTCGCTTCGTGGTTGATGACGACGTGAAGTGCCTGTCCGATGCCATCGAAACCGGCAACCCGGACAGCGGTCCCTCGACCCTGCTGCTGAAGGCCTCGCCGGGTTGCGTCGTGCCCTGGCATTACCACTCGGCAGTCGAGCAGCTGATCGTCATCCGCGGCACGGTACTCACGGAAATGTCCGGTCATCCGGCGGGCGAGCTGCTTGCCGGTGGCTTCGCCGTCATGGCGAGCCAGGTTCCGCATCGCTTCGTCTGCCAGGGCACGCACGAGTGCCTGATGATGGTCAGCTTCGATGGCAAGTACGACATCGTCTGGGGCAAGGGCCCGACCTAGGTCAACAGACTGCGGCCCAGCTGGTAGCACAGCGCAGCGATCAGGCCTGCACACGGAATCGTCGGCACCCACGCCCAGACGATGCTCGACGCCAGGCCCCAGCGCACCGCCGAGTCACGCCTCGATAGTCCAACGCCAATGATTGCACCGGTTATGGTGTGAGTAGTTGAAACCAGTATGCCGAGCCCAGTGGCAATAAACAGCGCAATCGCCCCGGAAGTCTGTGCGCAGAAGCCGCCTGACGGGCGAATGCGGGTGATTCCCATGCCCATGGTGCGAACGATGCGCCAGCCACCGAACAGCGTGCCCTGGCCCATGGCGATCTGGCAGGAAATCACCACCCAGAAGGGCACATGGAAATCTCCCTGCAGATAGCCATTGGCATAGAGCAGCACTGCGATAATGCCCATGGTCTTTTGCGCATCGTTGCCGCCGTGGCCCAGGCTATAGAGCGATGAAGAAATAAACTGCAGTTTGTTGAAACCCTTTTCGACCGGGTAGGGCGAGGAGTTCTTGAACAACCACAGCACAAACACCACCAGTATCAGCGCCAGCAACATGCCAAACAATGGCGACAGGATGATGGCCAGCGAAGTCTTGATCAGTCCTTGAGCGACAATTGCGCCGGTGCCTCCATTGGCGACCCCCGCACCCACCAGGCCGCCCACCAGCGCCTGCGAGGAGGATGAGGGAATGCCAAACCACCAGGTAATCAGGTTCCAGGTGATGGCACCGCTCAGGGCGCCAAATATCACGGCATTGTCGATCACTTCCTTGGAGATGATGCCCTTGCCGACGGTATTGGCGACATGCCGGCCGAAAAACAGGAGGGCAACCAGGTTGAAGAATGCTGCCCAGGCCACGGCTGCCTGCGGTGTGAGCAAGCGCGTCGACACCATGAGCGCGATGGAGTTGGCGGCATCGTGAAAGCCATTCATGAAGTCGAACAGCAGGGCAACGAATACCAACAGCGCCAGAATGACAATTGCGTGATCCATGCTGGCCTTTCAGATCCGCTCCAGAATTACGCCATGAATGACGTCGGCCACATCCTCGCAGCTGTCTACCGCCTCCTCGAATAGTCCAAACAGTTCCTTGGCGCGAATCAACGTGAGCAGGTCCCGCGAGCAAACAGCGTATCGGCGCGACCGGGTTGGCATCATACCCCGGCTCACCGTCAGGATTGAGTTTTGCCGACCTGCTGGACGCTGCGTCACTCATGTGGGCCTCTTGAAGACAGCGATTGCGTGTATGGAGCGACTGGGAAATTGCCGGCCTTGATCTGCAATTGCAGCAGCCCGCTTCTGGCTATCCAAGAGTGATTTGTGGAGCAGTCAGGTCGCGGCAGCGCGGTCTCTGGGCATCCGGCAGCTTACGCTCAGCAAGATTGCCAACGAACAGGTTGCCGAACCCTCGTTGGAACTGCTGATCCGGGTCGCCGTGCGCGCACCCATCCGTCGTCAGGCAGGAACCATAGTCCGCCAGAGCTACTTGCCGTCTACTGAAAATGCCAGCAGCACGTTGCCCGGCATGTGCCAATAGATGCCGTAACCCGAATTCACGTACACCATGCCGCCCACGATTGTCGGGCCGCCGCCGCCGATAGACCCGCCGCGCGCCATCGCACCGGAAGTGGCCTCGACCTCGCCGGTCGTGTCGTACTCCCAGAGCACCGTTCCGGACCTTGTGTCATAGGCCCGAAGGCGGCCATCCATGTGGCCGGCGAATACCGCGTCCGGAATTACGGTGATGGCCGACAGGATGCCCGCGTCGCAGTCGGTGCGGCCCGCGCAGTGGTCGTTCTCGGTTGCGGCTGCCCAGCGCAGCGCACCGGTGGCCGGGTCAAGGGCATACAGGCCCGGGTGCTGCGGCTCCAATGTCTTGACCGCGTCGTGTGACTGCATATCCGAGATCGGCACGTATAGGTTATGCGCGTCGTGGGCCAGCGCAAACTGAATGCCGCCCTCTATCCCACCACGGCCGAGGCGCCGCGCCCAGACCTGCCTGTCGGGATGGTCGGCGTCGAGCGCAATCGCATGGCCGCTCTTGAGGCCGGCAACGATAAAATCGCGTCCGTCGGCCGTGCGCATGAGCGTTGTGCCGGCGCCGATATCGTGGTCCGGGCCTGGCTGGGTCGGGCAGGTGTCGTTGCCCAATATGCAGCCGACGTTCCAGGCGTCATTGGCGAACACCTGATGCGACCAGCGGATTTCGCCCGTCTTGAGATCCATCGCAATGACGGCATCGCTACGCTCATTGGTCGGTTCCGAGTAGTTGTCGCCAGTGCCGACGTACAGCACGCCACGCTTGGCATCGATCGTCGGTGAATTCCAGATGGCGGCGCCGGACGGTGCGAACACACGTAACCCGCTCTTGGTCGTGCCGACCTGCGCCGGCGCCTGGTCGATCGTATAGCGCTTCCACAGCTGCTTGCCGGTGCGCGCGTCGAACGCGACCACTGAGCCGCGGAACGTGCAGCACTCGTAGCCACCCGCCGCGGCCGCCTCCTCGAGCGAGGAAACCGGCACGTATACGCGGCCCGCATGGTAGGCCGGCGCACCCGTGAGCGTCGTGGTCGCATGGTCGTCGAGCGCTGACTTCCAGAGCAGCTTGCCGGTGGCGGCATCGACCGCGTAGGCCCGCCCGATGATATCGCCGAAGAACGCCAACGGTGGGGCGGCACGCATGGCGGCTGTATCGCGATGGGACAGCACGATTGGGGTACGCACCTCGGCCGAAGCCCGATAGGTCCAACGCACGCAGCCCGCCCTCGCATCGAGCGCGTAGACAGTGCCGTCCTGGCTGCCGACGAACAGCGTGCCCATCGCCACCGTTGGCTGCGACCGGGCACGCTGCGCGCCCGGGTACGCGAAGGCCCACTTGAGCTTCAGCCTGGGAATGTCGTTCGTGCGGAGGCCTGCGACCTCGCCTGGTATGAAGTGGCTGTTGCCGAGGTCTGCGCCCCATGAATATAGCTTCACAGGAGTGCGCACATCGACCGCACGGTTGCCCGCTGCGCACAGCGGCGGCTGGGCGCTGCGCAGCGCTGCCGCCAGAGCGGCGTCGCCGACATAGTCGGCGACCTGCCGTTTCTGCTCGTCGGTGAGACTCGCCGCCTGCTCGCGCATCTGGCCGTCAGTCAGCGCGGCATAGATCGCGTCCGGCGCCAGCATGTTGAGAAAGAGCTTTGCGGGCGCCTTGAAGATCGCCTTGTCATGGCATTGCGCGCAGAGCTGATGATAGACAGCGGCGCCGGGCAGGGCCTCCTTGTCGGTGGGTACTGCAGCAGCCGGGTGCGCGGCTGTCCCGGCATCATCATGCGCCATCGTTGGCATTGCGCCGAGCACGCTGGCGAGAACCATCAGGACTGCAGTTATTTTCATTTGTCTAAAGTTTGATGTCTGTTGAAGCCGCCCGTTGAGTCTCCCCGATTCGGCTTGCCGTCGTCAACTTCGCTGCCAGTCAGCACGCGCTGCAGCCACCCTGTCGTTCGAGTTCGCGCCTGATGCCACGGAACATGATTTCATAAGAGTGGCGCAGCAGGTAAGTCGTCTTGTCCGCCTGCTCCAGCTTCTCTGGCATTTCTGCATTGCCGGTCCAGGTCAGCCGGCAGCTGTCGGCGGTCAGCGGCTCGATTGCGCCCGTGGCGCTGTAGGAGAGCAAATGCCAGGGCAGGGGCGGCAGCATTGAGAGCGTCATGCTGGTGGATTCTGCGTCCATCGAATCAAGCCGTTCCGCCAGCTCCACTCCCTTGCCAGTCGTTAGATAGCGAATTGCACCGACGCCTTTGCCTTCCAGCCGCAGCTTGTGGATGAGATGGTCCGGCATCCAGTCGACGATGCCGCCCCAGTCGATGAGCAACTGATACACGCGCGCCGCCGGCGCCGCGAAAGTCTCGGCATGCGATAGCTGTTTTCTGAAGCTCAAGCCCGCTCCTCCCACAAGCTCAGCGTCGTCTAGAACGAACGCGGCAAGCCAAGCCCTTCGGCGATCATATTGCGCGCCATCTCGTTGCTGACAGGACCAATGCGCAGCAGGCGCGCGTCGCGCCAGTAGCGCTGCATGTCGGTTTCTGCTGAATAACCCATGCCGCCGAGGATGGAGATGCCGAGGTCCGCCGCCTTGCAGGCGTACTCGGATACGATGCTCTTGCACATGGCGGCTTCCTGCCCGCAAGGCCGGCCGAGCGATTGCAGCCAGGCGGTGTACATCACCATGAGCTCCGACTGAATTTGCCACATCGCGATGTCGGCGACGTAGTGTTGCAGCGCCTGAAACTCGCCAATGAGCTTGCCGAAGGCTCGCCGCTGCTGCATGTGCGCGAGCGCGTCTTCAAGCACGCCATCGATCATGCCGAGGCACATGGCGGCATTCATGATGCGCTCGCCGTTGAGCGTCATGGTGGTCTGCTGCCAAGCCTGGCCGGCCTCACCGAGCAGCAGTTCATCCGCTACGAAGACGTTGTCGAGACTCACGACGCAGGAACTGAGGGCGCGCATGCCGAGCTTGGGCGAGGGAGTGATGCTGATGCCCGGGGCCTTGCGTGGCACGAAGAACAGCGATACGCCGTCGCTGCGGCGCTTGACGCCCGTGTTGCTGCGGGCCAGCAGCAGCAGGTAGTCCGCCGTATCGGCGGTCGTGCTCCAGATTTTCTCGCCGCGCAGGATCCAGCCGCCGGCGCTCTTGTGCGCCGTGGTCTTCATGCCGCCGAGCAGATCCGTGCCGCCGCCCGCTTCGGTGAAGCTCATGGCCGTGCGCAGTCTGCCGGCTGCCATGCGTGGCAGGAATTGACGTTGCTGTTCGCTCGAGCCGTGCGTCAGAATCGCGTTGACACCGGAAAAAGCCGTGATGCCCCAGATCCACCCCAGGCCGGCGGCATTGCGGGCCAACTCGCGGGTGAACACTGCCTGGGTGATGATGTTGCCGCCGAGACCGCCAAATTCCTCGGCCACGCCGACACCGGTAAAACCCGCTGCGCTGAGCTTGTCCCAGAGCGCCTGCGGGTAATGATGCTCCTGGCGTTCCAGCTCGCGGCACCAGGCTTTCGGACACTCGGCATCGACCCATTTGCGAACCGAATCGCGAAACAGCCGGGTCTCCTCATCCAGTTGAAAATCCACGACAATCCCCTGTTGATTGGGTGTCTCGCCGAGTTGTGCGACGGTAGTCCGAAGCGCTTCCACCACGCCCAGTTTAGTGCAAAACAAACAGTCAAGCCTGTTTCTTTCAAGCACGACGCTCTGTAGACTTTAACCGACCTCGCGGAAGGACCGATGTATGGGCGATTCACTCAATCCTGCCTTGTTAGGGCGAATCGGCACTCGATCTCCTCCCCAGACCGAACTCGTCACCCGCAGGGATATCCGTAAGTACGCCGTCGCGACCCGGCAGCGCTTGCCGAAGTACCTGGCGGGAGATGAAGCGCCGCCGCTGTTTCATGTGGCCTTGTTCTGGCCGGTACTGCCCGTCGAGCAGTTGGCGCCGGATGGCGTTGCCGTCGACAGCATGTTCCCGCCGGTCGAGAATCGCCGCCCCATGGCCGGTGGATTGAAAATCGACTATCACCGCCCGATTCGGCCGGGTGATGTGCTCACCGCAACCCGTACGCTTGCAAATATTCACGAAAAGCACGGCTCCTCAGGCACACTGGTATTCATCGAAGTCCTCATGCAGGTCGTCAATACGGCCGGCGAACCGGTACTGACGGAAACCACCACACGGATCATGCGATGAGCGCCTCACCGCGAATCAACGACGTGCGGATCGGTGACGCCCTGCCGTCGCGCGAATTGCACATCGATACCGTTGAACTGTTCCTGTACAACGCCGCCTTGTGGAACGCCCACAGAATCCATTTTGATCATCCCTATACGACGCAAGTGGAGGGCTACGCGGGCCTGGTCATTGCCGGCCCCTTGCTGGGCGACTATCTGACGCAGCTTGCCGTGGAATGGATGGGCGATGCCGGGCAATTGCTGTCGGTCGAATATTCCAATCGCCGTGTCGCCTATATCGGCGAAATACTGCAGGCCGTGGGTAAGGTCAGCGCTGTGGATCGCGACCAGGCTGAGGTGAGCGTCGAGCTCGCGATCCTGAACCGAGCGGGTGAGGTCACCACCCCGGGCAGCGCGCTCATTCGGCTGAGCCGAGGCTGAGGGGCGCAGATGGCCGACACGCTGCGCGGCAAGACCGTCATCATCGGCGCGGCAGACACGCAAGTAGGCGTCGTGCCGCACATGGGCGCCACACAACTGTGCATCGAGGCAATCCTGCGTGCGCTGCAGGACGCCGGCATCGACAAAGCTGAGGTCGACGGGCTCATCACCTGCAATTCCATGGCCGATCCGTATCTGTATCACGCCGAGGCCATGGCGGAGTACCTGCAGATCTTCCCTAGCTATTGCGGCAGCATCGGTGCTGGCGGCGGAACGACTTTCGCGGCCGTGCAGCAGGCGGCATGCGCGATTGTGAGCGGCGTTTGTCAAACCGTGGTCATAGCCTCGGCCGACAGCCTGCGCTCGGGTCTGACGCGCGAGCGCGCCTTGGCGGTGCAATCCTCGTCAGGCCATCCGCAATTCGAAAGCCCCTACGGTGCGCCCGTGCCGGCCTTCTATGCGCTGATCGCACGCGCCCATATGCATGAGTTTGGCACCACGGCCGAGCAGTTGGCGGCAGTGGCCGTAAGTACCCGCCTACATGCGGTGCGCAATCCGACGGCACAGATGCGCACGCCCATCACCATCGAGGAAGTGCTGAACTCGCGCATGATCGCCGACCCCTTGCACCTGCTCGATTGCTCGCTGGTCTCCGACGGCGGCTCGGCCATCGTCATGACGAGCGCTGAGCGCGCGCGCGATCGCAGGCAGAAGCCGGTCTACATCCTGGGCGCCGGCGAAGGACATGGCCACGAGCACATCAGCGCAGCGCGCAGCCTGACGCGCTCCGCCGCGGCCGAGGCCGGCAAACGCGCTTATCAGATGGCGGGCGTCGGGTCGAAAGACGTGGATTTTGCCGAGCTTTATGATTGCTTCACACCGGTAGTGCTGATCGAGCTCGAAGATCTCGGCTTTTGCGCCAAAGGCGAGGGCGGTGCCTTCGTCGCCAGCGGAGTGACTCAGCCGGGCGGCAGTTTTCCGGTCAATACCCATGGCGGTCTGTTGTCACATTGCCATCCGGGTAATCCGGGCTCGATGTTCGCGCTCACCGAGGCGGTGTTGCAGTTGCGTGGCCAGGCTGGCGAGCGCCAGCTCGGCAAGGCGAACCTGGCGCTCGTACATGCACAAGGCGGCATCATGTCCAGCCATTGCACCCTGATCCTGGGTCGCGAGAGCTGCTGATGAGCGACGCGCCGCGCAAGAACCTGCCGCAGATCACGCCGGAGACCGCCGAGTACTGGGCCGGGTGCAAACGCCATGAATTGCTGATTCAGCGCTGCTTGGACTGCGACGCCGCGCAGTTCTATCCGCGCGCGTTCTGCACGCATTGCTCGGGCAGCAAGCTGCAATGGGCGCGTGCCAGCGGGCGCGGCACGCTCGCCAGCTACACGATTGTGCATCGTGCCGTATCGCAGGCCTATGCGGCCGAGGTGCCTTACGTCGTCGCGCTGGTCAGCCTGGAAGAGGGCCCCATGATGATGAGCAACGTCGTCGGCTGCCCGCCCGGCGACTTGCGAATCGGCATGAGCCTGCAGGTCGTGTTCGACGACTGGCCCGAGGGCGTCACTGTGCCGAAGTTCCAGCCGACCTGAAAGTTGCAGAATCAGC
This sequence comes from Gammaproteobacteria bacterium, assembly GCA_043744295.1. GTDB lineage: Bacteria > Pseudomonadota > Gammaproteobacteria > Steroidobacterales > Steroidobacteraceae > FEN-1191. The sequence continues at coordinate 55,791 of JAYTUZ010000095.1, read as the reverse complement.
GGGCCAGTAACCATGTCAAGGGATAACGCGATGCCTCAACGTGAAGTGTTTGTAGTCAATGCGGTGCGCACCGCCATTGGGTCTTTCGGCGGCTCGCTCAAGGAAGTCGCTCTGACCGCTCTGGCCACCGAGGTTGTTCGCAGTGTCCTGGCGCGTTGCGGAGTCGGCGCCGATCATGTGGATAGCGTCGTCATGGGCAACGTCATCCCAACCGAGCCGCGTGATGCTTACCTCAGTCGCATCGCCGCGATGGATGCCGGGATTCGCAAGGAAGCCGGTGCCTTCAATGTCAACCGGCTGTGTGGTTCCGGGCTGCAGGCCATAATCTGCGCGGCCCAGGCGATCATGCTGGGTGATGCCGAAATGGCGATTGGCGCCGGCGCCGAGTCGATGAGCCGTGGTGCCTATCTGCTGCCGTCGCAGCGCTGGGGCGCACGCATGGGCAACGCGGAAGTGCTCGATTACATGATGAGCGCATTGCATGACCCGTTTCAGGCCATTCATATGGGCATCACCGCGGAGAACGTGGCGGCGCGCTATAAGATCTCGCGCGAGATGCAGGATCGGCTGGCCTTGCAGAGTCAGCAGCGGGCCGCCCGTGCCATTGCTGAGGGCCGCTTCAGGAGCCAGATTGTTCCGGTGGAGATCAAGAGCCGCAAGGCTACGGTGGTGTTTGAGACCGACGAACACGTTCGCATGGATGCCACACTGGAGAGCCTCGCAAAGCTCAAACCGGCCTTCAAGCCCGACGGCGTGGTTACCGCTGGCAACGCCTCGGGCATCAATGACGGCGCCAGTGCGGTCTTGCTCGCCTCGGCGGCCAAGGTCAAGGCGCTGAACCTCACGCCACTGGCGCGGCTGGTCGCCTATGGGAGCGCAGGGGTGGAGCCGGCCTACATGGGCATCGGCCCGGTACCGGCGAGCAGGCTGGCACTGGAGCGCGCTGGTCTGAAGGTGGACGATCTTGACGTGATCGAATCGAACGAAGCCTTTGCAGCCCAGGCCTGCGCCGTGGCACAGGAGCTGCATTTCGACCCGGCGAAGGTCAATCCCAATGGCTCCGGAATTTCCCTGGGTCATCCGGTCGGCGCGACTGGCGCCATCATCACTACCAAGGCGCTCTATGAACTCCAGCGCATTGGTGGGCGCTATGCGCTGGTGACCATGTGCATAGGCGGTGGGCAGGGCATAGCTGCCGTCTTTGAGCGTGTCTAGTCAGCTAGCGGTGACAATCTGCAGCGTCGGCGTGGCTTAACGCCCGGTGAAGCGCGGGGCGCGCTTCCCGAGAAATGACGCCACACCTTCACTGAAGTCCTCGCTGAGCAGGCAGCGAGCCTGTTCCAGGGTCTCCTCGCGCAGCGTGGCATTCAGTCCAATCTCTGGCGCTCGCCTCAACAGGCGCTTGGTAGCGGCCAGTGCCAGCGGCGCTCCCTGCGCCAGCTTTTCGGCCAGCGCCACGGCTTCATCCACCAGTCGCTCATCCACTACCGCGCGATTGGCCAGACCGAGTTCGACGCAGCGCTGCGCCGTAATGCGTTCGCCGGAACAGGCCAGTTCGAAGGCGACTCGTGGCCCGAGACGAGTGGCCAGCTGCCAGCACATGCCCCCATCCGGCACCAGGCCGATACGGGCGAAGGGAATCTGCACGAAAGCCTGCTCGCCGATCAGCACCATATCGCAGGCCAGCGCAAACGAGGCGCCGATGCCAGAGGCAAAACCATTGACCGCAGCGATGACGGGCTTCGGCAGCGAGGCAAGGGCACGGATGCCAGGACTGTATTCTTCCTCGAGTCGCGTCAGCATGGTGCCGACCGCAGGGAACTGACCCTTCAGCTCGGCACCGGCGCTGAATCCGCGGCCGGCGCCCGTGAGTACGACCGCGCGCACGCTCGCGCTGCTGTTGGCCCTGGCAAGTGCTGCGAGAATGGCCTGGCCCATTGCCTCGCCGAATGCATTCAGCACTTCGGGCCGGTTGAGGGTGATCAACGCGACCGGGCCGCGCTCCTCGTACAGAACGATGCTGCTCGCCTCAGTCATGCCGAACCTGTGGCGCTATGTAGCGATCCAGCTCACGATGGAAGTGGCGCACCCGCTGCTCCTGCTCTGACCACAGCGGTCCGCGGAAGCCGCGCGATTTCGAACCACGCTGCACGGCTGCAACCAGCTCGATGTCCTGGTTGAGCACTTCACCGAGATCGGGTTTGACGTCGGCCGGAATGCGCTCGATGTCGGGCCGCGTGGCCCCGGTGACATCCACTCCCTTGGGCAACCCCATCCAGCCAGGGACCGTGCAGCTGGGGTCGGGGATATAGCGGAACATGGTCATGTTGTCATAGTAGAAACGTTCCGGGTCGGTCGGGTGGGGCAGGAAGCGCATGATGAACACGCCTTCCGGATGCATGCCGATCTGCACATTGGGGAAATAGCCTGTGGCCCAGCTGTCGGTGAGCTGCCCGTCGGTGAACTTGTCGTAATACTTGAGGCCGAAGCGCTTGCCGCGCTCGCGCTTCGCCTTCTGGATTGCCACGCGTACTTCGTGGGCCGAGCCCTTGAAAGTGGCCGGATCGATCCCGGCTTCCTGCATCATGTACTGCTGGTAGGGGTCGACACTGTTCTGATCGGCGACGCGGTGGGACTTGACGCCGATCGGCACGATCATGCGACTGAAGCCGTTGGGGTAAAGATCGTACTGACTGAAATCTTCCATTACGCCCTGGGTCTGGGGGTGGATATGCGGCAGATGATAGGTCTCGTAAAAGGCATCCACACCGGTCTTCCAGTTGGCACGCCACTCACTGCGCACATGGCGCACCACGTGCATGGCTTCGATCTCGTAATTTTCGATGTAACCGGGCGGCAGGCCGATCCAGTCGCGTAGCGCCGGTGCCTTGCCGTCCATATTGATGAAGATCAGGCCGCCAATCGACTCGCAGCGTACCTCGCGCAGCCCAGGGCGGTGCGCGATCAGTCGGCGATCGTAGGTAACTTCGTCGGTAATTTTCTCGAGCTTGCCGGCGCAACTGAACTGCCAGCCATGAAAGGCGCAGGTGAAGCGCGGCACGCTGCCACGCTCATTCAGGCAGACGCGGTTGCCGCGGTGAGGGCAGGCGTTGTAGAACGCCTTGATCGAGTGGTCGGCCTGGCGCACCACGATGAATTCCTCGTGGCCGAGCTCGAACACCGTGTAATCGCCGTCTTCGGGAATGTCGGGCGTGACGCCGGCCAGCAACCATACGCGCGGCCACATCAACTCCCATTCCTTGCGCATGTAGTCGGCGGAGTAATAACGGGCAGGATCGGGCACGTCTATGCCGTTGTCGATATTCGGCTGCTTCGCCTCCAGGGAATCTCCCGGAGCGCCGAGGTTCATAGGCCATTCGGCTTTGAAGTTGATTGCCATGGGTAAGTTTCCGTTCTCGTGGTTGCGACGCCTCAGACGAGGCCGAGTTCCTCGATAAGTGCGGTGCGCAGGCGGAACTTCTGGATCTTGCTGGAGGACATCGGCCATTCGCTCACCATGCGCACCACGCGCGGCACTTTGAACCCGGAGATCTCCCGCTTGCAGAATTCGATCAGCTCGCCTTCGGTGGCCGTGGCCCCGGGCTTGAGCTCGATGAATGCGGCCGGCACTTCTGAATACTTGACATCGGGTATGCCGACCACCTGTGCGAGCTTCACGGCCGGATGCCGGCCCAGCAATGCCTCAATCTCGGCCGCGGCGACATTTTCGCCGCCAACCTTGAGCATGTCCTTGAAGCGGCCGTAAAACATGATCGTGCCGTGTTCATCGAGCGCGCCAATGTCGCCGGTATGAAACCAGCCATCGCGGTCGAGTGCCTGCGCGGTCTTCTCGGCATCTTTGTAGTAGCCCTCGAGCGTACTGTAGCCCCGCACCAATACCTCGCCGCGCTGGCCCACGGGCAGGTCGGCGCCGGTCTCTGGATTGATGATCCGCAGCTCCAGTCCCGGCAGGGGCCTGCCGAGCCGCGTGATGCGCAGTTGCTCCGGGTCGTCGGGCGATCCGGTGCAGACGGTGCCGGCGGCTTCGGTCATGCCAAAACTGCCGACCTGAATGGCCTTGGGCATCGCCTTCATGATCGGCTCGGCCACGCCGGGCGGCTGCACCGCGAAATTCGAATTCATCAGGCGGATGCGCGATAGATCGGTCTTCGCGTAGTTGGGGTGATAGATCAGGCCCTGAATGATGGTGACAAAACACGGGTAGGTCGCAGTCACCTTGTATTTTTCGAGCATCTTAAGTGCCACGCCGGCGTCGAAGTGCCCCATGGTCAGGTAAGTGCCGCCGACGTCGAAGATCGCCAGCATCGGCAATACCGAGGCGATATGGAACATGGGCAGTGGCGACCAGAATTTGTCGCTGTGAGTCAGCTGATAGCGGTGCCGGCCGAGCGCAATTGAATTGCGTACCTGCGCTTCATGCGTAATCAGGCAGCCCTTGGGGTTGGCCGTCGTGCCGGAGGTGTATAGCATCAGGCCGACGTCGCGCACGCGCACGCCGAGCCGCGCGAGGTGCACCTTGCGCTCGGGAATTCCGGCCCCCGCCTGTTCAAAGGTCTGCGCGGAGACACAGCCCGGCGGCTTACCCTTGCCCAGCACCACGATGTTGCGTAGCCGCGGCGTCGCTGACAGCCGCAACGCCAGCGGATCGCGCTGGTTCCCGAGATCGGGCAGGGCGCCGTTGAGCCGCTCGACAAAATCCACGTGGTCGGTGATCGAGTCGGTGGTGAGCAGGGTGGCCAGATCGCCGTTCCCGATTACGTAGGCGAGTTCACTCGATTTGTAGCGCGCGTTGACCGGCACAATGACGCCACCGCACAGGGCGATGGCGAAGAACAGTTCGACAAACTCGGCGCAGGTGTGCATCAGAATGCCGACATGGTCGCGCGGCCTTACCCCGAGTGCCTGCAGGCTGCGGGCACGGCGCAGGGCGCGGCGCGCCAGCTCGGCGTAGGTATAGCTCTGATCCGGAAACACCAATGCAAGCGTGTCGGGGTAGCGATCGGCTGCGCTGAGCAGCAGATCGCCCATGGTCGTCACATGGATGCGCAGTTGCGCCAGGTCTTCGTGCGCCGCGATCTTGCGTACCGGCTTGCGGCGGGTCGCCTGCGCCAGCCGCGCCGCTGGCGGCCGCTTGCTTTTGGACGCTGGCGTCGGCTTCAAGGCGCGGCGGGCGGGTTTGCCGCGCGCCCGTGGCTTTACGGATATTGGCATGCGTGCCTCTGGTGTCAGTCGGACGCGCCTCACACTAGCATGGGCGTATGGGAAAACAAGCAGTCTGTCCGGTTTTTGTGGTTGGCGGCAGTTCAGGCGGCCGCGCTGGCAAATGGACAATGATTCTCGCGCTCGACGACGTTCAGCACAAAGGAAAGTTTAGCCATGCCGGATATCACGGCCATCGCTACGCCCAACTCCAGGATCTCTGCCTCGCTGAAGTGCTCTCGCAGCTCCTGGAAGAGGTGCGCCGACATGGCGCCCTCCATGTTGGTCAGCGCCACCTGTTCGGCATAAGCGATCACTGCACGCTCCGCGGGCGTAAATAGTGCCAGCTGGCCGCCAAGCAGGGCATCGATCTGCGCCTGGGAAAAGCCAGCCGCCAGCGCACCCGGCACGTTCTGTTTGTTGCAGGTGCGACAGCCATGCGCAATGAAAAGCCGCAGGCGTGCCAGCTGCTTGTAGCGCTGGTCCACCTTGCCGCCGAAGAAGATCTTTGCGTAGAACTGACCCATGACGAACTCGAGCAGCTCCGGGCTCTTGGCGAACACCTCGACAAATGTGGCGTCTCCGGTCAATTTTTGCATAGTGTCCCAGGCTGGGTGCCATTGCTCCGCGAGTGCAGCGCGCGGCGTGCGGGTGAATAGCGTGTCAGTCATTGGCGTTCTCCTGATGTGGGCCGGTGCGTAGTTCCTGACCAGGGGTGACTGTTTCTTTCGGCGTTCCGCGCCGTATAGTAGCGCGGCGCCGCGCAGTCGCACCGGGGAAGGCCATGACTGATCTGATCCTGCACCACTTCGATTGGTCGCCATTCGCCGAGAAGGCGCGCCTGGCGCTGGGACTGAAAGGCCTGAGTTGGTCATCCGTGCAGATCCCCATGATCATGCCGAAGCCCGATCTGATGCCGCTGACCGGCGGTTACCGCAAGACGCCAACGCTTCAGGTGGGTGCCGACATCTATTGCGACACGCGCCTTATCGCCTGCGAGCTCGAGCGACGCTTCCCAACGCCCTCGCTGTTTCCTGGCGCTCAGCGCGGCCTGTCGCTGGCGCTCTCGCACTGGAGCGATACGGCATTCTTCGAACCCGGTGCAGGACTGTCCATGGGGCTGGCCAGGGAAGTTCCGGCAGCAGTCATCAATGATCGCAAGCAGTTCTTCAATTTCATGGATTTCAGCAGGCTCCAGGCGGATGTGCCGCACATGCTCGCGCAGCTGCGTGCCAATGCCGACCTGCTTGAGCAGCAGCTCGCCGATGGCCGGCCGTTCGTGTTCGGTGCCGAGCCCGGTTGGGCGGACATCACCAGCTACTTTCCCTTGTGGATGGCGCGCACCTTCGTGCCGGCCGCCGCCCCGCTGCTGGCGCCGCTCATGCATACGGCACGCTGGGAAGAGCGGGTGGGGGCCATCGGTCATGGCCAGCGCCATGAAATGGCAGCGGTTGCTGCGCTGCAGTGCGCACAAGCGGCGCAACCCGATCCGGGCCGTGGTGTCGACCCCCTGGATCCACTGGGGCTGGCGGCCGGCGAGAGTGTCCGTGTGACACCCGAAGACTATGGAAAGGATCCGGTCGTAGGCGAACTCGTTACTCTGGAAACACAGGAAGTTGCATTGCGGCGCCACGACTCAAGGGTGGGTACGGTAGTGACACATTTCCCCAGGCTTGGGTACCGTGTCGAGCGCGCATGATGATCGCGAGCTCGCTCGCATCCATGCTGTGTGTGGACGCGGCTGATGCCGGCAACGGTGCTGGCATTCGCGGCCAGCGGCGCAGAAGGAGTCGACGTAAGGCCTTGGATCGGTGCTTTTCTTGTTATTGACAAGAAACAGGCGCGCTTGTTTTTTTACCTTCGAGCGCGTACGTTGCGACCGATGCCTGAATGGGCGCGCGAGACAGCTCCCGAGCCCTCAAGGTTGTGCCGACGCTGACCCGGCGCTGCCATGTCTGCAATCTGGTTAACGTCACTGCTCTAGCTCTGTTTCATGCAATCGACCAGGCCAGACCAACTGTGATCGACCTCTTTTTCGACCCTACGCCCAACACCTGGAAAGTCTCGATCATGCTCGAGGAGTGCGGCCTGCCGTACCGGGTGCAACCTGTCAGCATTCGCGCCGGCGATCAGTTTTCACCCGAGTTCACGCGGATCAGCCCCAATGGTCGAGTCCCAGCCATCGTCGATCACGCTCCGATTGGCGGAGGCCGGCCGCTGGCAATTTTCGAGAGCGGTGCGATCCTGCTGTACCTTGCCGAGAAGGCGGGGAAATTCATGCCTTTGGACGTCGCGGGCCGCTACACGGTCATGCAATGGCTCATGTGGCAGGTTGGCGGCCTCGGCCCGATAGGGGGGCAGAATGGCCATTTCGCGTTGTATGCGCAGGAGAAGATTCCCTACGCAATCGAACGCTTCGGCCGGGAAATGCGCCGCTTGTACGGGGTGCTTGATCGGCGCCTGCAGGAGACCGGCAGTTACATTGCTGATGACTACTCGGTGGCCGATATTGCCTGCTTTCCGTGGATCATGACCCACAAGAAACAGGGACTCACGCTGGAAGATTTTCCTGGACTGAAGCGCTGGTTCGCCGAAGTCCGGGCGCGCCCGCTGGTTCAGAAGGGGCTGGCAGTGGGTGGTGGGCCCAGCCAGCTGGCGAGACCAATGTCCGACGCCGACCGAGGCGTGCTCTTCGCCGCGCCATCGAAGCCCGAAGGGCTGACGCGGTGACCAGGCTCGAGATGTTCTTCGACTGCGGTAGTCCATGGACCTACTTCGGGTTCCATGCCATACAGCCGATGGCGAGCGACCTTGGCATCGAGATCACGTGGCGCCCCGTGCTGGTGGGCGGCATCTTCAATGCGGTCAATCCGTCGATATACGAGTCCAGAACGAATGCGGTGCCCGCGAAGCAGCAGTATCTGCGCAAGGACATACAGGACAACGCGCGATATTACGGGCTCAAGGTTTTGTTCCCACCAACAGTATTCCCTGTGAATAGCGTCAAGGCGATGCGCGGCTGCGTGTTTCTCGAGCCACAGGGCAGGCTCGTGCCGTTCGCGCGCGCAGCCTTCGAATATTACTGGGGCGAGGATCAGGATATTTCTCAGGACGCCGTGCTGCAGAAGGTCTGCGAGCGCTCTGGTGTCGACGCAGGCGCCTTGTTGACCGGGATCAGTTCACAGGCGGTGAAGGACAAGTTGCGGGCCAATACTGACGAGGCGGTACGCCGTGGCGCGTTTGGATCGCCAACCGTATTTGTCGACGGCGATGACATGTATTTCGGCAGCGATCGGCTGCACCTGGTGCGCAAGGCCTTGCTGCGCAGCCTGGGCCGGCGCGTTGATGAGTGAAGTTCCGGCTTGGTATGGCACGGCAGGCGTAATGCCGACTTTTTTAAGGATGACACATGGATTTTAACCTGACCCATGAGCAGACGGAGCTGCAGGCTGCGGCGAGGCGCTACGCGCGCGAGCGCTTGCCGGCGATAGCGCGTGAGATCGAAGCCACCGGAACACCGCCGTCTCATGAACTGGTGGCCGACTACGCGCGTCAGGGTTTTCTGGGTATCAATGTGCCAGAGGCGCTCGGCGGCCTCGGGCTCGGCAACCTCGAAGCACTGATCGTTCTCGAAGAATTCGGCAAGATATCTTCGGCGGTTGCCTTCCCGGTGTTCGAATCGTGCGTCGGGCCGGTGCGCGCCATCGAGCGTTTTGCCAGCGACTCCCTCAAGCGGCGTGTCGTTCCACGGGTATGTGCGGGGGAGATCATGGTCGCCGTGTCGATGTCTGAGCCACAGGCGGGCTCGGCGCTTACCGATCTTGCGACCACGGCGCGGCTGCAGGGCGAAAGCGTGGTGCTCAACGGCACCAAGCGCTGGTGTTCAGGCGGCGCGCATGCGGATGCCTACGTGGTCTATTGCCGCATGTCCAACCAGCCCGGCGCCAAGGGTATCGGCGCGGTGTATGTGGAGAAGGACGCGCCTGGCCTGGCGTTTGGAAAGCAGGAAGCGCTGATGGGTTTTCACGGCGTGCCTTCCTGCGACCTGGTGTTCACCGACTGCTGCGTGCCGCGCGACAACGTGATACTGCCGGCCGGCGGCTTCGGCAAACTCATGGAGGCCTTCGACCTCGAGCGCTGCGGCAATGCCACCATGGCATTGGCGCAGGCGAGCGGGGCGCTCGAAGACGTGCTGGCCTACGTGCAGGAGCGAGTGCAGTTCGGCAAGCCGATCGTTGAGTTCCAGGCAGTGCAGCTGCGCCTCGCCGAGATGCAGATCAGGGTGGATGCGGCGCGGCTGCTGATCTGGCGCGCCGCGAGCAACGCGCAGGGCGGCTTGCCCAATGTGCTCGAGTCTTCGATGGCCAAGTGTTTCGCCAATGAAATCGCGCGCGAGGTCTGCGGGCACGCTGTGCAGCTGATGGGTGCCTACGGTTACTCGGCCGAGTTTCCAATGGAGCGCCGGTTGCGCGACGCCTGGGGCTGGGGCATTGCCGGCGGCGCGATCGACATTCAGAAGGTCAATATCGCCTCAGCGATGGTCGGCCGCCGCTTTGACCAGAGGCGTTGATGGGGCGCTACGGTGGCAGTACGGGCCGGCCGGCGGCAGGGTTGATTGCAAGTTCGATTTGGCCGTCGACAACCCGCAAGCGGTGCGCTATCAGGGGCTTTGAAGCAGGTGCACCGAGTACCCGGCCGTCACGCACATCGAATGAGGCACCGTGCAGCGGGCAGACAAGGCGCATGCCGCGCAACCGGCCTTCGCTCAGGCGCGCGTAGGCGTGCGTGCAGATGTTGTCAAGCGCGTACAGGCCTTCCTTGGCGTGGCAGAGCACCAGTTCGCGGCCATCGATTGTGCAGGCGCGCAGGCTTCCGACCGGCAGGTCGTCCATGCTGCAAGCTACTCGCCAGTTATCGGACACCATTGACTCCAGACTGCAGAATGCGATGCTAGCACTACGTTGCCAGCCGGCTTTGAAATTCGCACGGTTATAAAACGATAAGCGGGAGAAATCGTAAATGTCAAAGATCACTTTTATTGCGCGCATGACCTGCAATCCAGCCCACACCCAGGAGTTCGTCCGGCATTGTCAGACGCTGCAGGATTTTGTAGCGGCCAACGAGCCCGATACGCTGATCTACCAGTTTTTCCGGCTGCGCGAACCCAATCGCTATGCAGTCTTGGAGCAGTTCCGCGACGAGGCCGCCGAGCATCGCCATATGAGTTCGCCGCTGCTCGCTGAGCTCGGGCCAAAGATTTCCGCGTGCCTTGATGGCACCTGGGTTCGTGAATACTTCGATCCACTGGCCTGAAGGAGGTAAATCGCCATGTCCACAACTTTTATTGCGACGCTCAAGATCAAGAGTGGTCGCGAGGCCGAATTCGAGAAGCTGCAACAGGAACTCTCGCAGCTGACCCACAAGCATGAGCCGGATGTGCTGGTCTACGATGTCATCAAGCACCGGGAGAAACCGCGCACCTACGTGGTCTACGGCCGCTTCAGGGACAATGCCGCGTTTGAGCTGCACATGAAGGCGGAGTTTCACGAACGCCTGGTGCCACCGATCATCGATTGCGTCGATGGCGAAATGGACTTGCAGTTCTACGACTGGAAAAGTTGACGCACGGGCAGACGCTGGCCGGTGCGCAGTAAGGGAATGCGAAACTGCCGCATCGGGGTTGTCTCTAATCCGCCACCACTTACGTCGCCAGTCCTTGCCACCAATAAAAAACAGTCTTGCTTGCTTTTTTTATTCGTGCGGGTAAGCTGCGCCCACGAGTCTCGGCCGGCGTAAGCACGACAACGCCGCCGGGGATCGTTGGCATACGACGGTATCGTCGGTGCCGAACGTTCGAATCAGGCTGTCTATTCAGGTAGGGGGGTCTATGGTCCGGCTTAAAGCTCTTGCATCTCTTTTGATGTTGCCCGCGTTGCTTGCAGGCACCACCGCCTTGGCGCAGACAGTAAGCACTGCACACAAAGATAGCGATTTGTCCCTTGAAGAGGTCGTCGTTACCGGCACCAAGCGCAACGTCGCGCAGCAGGACCTGTCGATCGCGGTTACGACGGTATCGGCAAAGCAGCTGGATAATTCCTTCCAGAATGACGTTACGGCGCTGGCCCAGATGGCCCCTAACGTCACGCTGACGCCGCAGGTGGGCTTCAATGCCATCGGTGGCGGCATGCGCGGAACCGGGTTCATATCGATCCTGGTGACCAAGGATCCGTCGGTCGGCATCAGCGTCGACGAATTCGCCTTCAACCACGTGCAGTCGCAGTTCGTTGAAATGTTCGACATCGACCAGGTGGAAATCTACCGCGGTCCGCAGGGCACGCTGTTTGGCAAGAATACGACCGGTGGAGCCATAGCCTTCACCACCAAGAAGCCTGTGCTGGGCAAACTTTTCGGCAATGCCGAAGTTGACTACGGCCAGTTCAGCAGCAATAACTCCACCTTCTCCAAGGTCAAGTTGGCCTTGAACATACCCATGGGTGAAACCCTTGCCGCGCGCCTTGCCGTCATCCAGGACAAGAGCCAGGGCTTCTACACCAATAACAAGCCACCGGGCGGCACATTCACGAGCTTCGGTTGCGCGCCGGGTCCTGGCTACGATGCGTGCATTGCCTCGGTGATTTCCAAGTTTCCGCTGACAGGTGATGGCTCCAAGATTGGCGGAACCGACGTTCTGGCGGCGAAACTGAAATTTCGCTGGGAGCCCAACGATGCCTACCTTGCGGATCTGACCTTCGAATATGCCAAAGATCGCGGCGACTCCCAGGTTTCCGCAAATGAAACGCCCAACGGAGAAGGCTACGTCTGGCCGCTGATTGGCTTTCCGGGTATTGGCAATGGTGATCCCTTCTCGACCGGTCAGTCGTACACGGCCAATGCGGTAATCAATATTCCCGCAGGACATCAGGTCGATGCGCGAGGCGTATATCTGACGCAGGCGTACCAGGCGGGCCAGTTCGAACTGAAATCCATTACCGGCGTTCGCAAGCAGGACGAGATACTGGCGAGCGACTACACCGGCGAGGCCTACACCTCGCTTTACGACGCAAGTCGCAACTCCCAGCGAAAGCAGTTTCAGCAGGAACTGCGCCTGACCAGCCAGTTCAAAGGCCCGTTCAACTTCACCTCGGGTGCGGTGTACTTCACGGATGACGTCAACTTTATGGTGTTTGGAAGCCTTGGTTTCTTTCTGCCGCTGGCCGGTCCGGCGGGCGAGTTCTATCGTGATCGTTTCGAGATTCAGAACACCACACAGGACCGCAAGAACTGGGCGGTGTACACGGACGGATCCTACAAGATTACCGACAAGGCAACCCTCACGGCCGGATTCCGCCACACCGAGGACAAGAAAGATTTCCATCGCCTCAGTTTGGGCACCGCAGGGAATCCGGTCAGCAATTTCATCGATGCCACGCAGTATCGCGGCCCGTTCACCAACCCGTTGCCGGAATCGGCCTTTGGCAACAACATCAGGGCCAACAAGTCTTTCAGCGCCAATACTTATCGCGTGGTTTTTGACTATCACTGGACTCCCAAGCTGATGACCTATGCCAGCTATGCCACCGGCTTTGTTTCCGGAGGCTTCTCCGAAACCTGCGGGTCGGTGACATCCTGCGCGCCGTACAAGAGCGAAACGAATGACAACCTGGAGTTGGGCATCAAGGCCGATACGCTGGGTGGCAAGTTGCGCATGAATGCCGCTTTGTTCCAGACAAAATACAAAAACCTCCAGCGCGATACCGTGGTTCCTTTCAAGGACGCTGCCGGCAACGACTTCCAGGAAACGCGCTCAGTTAACGAGGGTAAAAGCACGGCCAATGGTTTGGAGTTGGAGGCCACCTATGTCCCGCTGGCCAAGCTTCGCTTCGATGCCTTCCTTGGCCTCCTGGATCACAAGTACGACTCGTACAGCCCGTTCGCCGATCCCGTTCCGTTGGGGCTGCCTGCCGGTCCGGCACGTCGTTTCGACTTCTCTGCGCTTGACGTGACCTTCTCCCCCAAAGTAACCGCTGGCGCCACGGTCACCTACATCCAGGGCCTAACCAGCGGTGGCTCGTTGACCTACAACCTCAGCGCGCACTACATGAGCGAGTTTGAAACCAACCCCTTCCCGGCCAACTTCCAGGGTCCGACGGTTCCAGGCGGTGATATTCCGATTGTGATCCCGAAGGCCAATACGCAGGGGCAGGCGCGCACCTTGCTCAACGCGTACGTTACCTGGAAGAACGCCAGCGAAAATTTCAATCTGACTCTGTACGGCAAGAACCTGAGCGATGAAGTCTACCGTGTAGCAGCCAATCCGGTTGCGACGTTGTGGAACTTCAGTCGGCATGGCCCACCTCGTGAACTGGGCGTACAGGTGGGCTACAGGTTCTAAGTAGCACCACGCGACAAGAACAAAAGCCGGCTCGCGCCGGCTTTTGTTTCTTGGGTTTTCCTTTGTAGCCCGCCTTGTTCAGGGTGACAATGTCAGGAGCTGGCGATGAGACTACTTGGCAAGACCTGCATCATCACCGGTGGCGCGAGCGGCATCGGTGAGGCGACCTGCAGACGTTTTGTCGCCGAAGGCGCCAAGGTACTTATCGCCGATCGCAACGCGCCTGCGGGTGAGGCATTGGCCGGGGAGCTAGGCTCGAATGCGTTTGCTATCGAGTGCGATGTCCGCAAGGAAGCCAGCGCTGTGGCAATTGCCGATCGTGCCATGCAGCTCTGGGGTCAGATTGACGTGCTGGTCAATAACGCGGGCTCCGAGCTGAATCGGTCCTACAACGAGACCACCTCAGAAGAGTGGGACATGGTGCTTGAGACGGACCTGAAAGGGCCGTGGCTGCTTTGCAAGCACGTGGTGCCGCACATGGTGAAGCGCGGGTCCGGCAGCGTCATTAACGTTTCCTCGCTCAATGGACTCGTGGGTTTTCCGTTGTCCACGGCCTATGGCAGCGCCAAGGGCGGTCTCGTGGTCTTCACGCGCGATATGGCCATTGAGCTGGCGAAGTCAGGGGTGCGCTTCAACTGTGTCTGCCCGGGCGTCATCGAGACACCGATGATGGAACGATGGACGAGGCTCATGCCCGATCAGCAACAAGCGCAGGCGATGCTGCGTGGCGTGATGCCGATTGGGCGCATGGGGCAGTCAGAAGAGGTCGCCGGCGCCATTCTTTTCTTTGCGTCGGATGACTCGACGCTGTGCCAGGGCGCCGTGTTGAGCGTCGATGGCGGTTTTACCGCCCAATAGATCGTCAAGCCAGCGCCGCCGCTCACTCGAGTACCAACAACTCGTGCGGCAGAGTATGGAGGCACTCGGCGCCATCGCGCTTGATCAGGTAGCTGCTTTCCAGGTGGTATGGCGCCACCGAATGGCCGAAGTACAGGTATTCGAAGTTCACAACCGTATTTTCTTCCAGCTCGAAGTCCTTGAGTCGGCCGAAAGCCGGATACCCGCTGGGCAGCTCGATGATGTCGAGACCAATGCTGTGGAAGAACACCAGGGTTTTTTTGGGTGTTGGCACATCCATGGCGTAGGCGATCTTGCTGATCTGCGCCCAGGCTTCGTGGGTGCTGATGCCGGCCCGCAGGTGCTGTGCGGCTTCCTGCTGCGCAGCCGAGATGGTTGCGCAGATGCGCGCATAATCAGCGGAAGGCTTGCCGATGTGTGCAGTGCGCGAAACGTCGAAAGCGTAGTTCGAGTAGGTGCCCCAGGATTCGAAGATGATGGTCTGCCCTACATGAACACGCCAGTCGTTGTCAGCGAACATGAGATCCGGAAAGTACACGCCGCCATATTCGGCGCCGAACTGTAGTGCCTTTTGCGAGGACATCACAATGGCGCCGGCGGCCTGTACATGATTGCGAAAACGTGTGGCGATCTGGTTCCACGCCACGCCCGGGCGGATACCGGGCATGATGTCGATCAGGGCGGCTTCGTTGATGGCCGCTCCCTTGCGAAGAAACTCGATCTCCATCGCGGTCTTGACCTTGCGCACATCCAGCCAGGGGTCGTGACCATCCACTGCTTGAAGCCCAGGCAATTCGGCGCTCACGTGCTTGGCCAGCCGCAGCTCATCAAAGCCGACGCGCGCATGGGCGAGGCCGCACTCATTGATGGCATCGCGCGTACCGAGCACTATGTTGGCTGCCAGCGAGCCCTGCACCTTTTGCTGGTACAGCTGTTCGACTGCCGCCTGCAGTGGGTCGAGCCTGACCGGTTCCGGCTCGTGTGCGACGAATGAGGTGTTGAGGAATTCGGTGGTAAGCACCTTCGGGATCCACGTCGGGGATTCCAACAGCCCGGCGATTGCGAACTCCGGCACCACCAACACGGCTGGAATGGCCGGGTCTCTTGGAATGACAACCGACGCCTGGTTTTCCTGGAAGCCCCACTCGGAGATCCGGGTCCAGAATCCGGAGGCGTAGTAAACATTGCGGGCAGTCGAGGCAACGAGTGCGTCGAGACCCAGCTGGTCCATCTGCTTGCGCGCTCGATCCAGATTTAGCAGCATATAAGCGCTCCCGGAGTCTGCCTGCGTCGCCGGTGCTGGTTGCGCCGCGCTTTACGAGACCCTGGATCTTAGCGTATCGTACAAAAAAGCAGTACTGACTGTTTTTAATCAGGCGGGGCGTGCGACCGGCCGAGAGAGGGGTATGGCTACACGATTGGTCCGTATGCGGGCAGGCATGGCGCAAGCCGGCCTCGATGCCGTGGTGTTGACCAATCAGTACGACGTGCTCTATGCAACCGGGTATACCTCCCTGCTGGAGCGATGGAACCTTCAGGAACCAGTTGCCGCCGCCATTGTGCCGCTGGATCCCAGGCGACCCGTGATTCTGGCAATCCCCGAGGCCAATATTGCGGCGCTGGCCCTGATGGAGGAGGCGGGCAAACCAGACCGCGCCGCTGAGGTGCGCGTCTTCGATCTGCTGACCTTTTGCGACATGGCGCGTCAGGCGGATCCCTGGGCGAGACGCAGTGTGCTGGCCGAGGTGGCTACGGAAATGTACACGCGCCGCGTGCGCGGTCGCTGTGAGCCCGACATCATTGCCTGCCTGGCCGCAGCATTGAGCGAGCATGGTCTGCGGCAGGCCAATATCGGCTTTGATGATCTGCGGGTCGGGATGGCGCTGCGCAGAGATTCGCGGCTTGCCGCGATCGCTGTTGAAGATGCACTGGATCTGATGATCCGTGCCCGCAGTGTCAAATCCGCCGACGAGCTTGCCGCATTCCGCCGGCTTGGGCCAGTCGGTGATCGCTGTGTCGAGTTCGCAGCCTCGCTACTCAGGCCGGGCATCACCTGGACCGAACTGCAGCGTCAGGTCGCGGCCTTCATGGTTTCCATTGACGTGCTGCCGCTTGACGAGGGCGCGCTCCTGTTCGGTGGCACATTCGCCGGTGAGTTCATTCCGGAGCTGTTTCGGACGCGTTCCGACCGGCCGCTGGAGAAGGGTCAGATCGTGATCCTCGAGACCCTCGGGCAGATGGAGGGCTTCTGGATCGACATCAATCGTACGGCTTACATCGGCCATCCGCCGGCAGAGTACCTGCAGATGCACGATGCCATACGCGCCGCGTTTCTCAAGGCCGCCGAGCACATGAAAGTGGGCAACCACACCGGTGAATGCACGCGCATCGCCTATGAACATATCAAGACGGCGGGCGTGCCGGCGCCGGAAAAGCTGCTGACCCTGGCGCATGGCATTGGTCTTACGCCAGTGGAGATGCCGGTGGGCTTTCCGTCCTATGGCCTCAAGGGCGCGCAAGGCTTCGTGATCGAAGAGAACATGGTAATCAGTCTCGATTGCCTGTATTTCGGTGGCAAGTACGGCCCCTGTCATATGGAAAATGTCTACATCATAGAGAAGGCAGGTCCGGTTCCGACTTACCGCGCACCGCTCGAAATTCTTGGCCCACGCAATATCTGAAGGAGCCAGCCATGACTTATGACCCGATAATGCTGCTTGATGCGTACCGACGCATGCGCGCGATCCGTGAGTTCGAGGAGCGCATGCGGCGCGAGGTGCAGATGGGCACGGTGCCGGGCTTCGTTCACCTCTACTGCGGGCAGGAAGCGGTGGCTGTCGGCGCCTGCATGAACCTGCGCGACAGCGACTACATCGGCAGCACCCATCGCGGTCACGGCCACTGTATCGCCAAGGGCTGTGATATCGGCGCGATGCTGCTCGAGATCTACTGCAAGCAGGGCGGGCTATGCAACGGCAAGGGTGGCTCCATGCACATTGCTGATCTGCGCAAGGGTATGCTGGGCGCCAACGCAATCGTCGGCGGCGGGCCACCCATCGCCGTGGGCGCTGCGCTTACGCAAAAGACACTCGGCACCGACGGGGTTGCCATGGCCTTTATCGGCGACGGTGCTTCCAATCAGGGAACAGTGGCGGAATCGCTCACCATGGCGGCTGTGCTCAAATTGCCGATGATCTTCATGTACGAGAACAATGGCTACGCAGAGTTTACCGGCGCCGCCTATCACCTGGGTGGCGCCGACATCGCCAAGCGCGCCGGGTCCTTCGGTATGCCGGCAGAAAAGGTCGATGGCACGGACTTCTTTGCTGTCTATGATGCAGTCGGCCGAGCCGTGGCGCGTGCCCGCAAGGGCGAAGGGCCCAGCGCGATCGAAGCCTTTGCCTATCGCTGGTATGGGCACTACGAAGGCGACATGCAGAAGTATCGAGACTCCAAGGAAGTAGAGCGCTTGCGCGCCGCATCCGACCCGTTGGAAAAATTCACCGCGGTCCTGACCGGCGCACACGGCATCGATGTTGAAGAGTTGAAGGAAATCGACCAAGAGCTTGGCGAACTCATCGAGGATAAGGTCAATGCAGCCAAGGCTGCACCCAAGCCCACGGTGGATGCGCTGTATGCGGATGTTTACGGGAGCTACTGACATGGCAATCAAGACCTACCGCGAAGCGATCAGTGAGGCACTACAGGGCGAGATGCGGCGCGATTCCCGGGTCATTCTGCTCGGGGAAGATGTCGTTGGCGGTCTTGGAGGCACCGCGGGCGATGTGGAGGCGGCCGGTGGCACTTTTGGCGTGACCGCCGGATTTGCCGCGGAATTTGGTCGGGGCCGAGTCATCGATACTCCTATTACAGAATCCGCGATTGTCGGTGCGGCCAACGGTGCGGCGCTGACCGGGTTGCGGCCCGTGGCCGAAGTGATGTTCATAGACTTCGTCGGCGTTTGCCTGGACCAGATACTCAATCAGCAAGCCAAGTTCCGTTACATGTTCGGCGGCAAGTGCACGGTGCCGGTGGTGATTCGCACGATGATGGGTGCGGGTTTCGGTGCCGGACCCCAGCATTCACAGAGTCTGCACGCTCTCTTGACCGCAATACCCGGTCTGAAAGTGGTCCTGCCTTCGTCCCCGGCGGATGCCAAGGGCTTGCTGACGACCGCCATACGCGACGATGATCCGGTGATCTTCTGTGAGCACAAATTCCTCTATGGAGAGTCGGGGGAAGTGCCTGACGGAGAATATCTGGTGCCATTTGGCGAGGCCAATGTCACGCGTCGCGGCACCCAGGTAACCATCGTGGCGTTCTCACGCATGGTCCTGCTGGCCAACAAGGTGGCGGACAAGCTTGCAAGAGAAGGCATTTCGGTGGAGGTGATCGATCCGCGCACGACATCGCCGCTCGATCGGGACAGTATTCTGGAGTCGGTAGAGAAGACCGGGCGCCTGGTGGTGGTGGACGAGGGTGATCCGTACTGCGGCATGGCCAGTGAGATCGCCAGTCTTGTCGCGTGCGAAGCGCTGGATGCGCTGAAGGCGCCGGTGCAGAAGGTTACGCCGCCGCATACGCCGGTACCGGCGACGCCGCACCTGGAGCAGGAGTGGCTGCCCTCGCCAGACAAGATCGAAAGAGCTGTTCGCACGGTGCTTGGTGGAAAACTGGCGCGCACTGGCTGAGCAGATCGTAGCGGCACTTGGGGAGCAAACAAGATGAGCACATCGGTCGGATATGCAGCTTACCTGAGGGTACGGACCAAGCCGGAAAAGCGCGCGGAGTTCCTGCGCCTCATTGCCGAGTTGCGCGCCAATGTTCGCCAGCATGAATCCACGACGCTGTTCTTCGAAATCCTGCAGGGCAACCATGCGAACGAGTTTGTCTTTTTCGAGGGCTTCGTCGATGAGGCGGCACAGCAGGCTCATGAGAAGGCGACCTACCACGTCGCGATGTCGGCAGCCGGCTGGGCCTGCCTGGATGGAGATCCGGTCATTGAGTTCATGAAGCCCGCTGTCTGATAAAGTAAAGTAGCGATATGCGCATCAATGCCCGAGTGGCCTGCGTGGTGCTGCTGATCAGCGGGTCGATTTGTTTGGCCGCGGCTCCCGCGCCGAACGCAGCGGGCTGGTCGTACTACGGCGGGGATTCCGGCGGCACGCGTTTTTCCCCTGCCAGGCAGATCAACCGGGACAATGTCGGCGATCTGGCGATTGCCTGGCGGTATTCAACCGGTGAGATGCAGCGTCGCGGGTCGGCGCTCATTGCCAACAGCTCCACCGAGGTGACGCCGATCCTATTCGATGGCTCGCTGCTGTTCTGCACACCATTCAATCGCGTCATAGCACTGGATGCCGCTACCGGTCGCGAGCAATGGTCCTTCGACGCCAAGGTCAACCCCAACCAGGTCATTCCATACCAGTACACCTGCCGCGGAGTCTCGGTGTGGCGCGATCCGCAGGCATTGCCAGCGGCTGCCTGCGCAGTGCGTGTCTTCATGGGTACCAACGATTCGCGTCTGATAGCGCTCGACGCACGTACCGGACAGGCCTGTGCCGACTTTGGTGTGGCAGGACAGGTCAAGGTGGTGCGCGACTGGCCGGACAAGTATCCGGGCGAATCCAAGTTGATTTCCGCCCCGGTGGTCGCATCGGGCGTGGTAGCCGTAAGTTCCGCCATCATGGACAACATCCGCACCGATTCACCGCCCGGTACGATATTTGCTTTCGATGCTCGCAGCGGCGCGCCGCGCTGGAAGTTCGATCCCGTTCCACGCGATCCGGCGGACCCGGCGTACGCGACCTGGCAGAACGACAGTGCCCGGCGCACGGGTGCCGCAAATGTCTGGTCGACGATGGTGGCTGACGAGCAGCGCGGCATCATCTACGCGCCCGTCGGTTCCGCGTCACCCGATTTTTATGGCGGTGAGCGCAAGGGTGACAACCTCTACTCCAGTTCGCTCGTGGCCCTCGATGCCGGTAGTGGCAAGCCAGTCTGGCACTTTCAGAGTATTCACCACGATATCTGGGATTACGATGTGTCCTCGCCACCGCTGCTCGCCGAGATCCGCCGCGGCGATCGTATGGTGCCCGCGGTGGTGCAGAATACCAAGCAGGGTTTCGTGTTCGTTTTTGATCGCACCAACGGTACACCCTTGTTTCCCATCGAGGAGCGGCGGGTGCCGCAGGGCGCATTACCGGGCGAGTGGCTGTCGCCGACCCAGCCTTTCCCTGTCAAGCCTGCGCCGTTGGTGCCGTTATCGGCCAAGCCTGAGGATGCGTGGGGTTTCACGTTCTGGGACCGCAATGCCTGCCGCGAGCTGATTGCGGGGCTGCGATCCGAGGGTATCTACACGCCGCCGTCCACCGCTCCCGGCACTATTCTCTCGCCTGGGTCTGCCGGTGGCGCCAACTGGGGCGGCGCCGCCTTTGATCCTGCACGGCAGCTTATGCTGGTCAATGTGAATCGCGTGGCTCAAGTGGTGAAAATGGTGCCGCGCAGGGAGATACCCGGAGTCGAGGGCATCGAGCTCAAGGACGGCAAAGACACCTCGGCGGCAACTGGCACGCCCTACGGCGTGCGCCGTGAGTGGCTGCTGTCGCCGTGGGGCGCACCGTGTACCGCGCCGCCCTGGGGCGAGCTGGTTGCCGTCAGTATGGTGGACGGTGAAATCAAGTGGCGCGTGCCGCTGGGTTCGATCGAGAAGCGCCTGCCCATCCGCTTCGAATGGAATCTTGGCACGCCGAACCTTGGGGGCCCGATTGTCACCGCCGGCGGTCTGGTGTTCATTGCCGCTACGATGGATGGATATCTGCGGGTGTTTGACATCGATACCGGCAAGATGCTGTGGCGCCAGGAGTTGCCCGCAGGAACGCAGACCACTCCGATGACTTACGAAGCCGGCGGCCGCCAATTTGTGGTGCTCGCCACGGGGCATCATCTCTGGTTCAACTCGCCGGCGGGCGATGAGATCGTGGCTTTCGCACTACCGAAAAAGCCCTGAGCATTTTCCAGTACCTAGCGCGAATCTACGCCGGCTGGACCGTCACGTAGAGCTCGCGAATGTTGCGGCCAAAAAAGCTCGGGGTGTAGCTGGGAGCGGGGCGACCCGGCGTTGCCTGGAACCCCTGATAGCGATCCAGCAATCCGCCAAAGGCACTGATCAGTTCCTGCCGGGCCAGTTGGGCACCGATGCAGTGATGGCGGCCGATGCCGAGCGCCAGGTGCTTGCCGGGCTGATTGCGCCACAGGTTGATGCGCTCCGCATCAGGAAACTGGGATTCGTCGCGGTTTGCCGCACCGAATCGGAGTGACAGAATTTCGTCCTTGCGCAAGGCAATGCCGCCCAGCACTGTGTCGTGGGAAATGCGGCGAAACATCCCCTGCGCCGGCGACTCAAGCCGCAGGATCTCCTCGGCGAGGTTGTGCAGGAGATCCCGGTCACTGCGCACGTCGGCCAGCGCCTGCGGATCGCGCATCAATAGCAATAGCCCTGAGGAGATTGCCGCCGTTGTGGTTTCATTGCCGGACGCCAGCAGATCGATGGTGATGATGGTCAGCTGTTCCTGCTTGCTGAAGTGCAGTTCCGGGTTGTCGGCCGCCCTGACCAGCTGGGTCAGCAGATCATCCCGAGCTTCGT
Organism: Gammaproteobacteria bacterium; assembly: GCA_043744295.1. GTDB lineage: Bacteria > Pseudomonadota > Gammaproteobacteria > Steroidobacterales > Steroidobacteraceae > FEN-1191. The sequence continues at coordinate 33,676 of JAYTUZ010000095.1, read as the reverse complement.
GGCGACGCTGTTCGAGCAGTTCAGCAAAGTAATGCTGCATCTCGACCACCAGCCGCGCACATTCCAGCTCGCGCTCATGCGATACCATCATGCTGAAGGGTTCGACGATGGCGTCCGACCAGGCCTTGAAGCGGGTCAGATCGGTATGCGGCACGCCTATCAGCTCAGCGATGATAATCATCGGCAGGGGGTGCGAAAACTCGCGCACGAATTCGATCTCGCTGCGGCCAGCCAGCCCATCCAGCAGGTGGGACACGGTACGGTCGATCAACGGCGTAATCGCGCGCACGCGCCGCGCCGTGAACAGCGGCTCGAGGAAGGCGCGCACGCGGGTATGTTGCGGCGGATCGGAGGTGGAGCAGGAGGCCAGGGGAATCCAGCCCTGGTTGACGTAAATGTCGATGATGTCCTGGGGCACCCCGCCTTCACGCAGCGCCATCGGGCTCACACCGGAGGCGAACAGATCCGGTTTCCGGATGACTTCGCGGCACAGGTCAAAGGACGTCACCAGATAGAAGCCGTTTTGCGGCATGCGGTAGACAGGCGCCTGCTGGCGCGTCGCGCGGTAAAAGTCGTAGGGGCACTGCTGAACTGCCGGGTCCATCAGGTTCCAGTCATCAGGGGAATTGCCGTGCACCTGGTTCATTGTTGTCACCCCTCTTTTCTATTTGCCGTCCACGGAAAACACCAGTAGCACATTGCCCGGCATGCGTCCGCCGAACAGATAGCCCGAGTTCACCATCACGCGGCCGTCGGCGATGATCGCTCCAGCGCTTTCAATCGAGCCGCCATGCGCCTTCTCGCCAGAGACGGTGTCAAAATCGCGCGCCGTATTGACCGACCACAGCATCTGGCCGTCGGCTTCCCGGTAGGCGCGCAGCCAGCCGTCGAATGAGGGCTGGAAGACCACGCCAGGCATCGAGGTGGGTGGGGGCGAAAAGCCGCGATCGCAGGCAGGTTTTTGTTCGGCCTTGCAGACATCGGGTGCGGGGACGAACCATTTGATCTTGCCGTTGCCGGGTTCCAGTGCAAACAGTCCGGGTTTGGGTTCGCCCTTCTCGGTGCCCAGAAAAGTAGTATCCGCGATCGGCACATACAGCGTACGCGGACTCAGTGACATGCCCCAATGCACGCCGCCAGCGAAGCCGCCGCGCCCGTATTTCACCTTCCACAGTAACCGTCCGTCCTCCGGATCGAGTGCAAAAATGTCGGCGGATTTCTGTCCGACCAGCAACACGTCCCTGCCCGAGGGTAGCCGGCGCAGAATCGGTGGTGCACCGATGTCCAGATCGGGGCCGTTCTCCACCGGACAGTTGGGGCCGCCGCCAATGAAGCAGGCCATGTTCCAGGCGTCGCCCGCGATGGACTGGTGCCACCACAGCATGCGTCCGGTATCCAGATCGTAGGCGATCACGGAATCGCTTTGCGCGGCGGCCGGCGAGGTATAGCTCTCGCCGGTGCCGACATACAGTCTGCGCCGCTTGGCGTCGATTGTCGGTGAATTCCACACCGGTGCGCCGGCCGGATGGCGCCTGGCGGCGCCCGCCTTGTTGGTTTCACCCGTGGCCTGCGGGACCTGCGGGATGGAATACGAGCGCCAGACGATAGTCCCGTTCGATGCATCCAACGCAGTAATACCACCGCGGAAGGTGCAGCATTCATAGGCAGGGTCTGCTGCCGCGGCCCATTCGTTGGACGACATCGGCACGTACAGCCGGCCGTCAAAGTAGCGCGGCGATCCAGTGATGGTCAGTCGCGGGTGCTCATCAACGCGGGTCTTCCACAGCAATGCGCCCGATAGCGCGTCCAGGGCGTAGGCGTTGCCCTTGAAATCACCGAACCATAGCTTGGGCCTGGCGGCGCTATCGCCACGGCGCCAGGGTTCAAGCACCGGGCTGGATCGCACCTCGGTATCGGCTGCGAAGGTGAATCGTATGCAGCCAGTGGCGAAGTCGAGCGCGTAGATCGTGCCGTCCTGGCTGCCGACAAACAGCGCTCCCCCGCCTACGGTGGGCTGAGAACGTGCGCGCGTAGCGCCGGGGAATGCGAACGCCCATTTCAGCTCAAGCCGCGACACATCGGCTGCGCGCAGGCCGGCGGACTTGGACGAAACATGGCGCGTACCCTCCAGGGTCATCGCCCAGCCTGCGAGTGGCGGAGGACGGTTGAAATCGAACTTTGAATGAGCGGCGTCGCAAGTGGCGCGCGCTGCGGTTTGTGCTGCCGGCAAGGCGGCACCTGCCAGGTACTCGGCCAGTGCACGGCGCTCGCTCGACGACAAAGTCGACCCCTGGCTCTGCATCACGCCGCTTTCGAGCGCGCTGAGAATGGTGCGCGGACCCAGCATCTGAAAGGCCACCGAGTGCGGCGCACGCGGCACGGCGCCCTCGTGACAGGCGGCGCACGTGGTCTGGTAGATTTCGGCCGGCGAGCGCTCGGGTGCTGCCTGTGCGCGGGCGTCTCCCGGCAAAGTCAGCGCCAGGTACGAAAGCAGCAACCCGACCGACCGAGCTTGGGATGCATTCATGGACTTTAGCTCGCAGTTTTCATGCAGCGGTGACGCCGCCGTCCACCGGGATGCAGGCGCCGGTGACATAGCTGGCGGCGCTGGACACAGCCAGGTCGCCACTTCCGCGGCTTCGCCCGGTCCGCCCAATCTCCCGATCGGCGCGCTTTCAGCGAGTGCCTCGCGCATGGCTGTTGTAGTTGATTGCTGGGTCATGCCCGTATCCATGTAGCCCGGGCATATCGCATTGACGCGAATTCCCTGGCGTGCATATTCCAATGCAGCACACTTGGTCAGACCCAGAACGCCGTGTTTGGCCGCGGAATACGGCGCCAACGTCGCGCAGCCAACCAGTCCGGAAATTGAAGCGTTGTTGACGATAGCACCACCGCCGCCGGCGCCCATGCCATCCGCTCCGCCGGTAACCAGCGCAACCCGGCCGGCGAAGTCAGCCTCGCTCATAGCGAGGCGGGCCGCTCGATGTGTTCGCGCAAGTGCGCGAGAAAGCGGGCGCCAACGGCGCCATCGACGACCCGGTGATCGCAGGACAGCGTCAGGGTGACAAAGCTTACGGCGGTGGGTTGCCCGTCGCGCAGCACCAGGCGATCGGTGATTGCGCCAACCGCCAGTATGCTCACCTGGGGTGGATTGATGATGGCATCGAAGCGATCGACGCCGAACATGCCGAGGTTGGATATGGTGAAGGTGCCACCAGTGATTTCCTCGCGCGTCAGGCGGCCGGCGCGCGCGCTTTCGGCAAGTGAACTCGCGATGCGGCCGATCTCGGCCGGCGTGAGCGTGTCGGCGCTGCGAATGATGGGTGTGACCAGTCCGTTGTCGGTTGCCACGGCGACGCTGATGTCGACATGCGGAAACTTCAGCAACTCCACGCCGTCGAATTGTGCGTTGAGTGCGGGATGGGCACGTAGTGCCAGAGCACAGGCGCGCACCAGCAGATCGTTGATCGAGACCGGCGTGGCACTGGCGTTGAGTTCCGCGCGGCGTGCGAGCAGGGCGGTCATCTCCACATCGCTCGACAACCGGTAATGAGGGATGCCCTGCGTCGACTGCAGCAGTCGGCGCGCTATGGTCGCGCGCATGGAAGTCAGCTGCTCAGCGACCGGTACGTTGGCGAGCGGGCCCGTGGCCGCGGGCGGCGCTGCCTTTGCCGACCCCCCGACCGCAACCTCCATGGGAGTGGCACCGCCAGTCTGGCGCGCGGTGGCATAGGCCTCCACGTCTTCCTGCGATATGCGCCCGTTACGTCCTGTGCCTTTGATCTTTGACAGATCGACACCGAGCCGCTCCGCCACGCGGCGCGTGATGGGACTCACTCTGGCCTCCGATTCCGCAGCGAGCGTCGCCACTGCGGCTGTACCTGCCGCAGGCGCCGCGCCACAGGCGGAATCAGTCTGTGCTGAAGGATTGAATCCGGCGACGAAAGCGTCGATGTCGGCTTCCGCCACGCTTGCGTCAGCGATCAGGGCAATCAAGGCGCCAACACTCTCGGTCGACCCCTTGGCAGCGACGATGCGGCGCAATGTGCCGGCAATCGGTGCCTCAACCGAATTGACGATCTTTTCAGTCTCCACGTCGAACATGGGATCGCCGCGCTGCAGGCGCTGTCCCGGGCTCGCGTGCCACTCGGCAATCGTGCCCTGCTGCATTTCAATGCCCCATTTGGGCATGGTTACTGCGAAAATCGGTTCAGTCATGGCAAAGTCTTTATACTTGTAAGTAGCACTTGACGGCCCCGATGCAATGCAAGTGACTGTACGGAAGAGATAAAAAACAGTCAACCCGGACTGTTAATTGGATCGCATCCAGTCGCGCAGCGCTGCCAGCGAGCCTGCGATATGCAAGGCCGTGGCGGCATCGAAGAAATCTGAGGAGTGTCCTGGGAAGTCGCGGGGCTGATTGACGCCCTCTCAGCGTGCAAGGCACTTGCCCATAGACCCGGCTGGGTTATCAGCGATCCTCACCAGCCAGCTCACGCAGTTTGTCTTCGAGGTAACGCAGCACCCGCTTGTCGCGCTCGGTTTCCTTGTGGGTCAGAAAGCTGATGGCCATGCCTTCGAGCACGTAACGCGAGAGGTCGAAACCGAGTGCGAACTTTTCGCCCTTGCGGTGCCACTCCGGGAACAGCTCAAGGCTGACTTCATACCACTCACGCTCGAAGGCTTCCTGCGCCGGTCTGAGGATCGAGGCGAGTTCGGTGTCGGTACGCGCCGCGACTGCCAGCTCGAAAAAGGCGACGAACATCGGGTGCTTGACGTGACCCCAGTAGCCCTCGACACCCATGCGCACATGATCGCCGCCTTCCGGTGTCTTGCTCATGGCCTTGCGGAAGGCGCGCAGCCGCTTGGCGTGCAGGTGCTCGACCGCGGCGCGCACGATGTCCATTTTCGAGGGGAAGTGATGCAGCATGGCGCCGCGTGACAACCCCGCCTTCTCCGAAATCATGGCCGTCGTGGTGCGGGCGTAGCCCAGGTCCACCAGGCACTTGATGGCGGCCTCGATGATCAGATTGCGGGTGGAGGCGCTCTTGGTAGCCTGCCAGCCGAGCGCTGCGGGGGTAGCCGCTGCCTGGTCCGCAGGGCGGGGTGGTTGCGTTGCCATGTGCCTTGGTATGCGGCCGCCGTAGACAAAAAATCTTTATACAGCAAAGGTCTTGCGCCTGTCTGAAAAAGTCACAGGTGCTTGAAACCGGATAAACTGACTGATATGTTAAACGCTCACCGGCGATCCGACCCGGGTCCGCCAGAGAGCTCTTCCCGTGGGACGGGTCAGCGGCAAGATGGTGCGGTAGACGATCAGGAACTGGGTTTACGCGCCGGAGCCTCCGCCATGAGGCGCAGGCGAATATCGCTTTCCAGCTGCCGGTACATCGGGGCCAGCGGCATCTCTGGATTGACGAGCCACTGATAGGCGATGCCTGCGATCGTCGCGCAATACTGTTCCGCCAGGCGCCGCGGGTTCACCGTCCGACTGACCTCACCGGCTTCCTGGCCGGCACGGATCCAGACCTCGACGTCACGCCGCTGCGCGCGGTGCACGTTGGCCAGATTGGAGCGGTATGCGGCACCGGGACCGATGCTCTGGAACCAGAGCAGATACATCGCGCGCACCTCGTTGGGGCGTTCGCGGACGAACTTCTCCGCCGCCCTGGTGGCGGCACACAGCGCATCCGGGCCGGTGCGGCGACCAACCGCCTTCTGCATTCGCTGGAGCCAGTCCGCGCTCGCCTGCTTCAACATCTGGTCGAACAGGCCGGCTTTCGACCCGAATCGATGGGTCGCCAACGCCCGACTGTAGCCGGCTCGCTTGCCCACGGCCTGCAGCGTCGTACCCTGGACACCCAGCCTCACCAGCAACTGGAATGCGGCCTCGGTCAGCAGCCGGTCGGAGAGGGCTGTGCGGTCGGCCTGCTTCCTCCGTACCGGACGCCCTGCAGGAGAATGGGTCGGTGCCGGTACAGTAGTTTTCGCCATGGGGCCATGATAGGCCGGCTGTTTTTGAGGCACAACTGACTACCCCGCCGCGGCCCGCAGCGCTCGCATCTGCACCTGACATCGCCGTATCATCTTGTTGTCGACCAGCAAGTGTAAGATCGACCTGTCAACGACCATCTACGGATTCAAAGCATGGCGAAACCTCTGATCATAATCACGGTGCTGGCAGTCTCATTGACTGCTGCCGCGCAGTCGCCTGGCGCGCTGGAGGGCGTCTACACGGAAGCCCAGGCCGCGAGCGGCAAGCAGACCTATGGCCGTGTCTGTGGTGAGTGTCACCACCTGGCGCTCAAGGGCACCGGCCATGCACCCGAACTGGCAGGTCCCAACTTTCTCAGCAAATGGGGCGAACGCTCCGTAGCCGACGTCTTTACGCAGCTTGGCGCGACGATGCCGCCCACGGCACCGCATTCGCTGCCTGACAATGTCGCCATCGCATTGACAGCACACATTCTGCGCGTCAACGGGGCTGCGGCGGGTGCGCAGGAGTTGCGAGCCGACTCCAGGATAACTGTCGGTCGCGCAGTCATGGGCGACAAGTGGGATCCGGCCATGGCCAAACAGGCTGCGGCCTCGACCAGCGGTACCAAGTGGGAGAGTTGGAAGGGCGCGGGCAGCATCGCCGGGGATGCCGAGCGGGCCCAGGGTTTTGTGAACCGGGAAGTGCCGGGTTTTACCCCGGTTACCGATGCGATACTGCGCAACCCGCCGGCCGCTGACTGGCTGAGCTGGCGCCGCACGCTGGACGGGCAGGGCTACAGCCCATTGACTCAGGTGACTCGCAGGAACGTCAGGCACCTCAGGCTGGCCTGGGCCGTGACGATGCACGAGGGTGGCAATCAGGCCACGCCGCTCATCCACGACGGCATCATGTACCTGACGCACCCGGACAATATCATCCAGGCGCTGGACGCCGCGACCGGCGAGGTGATCTGGGAATACGCCTATCCTTATCCGCCGGAATCCAAGACGCTGGGCGGCCCGACCCGAAATATCGCGCTCTACAAGGACAAGATCTTCCTTGCCACTTACGATGCGGCGCTCGTCGCGCTCGACGCGCGCACCGGCAAGCAGGTGTGGCGCACGGTCAAGGCGGACTACACCAAGGGCTACACGCACACGGCGGGCCCGATCATCGCCGGCGGCGTCGTTGTCAGCGGCATCAATGGCTGCGAGCGCTTCAAGCGCGAAAGCTGCTTCGTCACGGGTCACGACCCGGACACCGGGCGGGAACTGTGGCGCACCTCGACAATAGCCCTGCCGGGTGATCCGAACGAAGCCTCGTGGGGCGGGCAACCCCAGGAATTTCGTGCCGGTGGCGACACATGGGTTGCGGGCAGCTATGACCCGGAGCGCAACCTGTATTTCGTCGGCACCGCCCAGGCAAAGCCCTGGGTAGCGGCCAGCCGCCACATGTCACCGCTCGATGCTGCGCTCTACACGGATTCAACGCTCGCCCTTGATCCCAGGACCGGCAGGATGGTCTGGTATTACCAGCACGTCGCCGGCGAAACGCTCGATATGGATACCGTATTTGAGCGCGTGCTCGTGGATCTGCACGGGCAGTCCTATGTATTCACGATCGGCAAGGATGGCATACTCTGGAAACTGGATCGCGCAACCGGGAAGTTCGTCGATTTCGTCGAGACGATCTACCAGAACATGTTTCTGCCGCTCGACAAGACGACCGGCAAGGTCCAGTACCGGCAGGATATCATTGACGCGAAGATCGGCGATGCGATGTCGGTCTGCCCCAGCATTTACGGCGGCCACAACTGGCAGGCAACGGCTTACAACCCACCGTCGCATTCGTTGATCATCCCGCTGCATCAGTTGTGTGTGGACATGGTCGGGCGCGAGGTCAAGTTCGTCGAGGGCTACGGCGGCTACGGCGGCGACTCACGCGTGTATGAGATGCCGGGTAGCAACGGCATGCTCGGCCGCCTGAGCGCCTGGGATCTGGACGGCATGAAGCAGCGTTGGACGCATACCCAGCGCGCCATGTTCCTGACCGGTGTGCTGACGACCGGTGGCGGGCTCGCGTTTGTCGGCGACCTGGACCGTTATTTCAAGGCCTTTGACGTCGATACCGGCAAGGTGTTGTGGCAGACGCGGCTGGGCGCGGCGCTGCACGGTTATCCCGTGACCTATGCGGTCAAGGGCAAGCAGTACATCGCGGTGCCAACCGGCATGGGTGTCTTCAAGCTGATGACGGCCCGCCAGAGCCCGGACATTTACCAGCCGCAGGGCGGCAACGCGCTGTACGTGTTCGAACTCGAAGATTGAATTGCCGCGCGCCTACGGTTGCAGGCGATAGATGCGCACGGCGGTATCATGCAGGAGCGCCGCGCGTTCGGCCGGCATGTATTCCCGTGCCAGCCGTTTGAAGGCATTCCATAGCGTGGTGTAAGAGCAGGACGGACTGTCCATGGGCCAGTTGCTCTCGAACATGCAACGCTGCGCGCCGAATAACTCAATGCAGCTGCGATAGTAGGGCCCCATGGCCTGTGCGAGTTCGACCGAGGAGGGCGGTGCCGGACGCTTGTGCCAGCCGAAGCCACCCATCGTCATTGTCCGCCCGCCTAGTTTGACCACGACATTCGGGCAGGTGGCGAGTTCCGCCATGTTCGCACGCCACTCGGCGAACACGCTCTCGCGCTCCGCAGCGTAGGGGCCTACCCCGAGCGGGCCGCCCATATGATCGAAAATGATGGTCGCATCCGGCACTGCGGCGGCGAGTTCGGTAAGCTCCGGAATCTGCGGGTGGTACAGCCAGGCATCGAAACTCAGTCCGAGACGGGTCAGGCACTGAAGCCCGGCACGAAAATCCGGGCTGCGCAGCAGGAAGCGTGCGGGATCCTTGTGCGATTTGCGAATCTGGTCGCTGGCATCCCAGGCGCTGGCGTGGCGCACACCGCGAAAGCGCCGGCTGGCCCGCAGGTGCGCCTCCAGCACCGGTTGCACCGCGTCGCCAAGCGTCAGGTCGGCGAAGCCGACAATACCCGCGGCAATTCGGGTCGCCGAGCCTAGCCTGTCGGTCGCAGCCGCGAGCTGTTCAACGAACTCCGTCTCACCAACCGGCCTCAGCTCGATGGGGCCATCCGCCCGGTATCGTTGCTCGCATTCGACGAACACCGTCGTGGTGACGCGGTGACCAGCCCCGAGGTCTGCCAGCAGCTCGTCGGTGAGATAGCGGCTGCCCGGTAGATCCCAAAGATGGTGGTGCGGGTCGCAGATCGGCAGCTCCGGATCGATAGCTGCTTCGAGCGAGCGCGCCAGCCAGGCCGATCGCTCATTCACTCTAACTGCGCCTGGGCTTCTTGCCGGCCGTCGTGGCCGTCAGGTTGGCGAGGTGCATCATCTCGGCGTGGAACAGCCGGCGCGCCTTGGGCGGCGCAAGACGCTGGTCGAAGTACGCCGCCGTGCGCAGACCAACCAGAATCGCGTAAGCGAGCTCCGCGGAACTCGTGGCGTTGGACGGGCCGCAGGGCGAGTTCTCGAACAGCTGTCGCAGGTAATCCTTGCAGACCCGATCGAGCGCGGTCTTTTCACGCTGCAGCTGCTTGTCGTGTACAGCCACACCAAAGCACTCGAGCATGAAACCAATCTCGGATTTCGTGATGCCCTTGCCGGCGAAGAAAAGATCGGCTAACAGGTGGATCTGCCGCTCCGGAGTTTCGGTGCGGATGCCATTGAGGCGTTCGACGATGCGCTGGCCAACGTTCGCGAAGTAGTGGGCCAGAATCGCATTGGTGCCCGCGAAGTAGTAGAGCAGGTGACTGGGAGACATGCCCGCCGCCCGCGCCACATCCGCAAGCGTGGTGTTGGCATAGCCTTGCTCGAGCACGCAGTCGTGCAGCGCTGTCAGTATGCTCCGCCGCCGCTTGTCACCGCGCAGCATGGGCTGTGCATCCGCGTCCCGGACGGATAATGGTCGGTCCACTAGAGGTGACTCCTGTTGCATCGCACCGACCATTGGGGGTTCACAACCGGCAGGACTCGCCGCCGTCGATCACGAACACGCCGCCAGTGACGAAATCCGCTTTGCTGGAGGACAGGTAGCACACCAGTGGCCCAATTTCCTCGCTGGCGCCCATGCGTCGCGCGGGAATCTTGCGCGTACGGCGCGCGAGCAGATCGGGTGATTCGAGTACCGTGCGCTGCGCGTCAGTCGCAAAGGCGCCCGGCGCAATGGCGTTGACCTGCACGCCCCTGGCGGCCCATTCCGCGGCAAGGGCCTTGGTGAACTGCAGGAGTGCGCCTTTGGATGACGAGTAAGCCACCAGTGTCGCCTTGCCGAGAATGCCGGAGGTCGAAGCGACGTTGATGATCTTGCCAGAGCCGCGCGCGATCATGTGCTTCCCGGCTGCGCGCGTCAGGGTCATCGGTGCGAGCACGTTGACGGCCATTACTTCGTTCCAGATCGAGTCGGGCTGCTCGAGGAAGTCACCGGCCGGGGCAATTCCTGCGTTGTTGACCACGATATCGAGTCGCCCGAATCTCGCAACGGCCGCCGCCGGCAGCGCAGCGACTGCGGTCAGGTCGCGCATGTCGCACGGAACGGCCAGTATGTTTGCGGGCGCAAGGGACGCGAGCTCGTTGATCTCGCCCGCCGAGCGGGCCGCCGCCAACACGCGCACGCCCTGTTCGACCAGCGCGAGTGCGGCGGCGCGGCCCAGGCCCCGGCCGGCGCCCGTCACAATGGCAACTTTGCCGTCGAGTCCGAGGTCGATCATGGGATGTCCTGGACAAGTTGCCGGGCGATGCCGAGGCGGAGCACTTCCGAGGCGCCTTCGTAGATCCTCATCGGTCGGGCCTGCCGGTAGAGTCGCTCGATCTTCGAGTTCCGGATCAGTCCCCACCGGCCCATCATCTGCACGCAGCGATCCACGACGCGCGACGCCATCTCACTTGCCGCCAGTTTCGCCATGGAGGAATGATGGAGGGCAGCTGCCGGGTCTTCAAGCGCACGGTGCGCCGCGCGGTAGGTCAGCAGCCGCGCCATTTCAATCTCGGTAACGCAGTCTGCCAGCAGCTGCGCCACCGGCCCCAGACGCGCAAGCGGTCGGCCAAACTGCGAACGCTCACGCGTATGCCGCACGGCCTCCTCGAGCGCGGCCTGCGCAAGGCCAACGGCAGCGCCCGCCACGGAAATGCGAAACACCCCCAGCGTCGCCAGCACCAGATCGAGCCCCTGGCCGGGTTGGCCGAGGCGGGCCTCGGCCGGCAATGTGACATTGTTGAACTCGATCTCGCCAAGCACGTGCGGTGCAATCAGTTCCGCCGAGGCGCTCACCGATACGCCGGAGGTCCTGGCCGGCACCAGTACCATCGAATAGCCCTTGCCCTCCCTGGCGAAGACCACGAAGAAGTCCGCGGCGACGCCATTCGAGATGAACGACTTCGCGCCACTGAGCAACAGGTGGGACGCCGTCGCCTTCAGTTCAGTGGTGACGCTCTTGAGATCCGAGCCGGCCACAGGTTCCGTCAACGCGAGTGCAGCGAGCGACTCGGCGCGGCCTACCCTTGGCAGCCACTCGGCGCGCTGCTGCGCCGATCCGGCCATCGTGATCGCGTAGCTGCCGATGCCCTGGAGCGCGAACAGCGAATCGGCGTGCGAGCAGGTCGCCATCAGGACCTCCCTGACGACGCAGATCGCGAGTGGGTCAAGGCGCGCGCCGCGTCCGCCGTACTCGGCCGGAACCATCAGGTTGCACAGCTTGCTCTGTTGCAGCGCTCTAAGCACCGCCGGGTGCACCTGACTCGAATCGTCGGCTTCAATGGCGTAGGGATCAATAGCTTGCGCAAATTCCCGAGCCTGTTGCTGCAACGCAATATAAGGGGCATCAAGTTCAAAATTCATGCTGCGGGGCCTTTCTTGCGACCCTCGAACTGCGGTCGGCGCTTTTCCATGAAGGCTGTGGCCCCTTCGATCATGTCCTTCGATCCGATGGCCTGCACGAGCATGCCGAGGCCGGCCAGGTAGTTGTCGCGCGCCTGATTCCACCACAGGTTTGAACTGATCTTTGCGATCTCCAGGTAGCGGGGACTCATCTGCAGCAGCTCGTCCGCCCAGCGCGTGACCTCCGCTTCCAGCTCCGAGTCCGGGACTACGGCATTGATCCAGCCTAGTTTGAGCGCCTCATTCGCCGGGTAGCGGCGACACATGAAAGCGACCTCCTTGGCGCGCTTCTCGCCGATATTCATGGCCAGGAAGTTGGTTCCGCCGAGCACCGGCGCGCTGCCGATACGCACCCCGGTCTGGCCAAACTTGGCCGACTCGGCAGCGATTGCCAGGTCACAGGCGATCACGAGCTCGTTGCCACCGCCGGCGGCCGCCCCGTTGACCGCGGCGATGACCGGGCGCGGGCTGGTGCGGATGGCCTCGAACAGGCGCAGTGACGCATAGAACATGCTGCGCAAAGCGTTGGCATCGGGATTGCTGAGGTTGGCGAGGTAGCCGCCGGCGCAGAACGCCCGGCCGGTGCCGGTGATGACAATCACCCCTGCATCGGCCGAGCCGTCAATTGCGGCAATCAGCTCCTGGGCCATTTCGGCGTCATAGGAATTCATTCGCTCAGGCCGATTCAGACGCAACCAGGCAACTTCGCCCCGGCGCTCGATTACCACGTCATTCATGGAGAATACCCCCGGATCTGGCAGGCTGGCGAAACCAGCAGGCCGCGACTGGCCTGCGGCTTGACAGCATGCGCTATTCTGTGGAACTCTTGAACAAAGTTCAACTTCCGGTGCGCGCAACAGCGCCGGTGGGGGTGCGCGGCGGGGCCCATATCGGTCTGCAGGCTGCAAATGTCAACAGGGTATATTCTTAAGTTCAACAGCCGCCTGAACGGGCAATCGGCTGACAACAAACGGAGCGTGTCAAATGGCAAGTCAGGGTGAAGCGGCAGCGCCGCGCGTAGTGTTCGATCCGGTCAAGCTCGAACAGCTCAATGTCTCCAAGGATTATCCGATGGAGCCAGAGGACTTCCAGAGGCTGTTCGTCTACAACAGCTACTGCGAGATGGCGCACATCGACAAGCGCGGTTACCCGATCGTAACGCCGATGTTCTATGTGATCCGCGATGGCTTCCTGCAGATGAGCAGCATCCAGAAGCACCGTCATAAAGTACACCACCTTATAGCGAATCCGAAGATCTCGGTCGGCATCCATAACGACGGCTGCAACCTGCGGCATCAGAAGGCCATCCTGATGATCGGTCACGCCGAGATTTACACCGACGATGCGGCGATGCGCGAGATCCACTGGGACATCATCAACAAGTACTGGACCGAGCTTACCGACCCGGTACAGCGTGAAGCCGCCTTTGCCGCGGTGCATACCCCGTTGCGTGCGATCATCAAGGTCCATCCGGAAAAGCTGATGCACTGGGACTTCGGCAAGATGATCGAGGCTTATGACCCGGGCGTCTGGTTTGGCGAGTGCGCCAAGCTCGAAGAAGCGGCCAAGACACGGCCGCTACCAAAGTAGGCAAGGTCCGACCTGCCCCGGGCGCCACTGCCCGGGGCCGATTCGCTCGCCACTCAGCAATCGAGGATTGAAGATCATGGGCCGTTGGGACGACAAGACTGAACGAGCTGCCCGCAAGTGGGCTACGTGGCGCATGCAGGAATATGCGCAGCACGATCGGGTGCTTACCAGGATCATCGAAGACAAGGCCCGGCGGCACCCCAACCACGTGGTGTTTCAGTTCCGCGACGACCCGATCACTCTTGGGGAGCTGAACGACAAGATCAACCGCGCGGCGAACGGCTTCCTGAAACTGGGAGTCAAGCCTGGCGACAAGGTGGCGATCATGCTGCCCAACTGTCCCGAGTTCCTGTACTCGTGGTTCGGGGCCAACAAGATTGGCGCGGTCGAAGTGCCGATCAACGTCGCACTCAAGGGCACGGGGCTTGCCTATCAGATCGATCAATCCGACTGCGTCGTGCTGGTAGCTGACACCGAATACCTCGAACGCATCGAGGAAGTGGTCGCGGACCTCAAGACGGTGCGGCACGCAGTGTGGCTCGAGCGTGGCGCTGCGACGACGAAGTTGCCGGTGTGGCAGCGCATCGAGAAGCTGACTTATCCCGAATTGATGGGCCACTCATCCGCCACTCCTGAGGTTGCCGTCCACTTCCGCGATCTCGCCACGATCCTCTACACCTCCGGTACTACCGGCGTGTCGAAGGGCGTGCAGATGAGTCACCACTACTGGTACGAGATCTGGGCGGAATCCGTCAAGTACGCGCGCTACACCGAAGACGACGTGCTGTACACGGGGTTGCCGTTCTTTCACGGCAACGCTCAGGGCATCACAGTCGGTCCGGCGATTCTGGCCGACGCGAAGGCGGTGATTGTCGAGCGTTTCTCCGCCAGTCAGCTCTGGGACGACTGCCGCCGCTGGAACTGCACCGAGGCCAACTACATCGGCGGGATCATCCCGATCCTGCTCAAGCAGACGCCACGCGACGACGATGCGGACAATCCGGTGCGCCTGATGGTCGGCGCGGCGGCCCCGGCCGACGAATGGCACGCGTTCCAGAAGCGCTTCAATACCAAGCTGCTGGAAGTCTATGGCATGACCGAGTGCTACTGCTGCCTGGCAAGCCCGTACGATGAACCGCGGGCCGGTTCCTGCGGCAAGGCGATCACCGGCTGGGACGTACGTATCGTCGACGACGACGACAACGAATGCGCACCGGGCACGCCAGGGGAATTCATCACGCGCTCGAACCGGATGTTCGTCGGCACGACCGGCTACTACAAGAAGCCGGACGCGACGCTCGAACTGTTCCAGAACGGCTGGATCCACACCGGCGATCTGGGGCGCATGGATGCCGATGGCTACTTCTATTTCGCCGACCGCAAGAAGCAAGCGTTGCGGCGGCGCGGCGAAAACATCTCGTCTTTCGAGGTTGAGGCGGTCATCGACTCGCATCCAGCGGTACTCGAGGCGGCGGTGGTCGGCGTGCCGGCGGACGTCGGCGAAGAGGACGTCAAGGCCGTCGTGGTCCTGAAGGAAGGGCAGACGCTCACGGCCGAGGAGATCATCCGCTGGTGCGAGCCGCGCATGGCGTATTTCGCTATCCCACGATACATCGCGATCCGGACTTCACTGCCCAAGACCCCGAGCGAGCGCGTCGAGAAATTCAAGCTCAAGGCCGAGGGCGTGACGGCGGACTGCTGGGACCGCGAGAAATCTGGAATTCAGCTTAAGCGCTAGGCCATTACGGCGGAGCCAGTTAGCAGGCATCCAGGAGAGTTGACATGAGCGGCACACGAGACAGCGTTACGCGGCGGCAGGTATTGGCAGGTGCGGGCGCCGCCACGGCGGCACTCGGCGCGGCCACCTGGCTCCCGACCCGGGCCACAGCCGCTGACCAGTGGGATCACGAGGCCGACATCGTCGTCGTTGGCAGTGGCGCCGGCGCCTCGACCGCGGCCATCATTGCCCATGAGAACGGCGACTCGGTCGCCGTGCTGGAGAAGGCGCCGATTCTTGGCGGCACCTCGGCAAAGTCGGCGGGCGTGCTGTGGGTCCCGAACAATTTCGTACTGAAAGAGCGCGGCGTCGACGACAAGCGCGACGATTGCGTCCGCTTCATGGCCCGTTTCTCGTATCCGGAGCGCTTCAACCCGTCGCTGCCAGATCTAGGCATCGGCGCTCGTGAACTGGCGATGCTGGAGGCCTGCTACGACAACTGCTCGCCGGCGATCGACAGGTTGAGGCAGGTTGGCGCGCTGGCGGTGGCCGAGTGGCGCATGTTCGCGCTCGACCGACCGGCGACCGACTATCTCGATCACGTGCCGGAGAACAAAGTGCCGGCCGGGCGCGCGCTTGGGCCGCTGAAGGCGGACGGCAAGACGGTGGGCTTCGGCGTCGACCTGATGGTGCACCTCAACGGCGCGCTGAAGAAGCGCAACATTCCGATCCTGCTCAACCATCGCGTGGTGCGTGTGGTGCTGAACGATGCCGGCCGCGTGATCGGCGTGCAGGCGGAGTCGGCCGGTAAGACTGTTACGTTACGGGCGCGCAAGGCCGTGATCTTCGGCAGCGGCGGTTATGCCCACAATCCGCAGTTCGTGGCGACCTACCAGCGGGTGCCGATCTATGGCGCCTGCGCGCAACCCTGGTCGACCGGCGACTTCATCAACATTGGCGGTGCGATTGGCGCGCGCCTTGGCTACATGGGCGGCGCCTGGCGCACACAGATTTTGCTCGAAGAAGCTCTGCAGAACCCCAACCTCGCCGCCGGCGTGTTCTTCCCGCCGGGCGACTCGATGCTGCAGGTCAACCGCTATGGCAAGCGGGCGATGAACGAGAAGCGCAACTACAACGATCGCACCAACGCGCACGGCCACTTCGATGAGACCGAGGTCGAATATCCGAACCACCTGATGTTCATGATCTACGACCAGCGCTCGGCGGAGGGTTTCGCCGGTGCCTATCCGCTGCCCGCCAAGCCGAGCGGGGCGAGCTACGTGCTCAGCGCCGACACGCTGGAAGGGCTGCGCGCGAAGCTGGCGGCGCGACTGAAGGAGACTGCATCCCGCACTGGCGGGTTCTCGCTGGCACCCGGGTTTACAAGCAACCTGAAGGCAACCATCGCGCACTTCAACGCTGGCGCCAAGTCCGGCCACGACGACGAATTCGGGCGTGGCAAGCACGCGTACGACACCGAGTGGCACGACGTCTTCTCGCCGATGGCTGCCGGCACCCACTGGCCCAGGAATCCGCACCCGAACCGCACGCTGCACCCGCTGGCGGCCAAGGGACCGTACTACGCCATCATCCTCGCGAGCGGTTGCCTGGATACCAATGGCGGCCCGGCGATCGATGCCAGGGCGCGGGTCCTCAATACCAGGGACGAGCCGATTCCAGGTCTCTACGGCGCGGGCAATTGCATTGCCAGCCCTTCGCGTTACGCGTACTGGGGTGCCGGGCACACGCTTGGCTCGGCCATCACCTGGGGTTACATCGCCGCCAACGCTGCACACCTCGAGACGCCGAGTGCAACCGCATGAAGCGGATCGCCGCGGCGCTCGCGTACGCCAGCGCACCGCTGCTGGCGGTGACCGCAGTCAGCGCAGCAGATGGCGTCGTCAGTTTTAAGAACCAGGTGCTGCCGATCCTCACTGAGCGTTGCGTGATGTGCCATGTGCAGGGTGCCGAACAGGGCGCCCTCAGCCTGTTTCCCGAAGCCTGGTCCCAGCTAGTCGGGGTAAAGGCGAGCGAGAGTGCATTGAACCGGGTTGAGGCGGGTGCGCCGGAGCGCAGCTACCTCTATCTCAAGTTGCTGGGGCAGCAGGAGTCGGCCGGCGGAAGCGGTGAGCGCATGCCATTCCAGCAGGACCCGTTGACAGCACAAGAACTGGATCTGTTCAGGCGTTGGATAGCCGAAGGCGCCGCACAGGATTGAGGAGTGGAAAAAATGGCCAACGATATGCAAGCCACTGTCGACAAGCTGGTACGCCGGATCGACGAGCTCGAGAGCCGTGCAGCGCTGCGCGATCTGGTGACCGACTATTGCCTGGGATTTGACCGGCATGAATGGGACCGCTTCATCTCCATCTGGCACCCGGACGCCGTCTGGGAGATCGGGCCGCCGTTTGGCACCTTCACGCATCACGCCGGCATCCGCAAGGCGGTCGAGGAGGTGCTGTATCCGGTCTGGCGGGAGACCCATCACCTGACCTCCAACCTGCGGCTGACCTTCAGCGACGCCGATCACGCGCACGGAATATGCAATGTCGACTGCATGGGTGCCACCAAAGACAATGTGGTGCAGATGATCAGCGCGACCTACACTGACGACTTCGCCCGCCGCAACGGCGTATGGAAGATTGCCAAGCGGGCCGTGGTGATTCACTACTTCAACTCGATACCCGGTGCGCAGATGAGCGCGCCGGCGTAATACACGACAGGATACCCGTGCGCAACCTCAGTCCATGCCCTGTGAACCGCGTCGACGGAGTACTTTGCTGATGGCCGGCTGCTGGGCGCTGGTGCCAATCAAGGCACGGGCGGACTGCAAGTGCCGGCTCGCCGAGCGGCTGTCCGCCGAGGCGCGCCTCGGGCTGGTGCGCCTGATGCTGAACCGCGTACTCGCGGAACTGGCAGCGTCCCGGACAATCGACCACATTGCCGTGGTCAGTCCGGAACGTGACACACTTGCAGCGGATGTCACCGTCCTCGAAGACGCGGGCGGCGGTCTCAACGCAGCGCTCGACGCTGCACGACAGGTGCTGGTGGCGCAGGGTGCGCGTGAACTCGTGGTTTTGCCTGCCGACCTGCCGTTCGTGACCGCGGCGGACATCGATGCGCTGGTGGAGTGCGGCCGACGCGCCGGCTTTGCCCTCGCCGGCGACCTGGCCGGCACCGGCACCAATGCGCTCTATATCGCGCCGCCGGCGCCATTTCGCTTCCAGTTTGGGCCGGGCAGCCGGTTGCGTCATCTGGACGAGGCTGCGCGGCTTGGCCGGCATCCAGAACTCGTCCGCGCCGCCGGACTCGAATTCGATCTCGACGTAGCGGATGACGTGGAGCGCCTGACGGCGCGTGGCGATGCCAGCTACCGCGCCTTGCCCCTGCACGCTGATGGAGGCCTATGGCCACCTCAAAAACAGCTCGGTTGATCGAGGCTGCGGGCGCCGGGCGCAGGCCCGACGATGCGGCGGCGTTGCTGCTGATCGACGCGCCGCTTACGGCCCTGTTGCCCGCTGCCGAAGCCCTGACGCTCGCCACGATGGGGCGTTCGGTTTCGTACTCGCGCAAGGTCTTCATCCCGTTGACCGAGCTGTGCCGGGATGTCTGCCACTACTGCACCTTCGCCAAGGCGCCGCGCCGCGTCTCCAGCCCCTACCTGTCATCCGAAGCCGTTCTGGCGATCGCGCGGGCGGGTCAGGCGGCGGGCTGCAAGGAGGCGCTGTTCACGCTGGGAGATCAGCCGGAGCTACGCTACAGCGCAGCAAGGCAGGCACTCGAGTCGCGCGGACTGTCGACGACCCTCGAATACCTGGAGCAGATGGCCGCGCTCGTGCTGCGCGAAACGGGGCTGCTGCCGCATCTGAATCCGGGTGTCATGGATCGCGCCGCACTCGAGCGACTGCGCCCGGTGTCGGCGTCCATGGGCCTGATGCTCGAAACCACCTCCGAGCGCCTGTCCCTGCGCGGCGGGCCGCATTTCGGTTCGCCCGACAAATGGCCAGCACGACGCCTCGAGACTCTGCGACTCGCGGGTGAACTCGCGATTCCGTTCACCAGCGGCCTGTTGATCGGTATCGGCGAGACGCGCCATGAGCGCATCGAATCGCTGCTGCGCCTCCGCGCGCTGCAGGACGAGTTCGGGCACCTGCAGGAACTCATCATCCAGAATTTCCGCGCCAAGCCTGGCACCAAGATGCACGAAGCACCGGAACCGGTACTCGAAGAGCAGCTGTGGACCATCGCCGTGACACGCCTGCTGTTCGGCGGTGCGCTCTCGGTGCAGGCGCCGCCCAACTTGCGAGCCGGCGAACTCGAAGCGCTGATCCGGGCCGGCGTCAACGACTGGGGCGGCGTTTCTCCGGTGACTCCTGACCATGTCAACCCTGAGGCGCCCTGGCCGCAGCTTCGTGATCTGGAACTGCAGACAGCAGCGGCGGACCGGCAGCTGGTTGAGCGCCTCGCGATTGGCCCGGCTTACGCCCGCTCGCCCGCGCGCTGGGTGGACGCTGCGCTGGTGCCCACCATCCTGCATCTGACAGACAGCCAGGGCCTCGCGCGGCCCGATGCCTGGCAGGCTGGTACTCACAAAGCGATACCTTCGTCCGCGGCCGACTGGGTCAGTGCCCGGGCGCGAGCCGCCGTCGCTTCGAGGGCGGTGGCGCCGTTGCTGGCGGCAGCGGAAGCGGGCGAAGAGCTGAGCGAATCCGGCATCGGGACACTGTTCGCAGCCGATGGCAATGACCTGCGGGCTGTGCTGGCGGCCGCCGACCAGGTGCGTGCGCGCATCGTCGGCGACACGGTGACCTATGTCATCAACCGCAACATCAATTACACCAATATCTGTCTTTACCACTGCGGCTTCTGCGCCTTTGCCAAGGGCCGCGGCGCGCGCAGCCTCCGCGGTCCAGCCTACGATCTCGACCTTACGGAGATCGCACGCCGTACCGTCGAGGCCGCTGAGGCAGGCGCGAGCGAGGTCTGTCTGCAGGGCGGCATCCATCCGAGCTACACCGGCGATACCTATCTCAACATTGTCGCTGCGGTGAAGGACGCTGTGCCGGCGATGCACGTGCACGCCTTCTCGCCGCTCGAGGTTTGGCACGGCGCTGAAACACTCGGTCTGACCCTAACCGAGTTCCTGACGCGGTTGCGCCGGGCGGGGCTTGCGACGCTGCCTGGCACCGCGGCGGAGATCCTTGACGACGAGATGCGCGCCATCCTGTGCCCCGACAAGCTGATGACCGACCAATGGCTCGCGGTCATGCGCGCCGCCCATTCGGTGGGCCTGCGCTCGACCGCAACAATCATGTTCGGGCATGTCGAGCAGCCCGTGCACTGGGCGCGGCACCTGCTGCGCATCCGGCGCCTGCAGGCTGAAACCGGGGGCTTCACCGAGTTCGTACCGCTGCCGTTCGTGCACATGGAGGCGCCGCTGTGGCGCAAGGGGCGGGCGCGCTCCGGCCCGACGCTGCGTGAAGCGGTGTTGATGCACGCGATCGCGCGCCTGGTTCTGAATCCGCTGATCCCGAACATCCAGGCCTCGTGGGTCAAGATGGGGCCGCAGGGCGCGGCACTGTGCCTCGAGGCGGGTGTCAACGATCTGGGCGGCACGCTGATGAACGAGTCAATCACTCGCGCCGCGGGCGGAGTCAATGGCCAGCTCCTGGATGCCACGGAACTCGAGCGTCTCGCAAACCGCCTGGGCCGACCGGCGCTGCAACGGACGACGCTCTATGGCAGGCCGCAGCCGGCCACCGCCCGCGACTCGCGCGGCCGGTCTCGCGTCGTGAATTACCCATCGACCAGTGGAGCAGCCCCTTGCTAAGACTCGGCTACAAGGCTTCCGCAGAACAATTCGGCCCGACTGAGCTGCTCGATTTTTCGGTGCTTGCGGAACAACAGGGGTTCGACTCCGTGTTCATCAGCGACCACTTCCAGCCCTGGCGCCACACCGGTGGTCACGCGCCGTTTTCCTTCGCCTGGATGGGGGCGCTCGGCGCGCGCAGCGCGCGCATCGTGATCGGCACCAGCGTCATGACGCCTACCTTCCGTTACCACCCATCGATTGTCGCCCAGGCCTTCGGCACGCTGGGCGTCATGTTTCCTGGCCGGATGATCCTCGGTGTCGGCACGGGCGAGTCGCTCAACGAAGTCCCGGCAACCGGCATGAAATGGCCCGAGCAGGGTGAGCGCTTCCGGCGCCTGCGCGAATCCGTCAAACTGATCCAGCAGCTATGGGCAGAAGACCGGGTCAGCTTCGAGGGTGAGTTCTACCGCACTGAGAAGGCGACGATTTACGACCGGCCCAAGGAGCGCGTGCCGATCTACATAGCCGGTGCGGGACCGATGATCTCCAAGTACGCGGGGCAGGTCGGTGAGGGATTCATCTGTACGAGCGGCAAGGCGCCCGAGCTGTACCGCGACACCCTGCTGCCCAACCTCGCGGCAGGGCTCGTGGCCGCAGGCCGGCCGGCGGACAGCATCGATCGCATGATCGAAATGAAAGTCTCCTTCGACCTCGACGCCAAGCGCGCGCTCGAGGACACGCGCTACTGGGCCGCGTTGTCGCTGTCGGCCGAAGAAAAGATGTCGGTGGAAGATCCGCTCGAGATGGAGCGGCTCTCCGACCAGCTGCCGGCCGAGCGCGCGGCCAAGCGCTGGATCGTATCGACCGACCCCGATGAGCACGTGGCCAGAATCCGCCCGTATCTTGAGCTCGGATTCCGGCATCTGGTGTTCCACGCTCCTGGCCCCGACCAGGCACGATTCATACGGCTCTATTCAGAACACGTGCTGCCCAGGCTGCGCGCCCAGTTCGGCTGACGGACGCGTAGCGGACGCGACGATCATGGCGGCGAACCTGCAGCTGATATCCGTGCCGCATATGCCGCTGGTTGCGCCGGGTGACGAGCTCGCGCCGATGATCCTGCAGTGCCTCGCCAGCGCAGGCCTCGCACTCGAACATCACGACGTCGTCGTGCTGGCGCAAAAAATAGTGTCCAAGTCGGAGAACCGGTTCGTAGACCTCGCGACCGTGACGCCTTCGGCCGCCGCTGCGGCGCTGGCGCGCGCGACCGGCAAGGACCCGCGGCTAATCGAGGTTATCCTGTCGGAGTCGCGGCGTGTGGTGCGATCCGGCTGGGACGTGCTGATCGTCGAACACCGGCTGGGCTTCGTCATGGCCAATGCAGGAGTGGATCAATCCAATGTTGCCGAAGCAGGCGGCGGCGAGCGCGCGCTCCTGCTGCCGCTAAACCCCGACGCCAGTGCTGAACGCCTGCGGCAGGATCTGATGCAGCGGGCCAGCTGCGAACTCGCGGTGATCATCAACGACAGCTTCGGTCGCCCGTGGCGCCTTGGCACCGTGGGCGTGGCTATCGGTTGTGCTGGCCTGCCATCGCTCCTCGACCTGCGCGGCACGCCGGATCTGTTTGGCCGTACACTCCGGGTGACGCAGGTGGCTGTTGCGGACGAGATTGCAGCGGCAGCCTCGCTGCTGATGGGTCAGGCGGACGAGGCCCGCCCAGTCGTGATCCTCCGCGGCCTCGCAGCCACCGCCAAGCCGCTCCCCGCCAGCACGCTGCTACGCCCGCCCGGCGAAGACCTATTCAGATAACGCAACCCAGCGACCAGGATCCCATGAACACACCTTCAGCTGACATCGGTCTCATCGGACTCGCCGTCATGGGTGAGAACCTCGCGCTCAATATGGAGAGCAAGGGTTTCACGGTCGCGGTTTACAATCGCACTGCAAGCCACGTCACGGACTTCCTGCGCGCTCGAGGGGCCGGCAAGCGCTTCGTCGGCGCCAAGGATCTCGCCAGCCTGGTCGCCAGCCTGAAGCGGCCCCGCAAGATCATCCTGCTGATCAAGGCGGGAGCTCCGGTCGACGAGATGATCGAAGGTCTCGCACCGTTCCTCGAGCGCGGCGACATCCTGATCGACGGCGGCAATAGCCTGTACACCGACACGATTCGCCGCACCAGGCGCGTCGAGAGCCTGGGTCTGCTGTATGTCGGCTCTGGAGTATCGGGCGGAGAGGAGGGTGCGCTGCGCGGTCCGTCACTGATGCCCGGCGGCAGCCCCGCCGCGTGGCCGCTCATCAAGCCCATCTTCCAGGCAATCTGCGCACGAACCCCCGAGGGCGAGCCGTGCTGCGACTGGATGGGTGAGAACGGTGCGGGGCACTTCGTCAAGATGGTGCACAACGGCATCGAGTACGGCGACATGCAGCTGATCTGCGAGACCTACGATCTGATGAAGCGCGGACTGGGCCTTGGCAACGAGGCGATGCACCAGGCCTTCGCCGACTGGAACGCCGGCGAGCTCGACAGCTACCTGATCGAGATCACGCGCGACATACTCGGATACCGGGCCGATGACGGCAGCGCGGTGATCGACAGCATTCTTGACGCTGCGGGCCAGAAAGGCACCGGCAAGTGGACGGTCAACGCGGCGCTGGAGGAGGGCATGCCGCTGACACTGATCGGCGAAGCGGTGTTCGCGCGCTGCCTGTCGGCTGCCAAGGAGGAGCGGGTCGCTGCGGCGCCGCAGCTTGCCGGCCCGGTTGCGCCATTCAGCGGCGATGTCGGGGTGTTCGTCAACGACCTGCGTCAGGCCCTGTACGCGGCCAAGATCATCAGTTACGCGCAGGGCTATCAGCTGCTGCGCGCGGCGGCGCTCAGCAACAGCTGGAACCTGAACTTCGGCGGCATTGCCCTGACCTGGCGCGGCGGCTGCATCATCCGCTCGGCGTTTCTAGGCGATATCAAGAAGGCATTCGAACGCACGCCCGCGCTTGTGAACCTGGTGCTCGACCCGTTCTTCCGCGACGCTTTGCGCCAGCGCGAAGCGGCCTGGCGGCGCGTGGTCGTTGCTGCCGTGAACCTGGGCATCCCGGTACCGTGCCTGAGTGCCGCGCTCGCCTACTACGACGGCTACCGCTCGGCGCGCCTGCCGGCGAACCTGCTGCAGGCACAGCGCGACTACTTCGGCGCCCACACCTATGAACGCGTCGACCGGCCGCGTGGGGAATTCTTTCACACCAACTGGACGGGACGCGGCGGCGCGACCATTTCAAACTCGTACTCGGTCTGAATTCGCCCCGTTAACGCCGGCCCGTTGCCCGCAATTCGGCAACGCGATTCAGCACGAAGCGCGCCAACCGGGTGCGATCCTCGAGTGTACTCATCAGCGTCGCGGTTGCAAACACCGGTACGCCGATGCTTGTCGTAGCCTTCACGGCGGCGGCGGCGTCTGCGCTGTCGACCACCAGGGCATCGATGAGACCGCGGTAGTGAGTGGCGACAGACTCTGCCGACGTCGCTATACCCAGCTCCTGCATGATCTTGCCGGTCGGTCCCTTCACGGCCGCACCGCCGATCAGCGGACTGACGGCAATGAGTGGCACGCGGCGCCGTTCGAGCGCGGCGCGCAGCCCCGGGATGGCCAGCAGCGGGTCGATGCTGAGGTACGGGTTCGAGGGGCACAGCACGATCGCCTCGAGCGAGTCGGCCGCCAGAGCTTCGCAGACGCCGGGGCCTGGCGTAGCCTGCGCGGCCCCGGCGAAGCGGATCGCGCGCACGCGCGGCTGGCAGCGCCGCCGGACGAAATAGTCCTGGAAGGCCAGCTCGCCCTCATCGGTGTCAACGCGAGTCTCGACCCGATCGTCCGTCATCGGTAGCAGGCGAGCCGTGATACCGAGCCGCAGCCGGAAAGCGTCAATGATGACCGACAGCGGCATCCCGGTGCGCAGCCGGTGGCTGCGGACGACGTGTAGGGCTGTGTCCGCGTCACCGAGCCGGAACCACGGGTCTTCGCCCAGCGATTCGATGACACGCATCAGTGTCCAGGTCTCATCGCGCCGTCCCCAGCCCTGGGCGGGATGCTCGAGGTTCGCGAGCGTGTACAGCGCGGTGTCGAGGTCGGGGCAGATCTGCAACCCGAGATGCTCGAAATCATCACCGGTATTGACCACGACCGTGAGCTGATCCGGCGGCAGTTCCCGATAGAGGCCGAGCGTCAGCTTGGCGCCGCCGACACCGCCCGATAGTGCGACGACTGTCACTGGGGCCAGAGCACCCGGTATTCATCCACCGCCACGACGATTGTCGAAGCCGGCTCGGTCTGCGCGGGCTCCATCAATTGCCGCCAGGCCTCTGGTGCCCGGCGCCGACCCACCTCGAAATCCGCCGCGGTGTGCCACCACAGCTCGCGCACTGCGTCGTAGCCGGTTCCCGCTTCAGGCTCGGTACCCGATGCGGCGCAGCAGCGTTGATGGCGGACGGCCCCGATCGCCAGAGCGAGTCGGTTGCCGGGGTCATCGGCTGACCAGGCTTTGCGGAATACCTCCGGCGTGACGTGCGCGCGGCGGCGCACGATCTGCATGAGCTTGAAGTAGGAATCTGACCTGGCCACGGCGGGGCCGGGGAGCGGCACTTCCTCGTCAGTCATCAGAAACTTCAGGTTCGGCACGTCGATGAATTTCCGTTCATCGGGGACGAGATCACGTTGATAGTCCGGGTCCTGCCCGAGACCCAGGGCAATCTCGAGGGTGTCGAACCAGACTTCGGCAATGCCCTCATACGGACCCGCCGCATACCCGAGGCCTGCATAGGCGATCCGGTGTGCCTGCGTGTAGCGGCGGATGGGTTTGATCTGCAGCGCCAGCCGGCCGTGAGGCTCGCGCCAGTGAGAATGAAAGTGCTCATCCGAAATGTCAGGACGCTTCGGTATCAGTGCAAAGACCTTGATCATGACAGGCTCCATTCATGGGCCGATGGGCGCCCGGTGTAGCGGCACCCACGTGATAGTTGCTTGCAGCCCGCAAGTTACATCGTATAGTCTTTGAAGACCAGTCACGCTGCCGGTGCCGGATCAATCCCTCTGCAAGGTGTACACATGACTACCCAAACCATTTCGTGCCTGCGTCGCTTGATGCTGTCGCTGGCTGCCTTGTGTGGCCTGGCTGCGTTCACCGTCGCCACTGCCGGTGAGCAAGGCAGCATCCGTGCCGACAAAGAGGCGATCGCCGCCCTGATCTACTGCTACGCGCAGGGCACTGACGCAATCGGCGACTCCACGACCCACGCCGATCCGCTGGCGGCAGGCACCGCGATCTACCGCAGGTGTTTTGCCGACAATGCCGAGCTGCGCGCGTGGTTTCCCCAGCAGCCTTTCGACTCGCAGACCTTCCCGAATCCAGCCGCCAATCAGAGTACGGCACCCGAGGTATTCATCGGGCCGGAAAAATGGGCGACCTTTGTAAACAGTGTCTTTCGCGGCAAGGGTTATACCTTCACGCAGCACATGATGAGCAACGTGGAGACCAGGGTGCAAGGGCGCAAAGGGCACCTGACGGCCTACCTGCATGCGACTCACGTGATCGCCGGCGACACGATCGGCGGTCCGTCTCGATGCATGGCAGTGGCCAACGGCACGTACTCGGTCGACGCGCAGAAACTCAACGGCACCTGGAAGATTACCCGCCTCAACATCACGCTGATCGACTTCAACCCGGTGTTCCAGAGCGGCAAGGGCTGCTGAAACCGCGCCTGGCTTTAGGGGATCCGCTCCAGCACGGTCGCGGTCGCGACGCCGCCGGCGCAGCAGATGGTCTGCAGACCGAGCCTGGCCCCACGGCGCTGCAGTTCGTGCACCAGGGTGGTCATGATTCTCGCCCCGCTGGCGCCCAGCGGATGCCCCAGCGCAATAGCGCCGCCGTTGACGTTGAGCCGTTCCTGACCGACGCCGAGCTCGCGTGACCACATCAACGGTACCGACGCAAAGGCCTCGTTGACTTCGAACAGATCGATATCGGCCAGGCTAAGGCCCGCGCGCTCGAGTACCCGACGCGTCGCGGCGATCGGACCGGTCAGCATCAGCGTCGGGTCCGAGCCAACCGTGGCAACGGCGCGGATTCGTGCCAGGCCCTTGAGGCCGCATTTCCCGGCCGCATCGCCGGACATCAACAGCAGTGCCGCAGCGCCATCAGAGATCTGTGAGGAATTGCCCGCCGTGACGCGGCCGTCTGCCCGGAAACTGGTCTTCAGCTTGGCCAGCTTCTCGAGTGTCGTATCGCGGCGGATGGTTTCGTCCTGCGTGAAGTCCGGCGGCTCCCCGACCGCTTCCCGCTCGCGCCACGCGCTCACTGGGACGGGGGTGATTTCGCGGGCGAAGTAGCCGCCGTCGGCCGCAGCCGCGGCACGCTGGTGACTGGCCAGCGCAAACTCGTCAAGCTCGGAGCGCGTAATGTTCCAGCGGTCGGCAACGCGCTCAGCGGCCTCGCCCTGCGGAACCTGCTCGAACTGTTCGAGCAACTTCCAGCCGAATGGCTTGCCGTGGACGTCGCGATTGCCGCCCATGGGTACGCGCGTCATGCTTTCCGCGCCGCCCGTCACGACGACATCGCAACTGCCGGCGGCAATGGCATTGTAGCCAACGTGCAGGGCTGCTTCCGCCGACCCGCATTTGCGATCGACGGTCATGCCTGGGATCGCTGGCGGCCAGCCGGCGCTGAGCAGGGCGGTGCGGGCGATATTGCCGCACTGTTCACCCACCTGGGTCACACAGCCGAATATGACATCATCGACGACCCCGGGCTCAAGGCCGGCGCGGGCGATCAGCGCCTGCAGGACGATCGCGCCCAGATGGTCGGCGCGCACCTCGCTGAGTGCGCCGCGAAACCTGCCGACCGGTGTGCGAACTGCCCCGACGACAATGACCTCGCGCATCAGCGAAAACTCAAGCCCGACCCGGGAACGCGCTTGCCGTCGACATACTCGTAAATTCCCTTGCCGGCCTTGCGACCGAAGCGCCCGGCTTTTACCAGTTTCAGGATCAGCGGGCAGGGCCGGAATTTCTCGCCGAGCGTTGAGTGCAGGTACTGCAGCACCGCCAGACGGGTATCCCAGCCCGTGAGATCGCCAAGCTCGAGCGGGCCCATCGGATGGTTGAACCCGAGCCGCAGCGCGGTGTCGATGTCCTCGGCACTGGCGATGCCCTCCATCAGCATGTACATCGCTTCGTTGCCCATCATCGCCGACATGCGGCTGGTGGTGAGTCCTGGCGCCTCGTTCACGACTATGGACGTCTTGCCGATGCTCTCGCCCCAGGCCTGCGCGCGGGCGATGGTGTCGTCGCTGGTGGCAAGGCCACGGACGATCTCGAGCAGCTTCATCTTGTGCACAGGATTGAAAAAGTGCATGCCTAGCACACGCTCGGCCCGGCCGGTTGCGCAGGCGATCTCAGTGACACTGAGTGCCGAGGTGTTGGTGGCAATGACCGCGTGGGGAGGCAACAACTCATCGGCCTCGCGGGCGATGGCAATCTTGGCCGCCAGGTTCTCGGAGGCGGTCTCTATCAGCAGGTTGGCTTTCCTTGCCCGCAGCACTGCCTTGAGATCGGCGCCAGTCGTGACACGCGCCATCGCCAGCTCGGCCTGATCGGAGGAGACCTTCCCGAGACGAACGCCGTCCGCAAGAATCGCGCGAATTGCGTCCAGAGCGTCGCCAAGGCTCTTGGGCTGGATGTCCACCAGTGACACCTGGTAGCCGGCGGCAGCAAAGCCGTGGGCGATGCCGCGGCCCATCAACCCGGCACCCACGACCACGATGGTTTCAGATTTGTCGACTGTTGACATGCGTTGTCCCTGGTCTTTGCTGCGCAGCGCTACTCGCGCGGGGCGTTGAACTTGGGCGGCCGCTTCTCCTGGAAGGCGGCCCGCGCCTCGCGGCGCTCGTCACTGGAGAGCAGCATCGTGAACAGGGCACGCTCGAGCCTGAGCCCGGCGGGGAGGTCGAGCTGCAGGCCGACCGTGGCGGCCTCCTTCACAAACGCGGTCGCAACCGGCGGACGCGAGGCAATCCGGTCCGCCAGGGCCGCCACTTCGAGCGCGAGCGCCGCGCGGTCGGCCACCAGGCGCGTGACAAGTCCTATTCGGTAGGCCTCCACCGCATCGACCCGGTCGCCTGTCATCAGAAGATCGAGTGCTCGACCCAGGCCGATGATGCGCGGCAGCCGCTGCGTGCCGCCACCGCCTGGAATCAGCCCCAGGCCCGTCTCCGGAAGGCCGAACACCGCATCGCTCGAAGCGACCCGCAGGTCGCAGGCGAGGGCGATCTCGAGTCCACCACCCAGGCAGAAGCCGTGGATCGCCGCGATGAGCGGCTTAGAGACCCGGTCGAAGGCCTCAATCCAGGATGAACGGGCCTGCAACACGCTGGCATCGAGCGGACTATCGGTGGCCGGCCTTTCCTTCAGGTCAGCGCCGGCGCAGAAGCCACGTTCGCCCGCGCCCTGCAGGACGATCGCCCGTATGTTCGGATCGGCATTGAGTTCCTGCAGCACCGCGGGCAGGTGGCGGCGGATGGCATCGTTGATCGCATTGACCGCTGCCGGCCTGTTCAGCGTGATCCACGCCACCCCATTAAGCCGCTCCAGTTCGACCGCACCGTCTGCAAAGCTTTCCATGATGTCATCCAGGTAACACGCCACGTGCCTGCCATGCACGGTTCCATTCTATATGGAACTGCGGGAGTGGCACCGATTCCGCAGCATCTGGTCCGCTCGCCGGGCGGTGGCGGAGCGCACTACCGGCCGATTGATACCACGCAAAGATCATAGGCTTGTTGTCGGCCAGCAAGCAAGTAGTGCTGATTCTGGCGCGGCGCAGCGAAAATCGGCGTCGGCGACCCCAGGAAACCGGAATTGTTGTTTTTGAATAACATTCAGAATACGCTTGCAGCGCACCGGATCGCAGGGGTATGCTCCCTGTACAACGGATCCGGACTATTTACCAAGAGGTGGGGGATGAAAAAGGGATACCTGAATGTGACGCTGCTGGCCGCAATTGCCGCAGCCCTTGCATTGCCGATGAGCGTTGGAGTCGCGCTGGCGCAGAACGCGGGCGCGGTTGCGCAGGCGCCGGGCGGACTAGAGGAAGTGGTGGTCACCGCGCGTAAGCGCGAGGAGCGGATGCAGGACGTGCCGATCGCGGTGAGCGCGCTCAGCCAGACAGAGGTGGAGCACAGCTTTGCCCGCGACCTCAAGGATATTGCCAGCATGTCACCGAATCTGGTGATCGACGACACCGCGCAGGGGCCCGGCGGCGTTGCCGCCATCACGATCCGCGGCATCGGCGTTGCCGATGTCGAGAAGAGCTTTGACCCGGCCATCGGCGTGGTTATCGACGGCGTGTTCATCGGCTCCAACACCGGCGGCATCCTCAAGAGCTTTGATATTGCCAGCATCGAAGTGCTGCGTGGCCCGCAGGGAACGGTGTTCGGCCGCAACACGATCGGCGGCGTCATCAACGTCTCGCGCTCCAAGCCCACCGGCAAGCTGGGGGGCAAGGTACGAGTGGGGTACGCTGACTACAAGACCTTCGATGCCGAAGGCATCTTCAACTTCGCGATCACCGACAAGCTGGCTGCGAAGCTCAGTGCCGGCACGCACAATCAGCGCAAGGGCTACTACGAGAATGTCAACACCGGCAGCGATATGGGTCGCGAGGACTACAAGACTTTCGGTGTCAACCTGCTCTTCAGGCCCACCGACTCTCTGGAAGTCGAGTACACGTATAATAACGAAGCCACGGATCAGGACACGCCGCCGCTGCTCAACAACGGCCAACCGGACCAGCTGTTCTGCTCGGCGTTCGGCTACTGCGCGACTTCTCTGCACTCAACCATCACGGGCAGCCGGTACAAGGTGGCTTCGCTTGGGCTGTTCCCGCTTAACCCGACGAATGCGATATTCAATGCGACAGATCCTGCGGATCTCGTCAGCAAGCCGCTTGCGGCGACCTTTGATGCCAAGACCCACATTCTGGAAGCGCATTGGGACATGAACAAAGATTACAGTTTCGATGCCATTTACGGACATTGGAACTCATCGGAAACCGTGCTGACAGACTGGGACGGAACACCGGCGATGCTCTATCACACCTCTCGCCCCGGCGAATGGAAGCAGGACAGCCTTGAATTACGCGTTGCCAACAAGGGCAACGGCCCCTTCAACTGGGTCGCCGGGCTGTACTTTTGGGATTCGAACTTTGACATCCGGCTACGCAGCTACATTGGATTTGCCGGTCCGCAGATTCTGGATATCGCACAGTTCGACCACCAGACCGCAAAGTCGCAGGCTGCGTTTTTCGAAGGCGACTACAAGGTTGCCAGCAATTGGACAGTAACTGTGGGCGGCCGCTATACGAAGGACAAGAAGACGACGGCGGCGCGTGGGCTTGTCGATACGAGCGTTCCACCCAGCGGCGGCTTTCCGCCCGGAGTCGGCCCCGACCCTGGCGATTCATGGAGCCAGTTCACGCCCAAAATGGGGCTAAAGTACCAGATCAACCCCACGGCGATGGTCTACGCAGCGTACTCCAAGGGCTACCGCTCTGGTGGTTTCCTGAGCCGGGTGTCGAGCTACAACGAGGCCATTACGCCCTATAACCAGGAAACTGTGGCGAACTACGAACTCGGGCTCAAGAGCGAGTTCCTGGATAGCAAGTTGCGCATGAATTTCACCGTTTTCCAGATGGACTACCAGGACAAGCAGGAGGAGATCCACTTGCCGGACGCCTCCAGTGGCACCGGTCAAAAGACGGTCGTGGCGAATGCCTCTACCGCTACCATGAGTGGTGCGGAGTTCGAGCTTGAGGCTCAGCCGGTGGATGGCCTGAACCTGCGCACCAACCTGGCCTATCTCAAGACCAAGTACGACAAGTTCAATTTCTTTGACGGCGTAAGCACTGTGGACTACAGCTACCTGAAGTTCCGCCGCGCACCAGAATGGACCGGCAACGTCGATGCCACCTACGAGTGGAGCGTGGGTGCGAACGCCAAGATGTGGTCGCGTGTTTCCTACCACTACCTTGGCTCGTACTTCACGGATTTCACCAACGCACCTGAAGTGGCGAACGACGTTCAGCACCTGGTGGATGCCTCAGTCAACCTCGAGTTTGGCGAGACACGCCTCAGTCTTTATGGACGCAATCTCACCGGCGCCGATGGCTACATGATTGGCTATGACGTCGCGGGGATCTGGTCCTACTCGGCTGCACGCCCGCCGCGCACCTGGGGCGCCGAGGTGACCTACCGTTTCGGCGCCAAGTAACGGCTGGCGGCTGACGCCGCAATTCAAGCGGGCGGCGGGTGCACAGCAGTGTGAACCTGCCGCCCGTACTCTTTAGAGACCGGTGCGGCCTGCCTCCCGCAACATCGGGCTGTACTGCGAAAAGGCCGGTCCGGCGACCGTGGCACCGATCGTGATGCCAGCGTCCGTGGTGAGCGTGTGACCTGTCGTATAGCCCGACTCATCGCTGGCGAGCCACAGGGCGGCATTGGCAACGTCCTCAGCGAGCCCCGGGCGATTGATCAGTGGTGACATGCCGGTAAGGATGCGCCTGGCGCCCTCGATGTCTGCGGGGTTGCCAGTGAGCACGCTGGCAACCATCGGAGTCGCCATGGCCGCCGCCGCGATCGAGTTGACGCGTATGCCATAGCGGCACAGCTCAGCGCCGACATTCTTGGTCATGCCGACTACCGCGTGTTTGGCCGCGGCATAGGCGTGCGGGCCCAGCCCACCCATCAGGCCTGCCGTGCTGGCCATGCTGATGATGCTGCCGCTGCCGCGGGGCTTCATCACGCGCGCCGCGTGTTTCATACCAAAGAACACCCCGTCGAGCAGCACATCGAGGCTGGCCCGCCATTCGGCGTAGGGCGTGGTGTCGATCGGTCCGATCGCCCCGACAATGCCGGCATTGTTGAACATGATGTCAAGCCGCCCGAAATGGCCCACCGCCAGATCGACCAGCGCGGCAACCTGATCTTCCCTGGTCACGTCACACACCGCGAATTTCGCCGCCGCGCCGAACCGGGCGGCAAAAGCCTCGCCAGGCTTGACCTGTATGTCGCCAATCACGACGCGGCATCCCTCTTTGACGAAACGTTCCACGCTGGCAGCGCCGATACCGCTGGCCCCACCCGTAATCACCGCCACCTTGTCTTGGAGTCGCATGCAAAGCACCTCTGTTGGAATTGAAAATGCGCGTCTCGCGGGATCGCTGGTTCATCACGCCTGTCCCAAGCGTAGTCGGCCAGGTTTAGACAGCAGACCGAGTGTACCGGCAAAAAAACGCTTACGCAGCTGTCCTCGACCGCGACTGCGCTGCCAATGCGCTAAGGGCCAGCGCACAAACATTTCGGGCACTCAAGGCGCCGCCGACGGCGGCGGATTACCCGCATGCTCCTCCAGCCACTCGCGCCAAACGGCCGTACCGACCGCGAGGGCGACCGGACCGACGAACAGACCCACCAATCCGAAGGCGGCGAGGCCGCCGAGCACGCCCAGCATGACCAGCAGAAACGGCACGCGCGTCGCACCGCTGATCACCAGCGGACGAATCAGGTTGTCCACCGAACTCACCACCAGCGCTCCCCATA
>JAYTUZ010000094.1:0-5628 GCA_043744295.1 Gammaproteobacteria bacterium | reverse complement strand
GCACGCTGGCCCGCATCCTCAAGGACTGCCGCGTGCAGAAAGCGGCGATCGAAAAGGCGATCGACGAAGTGCGCGGCGGCGAAACGGTCAAGGATGCTGGCGCCGAAGAGCAGCGTCAGTCGCTCGAGAAATATACGGTTGATCTCACGGCGCGTGCCGCCAGCGGCAAGCTCGATCCGGTGATCGGTCGCGACGATGAGATTCGCCGCACCATTCAGGTGCTGCAGCGGCGCACCAAGAATAATCCGGTATTGATCGGCGAGCCGGGCGTGGGCAAGACCGCGATCGTCGAGGGCCTGGCACAACGCATCATCAACGGTGAAGTGCCCGAAGGGCTAAAGAACAAGCGCATTCTGTCGCTCGACATGGGCGCGCTGATCGCCGGGGCCAAGTTCCGCGGCGAGTTTGAAGAGCGGCTGAAAGCCGTGCTCAGCGATCTGGCCAAGCAGGAAGGGCAGGTGATCCTTTTCATCGATGAGCTGCATACGGTAGTCGGCGCGGGCAAGGCCGAAGGTTCCATGGATGCCGGCAACATGCTCAAGCCGGCACTGGCACGCGGTGAGTTGCATTGCGTGGGCGCCACGACGCTGGATGAATACCGCAAGTACATCGAGAAGGATGCCGCGCTCGAACGCCGTTTCCAGAAGGTGCTGGTCAACGAACCCACGGTCGAGGACACCATCGCCATTCTGCGCGGCCTGCAGGAGCGCTACGAAGTGCATCATGGCGTCGAGATCACCGACCCGGCCATTGTTGCGGCCGCCACGCTCTCGCATCGCTATATCGCCGATCGGCAGCTGCCGGACAAGGCCATCGACCTGATCGACGAGGCCGGCGCGCGCATCCGCATGGAGATCGATTCCAAGCCCGAGGTTCTCGACCGGCTCGACCGGCGCATCATCCAGCTGAAGATCGAGCAGATGGCGCTGAAGAAAGAGCAGGACGAGGCCACGAAGAAACGCCTGGCCATACTCGAGGAAACGCTTGCCGGACTCGAAAGGGAATCGGCCGATCTCGAGGAGATCTGGAAGGCCGAGAAGGCCACGCTGCAGGGCGCTGCGACTGTCAAAGAGGAGCTTGAGAAGGTGCGGCTCGATATGGAAGCCGCGCGCCGCCGCAGCGATCTG
Organism: Gammaproteobacteria bacterium; assembly: GCA_043744295.1. Lineage (GTDB taxonomy): Bacteria > Pseudomonadota > Gammaproteobacteria > Steroidobacterales > Steroidobacteraceae > FEN-1191. Next base: position 4,501 of record JAYTUZ010000094.1, on the reverse strand, counting down.
GGCAAGGTCGCGGAATTGCAGTACGGCAAGGTACCGGAACTGGAAAAGCGCCTGGCGCAGGCCCAGGCGGCCGAGACCGGCAAGAACCAGCTGGTGCGCAACAAGGTCACCGAGGAAGAAATCGCCGAAGTGGTCTCCAAGTGGACCGGCATTCCGGTCGCAAAGATGCTCGAAGGCGAAAAGGACAAGTTGCTGCGCATGGAAGAAGCGCTGGCCAAACGCGTGGTCGGGCAGGAAGAAGCGGTGCGCATCGTCGCCAACGCCATCCGCCGCTCGCGCGCCGGCCTGGCTGACCCACGCCGGCCCAACGGCTCATTCCTGTTTCTTGGGCCCACCGGTGTCGGCAAGACCGAACTGTGCAAGGCGCTGGCCGAGTTTCTGTTCGATGCCGAAGAGTCGATGGTGCGCATCGACATGTCCGAATTCATGGAAAAACACTCGGTCGCGCGCCTGATCGGCGCACCGCCCGGCTACGTGGGTTATGAAGAGGGTGGCTATCTCACCGAGGCCGTGCGTCGCCGGCCCTATGCCGTGATCCTGCTCGACGAAGTGGAAAAGGCGCACCCCGATGTCTTCAACGTGCTGCTGCAGGTGCTCGATGACGGACGCCTGACTGACGGCCAGGGTCGCACCGTCGACTTTCGCAATGCCGTGATCATCATGACCTCGAACCTTGGCTCAAATGTCATTCACGAGCTGGCCGGCGAGGCCAACTACCAGCGCATGAAGACCGCGGTGATGGAAATCGTGCAGCAGAATTTCAAGCCCGAGTTCATCAACCGCATCGACGACATCGTCGTGTTCCATCCGCTCGGCACTGAGCAGATTCGCGCCATCGTCGATATCCAGCTCGGGCTGCTGCGCCGCCGCCTGCTGGAGCGCGACATCGAACTGGAACTGGACAATCGCGCCCGCGACTCACTGGGCGAGGCCGGGTTCGATCCGGTCTATGGCGCCCGGCCGCTCAAGCGCGCGATTCAGCAGCAGATCGAGAATCCCCTGGCGCAGCGCATTCTTGCCGGTACATTCGGACCGGGTGATCGCATTGTGGTTAGCGCCGAGCAGGGGGAGCTGATTTTCACCAAGTCGCGTCGCTGAATTGGCGGTGACGGTCGGAGGGGAGGGGCGGAGCCATTGGCTTGCGTCGCTCCCCGATACTCGCTTTGGCAAGCCAACGCCTCCGCCCCTCCCCTCTGACCGTCTTCACCACGGCATCGATGCGGATTTGTGAAGTCCGGCGCGCGCGTTCGGCGCCAAAGCCGTGCGCTGCCCGTTGCGGGGCTGGCGAGCCGGCGGCGCGACGCATAGGGTGGAGTGCCAAAGCGAGTATCGGGGAGCGACGCAATTCACCCTATGCGTCGCGCCGCCGGCTCGCCAGCCCTATAATGCCCACCGCCCGGTATTGCTGAGGATTCTCATGCCCTTCTACGAATACGAATGCCCAAGCTGCAAGTTCTACAGCGAGGTGCTGCAGAAGATCAGCGACCGGCCGCTGAAGAAATGCCCCTCCTGCGGCAAGCCCGGGTTCAAAAAGCTCGTTTCGGCCCCGGTATTCCGGCTCAAGGGCTCGGGTTGGTACGAGACTGATTTCAAGTCGGAAAAAGACAGCCAGCGCAATCTTGCGGGCCCGGAGCGCGAGGAATCGGGTGGCGACACCAAGCCTGATGCGGAGGCGAAACCGGCTGCTGACGCCAAGGCCGCGAGCGATGCCAAAACCGACGCCAAAGCCGATGCCAAAGCCGATGCCAAGGGCGACGCCAAGGGCGACGCCAAGGGCGAGGCCAAGGCCAGTGGGGATGCCAAGCCGGCGGCTGAGTCGAAAGGCGGCAAGGAGTCGCAGGACAAGTCCTCCGCTCGCCGTGGCGGTGCGGCCAGCAAGTCGCGCACCAAGAAACCTGCGCCGCGCGCGGCTGTGAAAAAAACGCCGAAACGCGGCGGTAAACGCCGGTGACGCGCTCCAGCCAGGTGCGCCGGGAGCACTTCGTGCGGGCCCTGCGCCGCTATCTGATCAACGGGCTGCTGATCTGGGTGCCGGTACTGGTCACCGTGCTGGTGGTGCGATTCATCCTGACCCTGATGGATCAGACACTGCTGGTGCTGCCCAGCGCCATACGGCCCGATACGCTGCTGGGGCTGCATATTCCAGGTTTTGGGGCCATCCTTGCGGTCCTGATCGTGCTGCTCACCGGTCTGCTGGTTACCAATTTCATCGGTCGGGCGCTGGTCGCCATCTGGGAAGACCTGCTCGAGCGCATCCCCTTCGTGCGTGCGCTATACGGCGGTGTGAAGAGTTTTTCCGAGACCATTTTTTCCAACTCGGGCAAGTCGTTCAAGCAGGTGTTGCTGGTGGAATACCCGCGCGCCGGTGTCTGGAGCATTGGCTTCCAGACCACCGACAATCTGCCGGAGATCAACGACAGACTGGGGGTCGAGCACGTCTGCGTGTTCGTGCCCACCACGCCCAATCCGACTTCGGGATTCATCTTCATGGTGCCGCGCAGCCAGGCGCACACGCTGAATATGACCGTGGATGAGGCCATGAAGATGATCGTCACGCTGGGCGTGGTCACCCCGGGCGTGGTTCACGAGGGCGCAGCACCGGTTGCGTACCCCCGGCCCGGTCCGTAACATCGCGCGCCTTTCCATCAGCCCATTGCGGCCCTGACGGCCGCGGATTTGCCGAGCATGCGTAGCCACTACTGCGGTCAAGTGAATGAAGCCCTGATCGGTGCCACCGTCAGTGTGGCCGGCTGGGTGCATCGCAGGCGCGATCACGGCGGCGTGATTTTCGTCGATCTGCGCGATCGCGAAGGGCTGGTGCAGATCGTCTGCAACCCCGATGCCAGTGCAGTGTTCGCGGTCGCTGAAAAACTGCGCCATGAATTCGTGGTGCGCGTCACCGGCAGCGTGCGCGAACGGCCGGTGGGCACGGTGAATGCGCAGTTGGCCTCAGGGCGCATCGAGATTGTGGCCACGGCCATCGAGCTGCTCAATCGCGCCGATCCGCTGCCCTTTCAGCTCGATGAGCAGGTGAGCGAAGAAGTGCGCCTGCGCTACCGCTATCTCGACCTGCGCCGCGAGGTGATGAACAAGCGGCTGCGCCAGCGCCATGCGATTACGCGGGCGATGCGTGACTATCTGGACAGCCACGATTTCGTCGACATCGAGACACCGATGCTCACCAAGGCGACGCCGGAAGGTGCGCGCGACTACCTGGTGCCCAGCCGCACCCACGCTGGCAAATTCTTTGCGCTGCCGCAGTCGCCGCAGATTTTCAAGCAGCTGCTGATGATCGGCGGCTTCGAGCGCTACTACCAGATCGTGCGCTGCTTCCGCGACGAAGACCTGCGCGCCGATCGCCAGCCCGAGTTCACCCAGCTCGACGTCGAGACCTCGTTCCTGTCGCAGGAACAGATCATGGTGCTGATGGAAGGGCTGGTGCGCCAGCTGTTTCACAAAGTAATGAAGCTCTCGCTGCCCGATCCCTTCCCGCGCCTGAGCTATGCCGAGGCCATGCGCCGCTACGGATCCGACAAGCCGGATCTGCGCGTCAAACTGGAACTCGTTGACGTCGCCGATCTGGTCAAAGGCTGCGATTTCAAGGTGTTTGCGCAGCCCGCCAACGATGCGCAGGGGCGCGTGGCGGCCTTGCGCGTGCCTGGCGGCGGCGCGCTGACGCGCAAGGAGATCGATGAGTACACGGCTTTTGTGGCGCGCTTCGGCGCCAGGGGCCTGGCCTACATCAAGGTCAACGAGCGCAGCAAGGGTCGCGACGGGCTGCAATCACCGATTGTGAAATTTCTCGATGACGCCGCGATCGCCGGCATCATCGAGCGCACCGGCGTGGTCGACAACGACCTGATCTTCTTCGGCGCCGATAGCGCCAAGGTGGTCAACGACGCACTCGGCGCGCTGCGTCTCAAGGTTGCACAGGATCTCAAGCTGGTCACCGAAGGTTGGGCGCCGCTGTGGGTCGTCGACTTCCCGATGTTCGAATACGACGCAGAGTCGCGCCGCTGGGCGGCCGTGCACCACCCCTTCACTTCGCCCAAGAACCCGGATCCCGAGGCGCTCAAAACCAACCCGGGCGCGGCGCTGGCGCAGGCCTACGATTGCGTGCTCAACGGCTCAGAGATCGGCGGCGGCTCGGTGCGTATCTTCCGGCAGGAGCTGCAGTCCACCGTGTTCGAGTTGCTGGGCGTCGGCGCTGAAGAAGCGCGCTTGAAGTTCGGCTTCCTGCTCGATGCACTGCGCTTCGGTGCACCGCCCCACGGCGGCATCGCCTTCGGGCTCGATCGGCTGGCCATGCTGATGGCCGGTGCCGAGAGCATCCGCGACGTCATCGCTTTTCCCAAGACCCAGACCGCAGCCTGCCCGCTCACCGACGCGCCCACCGAGGTCAGCGAGCAGCAGCTGCGCGAATTGCATATTCGCGTCAGGCAGCCGCCCCCCACGAGCTGATGAACGCTGCCGTCGTCTACGTGCACGGCCTCTGGCTCTC
>JAYTUZ010000093.1:0-21557 GCA_043744295.1 Gammaproteobacteria bacterium | reverse complement strand
TCCGGAAGCGTACGGCTCGATTACCGTCCCGTGCACCTGAACACGCTGACCGATGAAGTAGAAACCGTGGCGCCCAAGGCCCGCACCTATTAATGTTGCAAGGCTGCTAGAGATGGTCGAATTTACACTGCCACCGAACTCCCGCATCGACGCCCGCGCCGGCAAGACCTATCGGGCGCCGGAGGGCGCTGCCGTCGTGCGCACGTTTCGCGTGTACCGCTTTGACCCGGCCAGCGGCGAACGGCCGCGCGTTGACAGCTACGAGCTCGACATGGCGGCGTGCGGGCCGATGGTGCTCGACGCGCTGCTGAAGATCAAGAACGAGATCGACCCGACGCTTTCGCTGCGCCGCTCATGCCGCGAGGGCATCTGCGGCTCCTGCGCCATGAACATCAACGGCGTAAATACCCTGGCGTGTACGCAGTCCTGTGCCGATCTCCGGCAGGGCGAAGTGCGCATCTATCCGCTGCCGCACCTGCCCGTGGTCAAGGACCTGGTCGCCGACCTCGGAAATTTCTACGCGCAGTACGCCGCGGTGAAGCCCTGGCTGCAGACGCGCACGCCGGTGGCGCCTGACCGCGAGCGGCTCCAGTCGAAGGAAGACCAGGAAAAGATCGACCGGCCCTCGGCGTGCATCCTGTGCGCCTGCTGTTCGACCTCCTGTCCGAGCTACTGGTGGAACGGTGATCGGTACCTGGGCCCGGCCGCGCTGCTGGCCGCTTACCGCTGGATCGTCGATTCGCGCGATGAGGCCACCGGCGAGCGGCTCGATGCCCTGAATGACCCGTTCCGACTGTATCGCTGCCACACGATCATGAATTGCACCGAAGCCTGCCCGAAGGATCTTAATCCGGCGCGGGCGATTGCCGACATCAAGCGCCTGATGCTCGAGCGGCAGCATTGAGCGCCGTGCCCGGCCAGCTCCTGTGGCGCAGCCGCCGCGGCGTGAAGGAGCTGGACCTGATCCTGCGCAACTGGCTGGAGCACCGCTATCCGCAGGCCACAACCGCCGAACAGGCGTTGTTCGAGCAGTTTCTCGAGTTGCCCGATCCCGAAATTGCAGGTTACCTGCTTGGTCATGAAATCCCCGCCGATCCGGCCTGCGCCGCGCTCGTCGCGCAGCTGGCCGCCGCTCGAGCTTGAACTGCGCGGTTCGCGGCGCCTGGCCGCGGCCTGGGTCCTGTGGTGCCTGGCGCTGGCGGTCGCAATGGCCTTGGGCTGCGCGCTGCCCGGGTGGATCCGGCTGGGTGTGTCGACGCTGGTCCTGGGTGCGCTGCGGCGCGGGGCCCTGACGCTGCGGGCCGGCGGCGGGCGGCTGCGCTGGCAGGCCGATGGGCGCTGGCGGCATCAAGAGCCCGGGATGAGCGGTACTTATGTTCAACCCACCCCGCCGCAGCGCCTGGGGCCGATGCTGTGGCTCAGCTGGCCCGGTCCCGGTGGGCGCCGATATTTTCCGCTCGAGGTGTCTGGCGTGGAACCGAAAGCGCGGCGGACACTCAAAGCCAGAATGAAATTCTCCGGTTCCGTCGGCAGCAGCAGGGCGCCATGAAACCCGAGTCGGGCGCTGCTGTTAGACTCTCCGGGAATGGTGTCAGCGGCGGAAAGGGTGGTGCAGGGACGGCCCGAACTATGGCGAACTTCCCGATCCCCCCGGGGTCAGACCCTGCGCACGCCGGCGCTGGCGAAGGGCTGCCTGCAGAGCCTGTCGCGATGAGCGCGGCCATGGGCGACCTGAGCCTGGTGCGGCGCGTGCAGGCCGGCGAGCGCGGCGCCTATGACCTGCTGGTGCTCAAGTACCAGCACAAGGTCGTCAAACTGGTGATGCGCTATCTGCGCAATCCGGCCGATGCCGAGGATGTCGCGCAGGAGGCCTTCATCAAGGCCTACCGCGCACTGCCGCAGTTTCGCGGCGAGAGCGCCTTTTATACCTGGCTCTATCGCATCGCGATCAACACCGCGAAGAATTCGCTGGTGGCGCGCAAGCGCAATCCGGTGGGCTACGAAATCGACGCCCACAATGATGATGATGGGCCGGACATGCTCTCGCGCCTGAAAGATCCCGATACACCGGAGGGTCTGGCGCTGAGTGAGGAGATCCGCAATATCGTCCAGGCCGCGATCGCCGAGCTGCCCGAAGATCTGCGCAAGGCCATCGTACTGCGCGAGCTTGACGGGCTGAGCTACGAGGAGATCGCCGCCGCCATGAACTGCCCGGTCGGCACGGTGCGCTCGCGCATTTTCCGTGCCCGTGAAGCCATTGACCGGCAATTGCGCGAGGTTTTTGACGGCGGCCTGGGCCGCGCACAGGAGTTGTTGTGAATCGAGACGAACTGGATAGTCAGCTGTCGGCCATGTTCGATGGCGAATTGCCGGCTGCAGAATGCGAATTGCTGTCGCGCCGCCTGGTGCGCGAAGAGCAGTTGCGCGCCACCTGGTCGCGCTATGCGGTAATCGGCGCGGCCCTGCGTGCCGAGCCGGTGGCCGAGGTCAGAGCCGATTTCGCACGGCGCGTCAGCGCACAGTTGCACGATGCGCCGACGGGCGCAGTCGTGGGCGCGCGCCGCGCGCGCGCCTGGCGCAGCGCCGCGCTGGGTGCCGCGGTTGCCGCCAGCGTTGCCGGTGCGGCCATCATGCTGCTGCGCGGCACTGTGCCAGCCCAGGAAGAGGCGCTGGTGGCCTACTCGCCGACCGTGGAATATGCGGTGCTGCCGCGCGCCAGCAGCCAGCGGGCAGCGAGCCAGTTGGCGCTCTTGCCGGCGAGTCGTGGCGTGGCCAGTGAGTCGGGCCGTGAACAGGGCGGCGAGCCAGCCAGTTACGTGGTGCCGCCGCGCAGTGCCGGCAATACGCTGGCCATTCCCGCTGCGCTGGCCAACTACGCGATAGCGCACAGTTCCGTGTCGTCGCCACTGGTGCGAGGCAGCCTGCTCTCGACGCTCATCGGCAATGAAGCGGTGCTGCCGTTTGAAGTCACCGGGTCTGCCGCGGCCGATGCGCACACTGATGTTCCGCACTAGCGCCCGTGTAGTCGCCTCCGTCAGCCTGTGTCTTGGTGCTGCCGCCGTAGCGCTGGCGGCCGATGACCCGCGTACCTGGCTGCAGCGCATGGGCCACGCCATTGCGACCCGCAATTACCAGGGCACCTTTGTGCACGAACACGGCGGGCAGACCGATACCCTGCACATCGTGCACCGTGTCAGCGACCGTGGCGTCGCCGAGCGCATCCAGGCCATGGACGGCTCCGGCCGTGAGTTCGTGCGCCGGGCCGGCGAGCTGAGCACTTATTTTCCCGATCAGCGCGTCGTGCTGGTCGAGAGCACGCCCGCGGACGGGTTGTTGCTCACTGAACTGCTGAAGCTCAATACGGTTGCTGCGCAGCTCTACCGCCTGAGCGAAGCGCCGCAGGCGCGTGTCAGCGGACGCACCGCCCACGTCATTGATGTCGAGCCGCTGGACGAGCTGCGCTACGGCTACCGGATCTGGATCGACGAAGCCACTGCCATGCCACTCAAGACCCAGCTGCGCACGCTCGCCGGGGCCGTGGTTGAGCAGCTGTTATTTACTGAATTGACCCTGCCCGCGCAGATCGACGACAGCGCTCTCGAGCCGCAGGTCGATGCCCGCTCCTGGCGTTGGCTGCGTCAGAGTGGTGCCGCGCGGGTGGCGATGCCGGGCGCGCCTGAGGTGACCTGGCAGAGTGAGCAATTGCCGGCTGGGTTTCGCCTGACGGCTCGTTCCACCCGGCTGCTGCCGGGCACCAGGTCGGCGGTCACCCATCTGGTGTTCAGCGACGGTCTGGCCTCGGTGTCGGTATTTGTCGAGCAGCCGGAGCCAGGCGCCGCCCCGCCAGCTCGCCGCGGCGTGCCGGCGCGCGCGCCGCCAACCATGACCACACTGGGCTCATCGGCGGCACTCTCCACTTTTGTCGATGGCCACAAGGTAACCGCGATTGGCGAGGTGCCGGCCGGCACGGTACGCGCCATTGCCGGCTCATTGCGCGCCGGCAGCGCGGCGGGCCGCCCGAGTGAGCGCGGGCATCATTGATGGAGCCTGCGCAGGGAGCACGCCTGACGCTGGTTACGCGCGCCGATTGCCATCTGTGTGAGCAGCTGCAAGACGAGCTCGAGGCACTGCGCGGGCGCTACCCGCTACCGGCCGTGGAGCTGGCCGACGTTGATGCCGACCCGCAACTCCTGCAGCGTTATGGACTCAAGCTGCCGGTACTGCTGCTCAATGACGTGCCGGTGTGCCATTTCAGGCTGGATCGCGCGGAACTGCTGCGGCTTTTGCGGCTATAATCCGCGCGCCCCGGCCCCTGGGGTCCCGGGTTTCCTACTTGATGCAATTCATACGAAATTTCTCGATCATCGCCCATATTGATCACGGTAAATCGACGCTCGCCGACCGCCTGATTCAGCTCTGTGGTGGCCTGGAAGAGCGCGAGATGCAGGCGCAGGTGCTCGATTCCATGGAACTGGAGCGCGAGCGCGGCATCACCATCAAGGCGCAGAGCGCGACGCTCTATTACAACTCGCCGAGCGGCCAGCGCTATCAGTTCAACCTGATCGATACCCCGGGCCACGTCGATTTTTCCTACGAGGTGTCCCGCAGCCTGGCGGCCTGCGAAGGCGCGCTGCTGGTGGTTGACGCCTCCCAGGGCGTCGAAGCACAGAGCGTCGCCAACTGCCACACCGCCGTCGAGCAGGGCCTCGAGGTGCTGCCGGTCATCAACAAGATCGATCTGCCCTCGGCCGAGCCGGAGCGCGTCGCCGCCGAAATAGAGGAAATCATCGGCATCAGCGCCGAGCACGCGGTGCGCGTCAGCGCCAAGACCGGCGCGGGCGTGCCCGAACTGCTGGAGGCGATCGTGGCGCGCATTCCGCCGCCGGCCGGCGACCCGCTGGCGCCGCTGCAGGCACTGATCATCGACTCATGGTTCGACAATTACGTGGGCGTGGTGTCGCTGGTGCGGGTAGTGAATGGCACGCTGCGCCAGGGTGAAAAGCTGCGCATGATGTCGACCGGCCGCAGTCACGGCGTCGACAAGCTCGGCTGCTTTACCCCCAAGTCCATGGCCCTGCCAGCGCTGAGCGCCGGCGAGGTCGGCTTCGTCATCGCCGGGGTCAAGGAGATCGATGGCGCGCCGGTGGGCGACACCATCACTCACGATTCACGCCCCTGTGCTGCGCCGCTGCCCGGTTTCAAGCAGGTGCAGCCGCGCGTGTTCGCCGGCCTGTTTCCGATCAACTCCGAGGACTATGAGAGTTTTCGCGACGCCCTGGCCAAGCTGCGGCTCAACGACTCGGCGCTGCACTACGAGCCCGAGGCCTCCACGGCGCTGGGTTTTGGCTTTCGCTGCGGGTTTCTCGGCTTGCTGCACATGGACATCGTGCAGGAGCGGCTGGAGCGCGAATACCAGCTCGAGCTGATCACCAGTGCCCCGACCGTGGTTTACGAAGTGGCCTGCACCGACGGCAAGGTGCTGCTGATTGACAGCCCGGCAAAGTTGCCCTCGCCTGACCGGATTGCCGAAGTGCGTGAGCCGATCATCACCGCCAATATTCTGGTGCCGCCCGACTACGTCGGCGCGGTGCTTGGCCTGTGCAGCGAGAAGCGCGGGGTGCAGAAGAAAATGCAGTTTCTGGGCACGCAGGTGTCACTGCAGTATCAACTGCCGCTGGCCGAAGTGGTGCTCGATTTCTTCGATCGCCTGAAATCCTCGAGTCGTGGCTATGCTTCCTTTGACTACGAATTCAGCCATTTTCAGGCCGCGCCGCTGGTCAAACTCGATGTGCTGATCAACGGCGAGAAGGTCGATGCGCTGGCGCTGATCATTCACCGCGACAGCTCGTACCAGCGCGGCCGCGAACTGGTGGACAAGATGCAGGAGCTGATTCCGCGGCAGATGTTTGAGGTGGCGGTGCAGGCGGCGATCGGCAGCCATGTCATCGCGCGCGCCACCGTCAAGGCGCTGCGCAAGAACGTGCTGGCCAAGTGCTATGGCGGCGACCTGAGCCGCAAGCGCAAGCTGCTCGAGAAGCAGAAGGAAGGCAAGAAGCGCATGAAGCAGGTTGGCCAGGTGGAGATTCCGCAGGAGGCCTTCCTGGCGGTGCTCAAGATCGGTCGCAAGTGAGCGCTGCGCGGCAGGCCGCGCACGGCGCAAGTTAAGGATCAGCCATGAAGATGCAAATACTCACATTTCTGACCTACCTGGCCCTGCCGTTGACGGTGGTGGGCGTCATCGATGACTGGTTCATCCGGCCGGGGCGGCGGCTGGCGGCGCTACCCGCCGAAGCGCGCGATCCGGGTTGGCTGCGCGTGGTCTACATGGTGCTGCCGATAGCCATTCTGGGTGCCATCGGGCGTCTGCTGACTTCCGAGCGGCTCGATTTCTCGCTGGTGTTGACCCTGGTGTTGCTGGTTTCCGGGTTCATCTGGGTGATCGACCGCTACCTGCTGGCGCCGGCGCGACTGCGGCGCGCGGCGGCGGCCGGGGTGGCCGCCAGCGCGCTGATGCTGCCGGTAACGGTGGACTACGCCCGCAGTTTCCTGCCGGTGGCGGCGCTGGTGCTGCTGGTGCGTTCATTCATCTTCGAGCCGTTTCGCATCCCCTCCGATTCGATGATGCCCACCTTGCTCGATGGTGATTTCATCGTCGTCAATAAATTTGCCTACGGCCTGCGCCTGCCGGTCCTGAACCAGAAGTTCGTGGCCGTGGGCGAACCGCAGCGTGGCGATGTGGTGGTGTTTCGCTATCCGCCGGATCCGGCCGTCAACTACATCAAACGGCTGGTCGGCCTGCCGGGCGACACGGTCTCGGTGCAGGACGATCAGCTGATCATCAACGGCACGTCGGTGCCGGTCGCCGACGCTGGCCGTTACAATGACGGCTGTTACCTGAATTTACGCCTGGGGTTTGAGCAGCTTGGCAGCCACCGCCATCAGATGCTCTCCTGCCGCACCAGCGGCGAGATTGGTATTCTGCCGGTCGCCAGCTGCAACCGCAGCAACGAACGCAGCTATCTGTGCGATGACAGCGAACACGGCAATGACCCGGATCGCAACGATAAATTCGACATCAGGGTGCCGCCCGGCCAATATCTGATGATCGGTGACAATCGCGACAACAGTTCGGACGGACGGGTGTGGGGTTTCGTGCCGGAGGAAAATCTGGTCGGCAGGGCCTCGAGAATCTGGTTCAATTGGGACCTGCAGCGCTCCGGTGGCCCAAACTGGCGGCGAATTGGCAATCATATTGATTAGTCCGGGCGACTGACCCGGGGAGGATGGTTACATGCGCAAGCACCAACGTGGCGTGACCTTCATCGGCTGGATGTTCCTGCTGATGCCGCTGGCCGTCATGGTCTACGTCGGCATCCGGGTCACGCCGCTGTATCTCAACTACTTCCGCGTGGTGCGCTCACTCGAGCAGCTGGCGGCAGATACCCGTGGCGAATCGCAGATCAATCCGGTGGCGTTGCGTGCTTCGCTCGAAAAGCGCTTTGATGTTGAATACATCGATCACCCGACCGCCAAGGAGATCGACATCCATCGTGACGGCGAGCGCTGGGTGGCAGTGGCCGATTACGAGGATCCGGCGCCATTGTTTGCCAACGTGCTGATACTGGTACAGTTTCGCAAGCAGGTCGATTTGCAGTGATGAGCGAGCGCGCCGCCGGGTGGCTGCTGCGCCAGCTTCACTATCAGGTCGTTGACCCGCAGCTGTTCGAGCAGGCGCTCACGCATCGCAGCGCCGGGCGCGCCAACAATGAGCGGCTGGAGTTTCTGGGCGATGCGATCCTCAACCTGGTGGTCGCCGAGTTTCTCTATGGCCGCTACCCGCAGGCCGACGAAGGGTCCTTGAGCCGCCTGCGTGCGGCCGTGGTCAGTGGCGCCTCGCTGGCGCGTATCGCTACCGCCCTTGAACTGGGCGAGGTGCTCGAGCTGGGCGCCGGCGAGCTCAAGACCGGCGGCTTTCGCCGCGAATCCATTCTTGCCGACGCGCTCGAGGCGCTGTGCGGTGCGCTCTATCTCGAGGCCGGCTTCGCCACGGTGCGCGAGGTGCTGCTGCGCGTCCTGGGTCCGGCCCTGACGGCACTTGAACCGGCTGCCGCCGGCGACGTCGATGAGCAGAAGGACGCCAAGACACGCCTGCAGGAATGGCTGCAGGGGCGCGGCCTGGCACTGCCGCGCTACAGCGTTACCGGAACAGAAGGCGAGTCGCATGCGCAGGTCTTCGAGGTGAGCTGCACGATTGACGCCTTGCGCCTGCAGGCTGCCGGCACCGGCCTGAGCCGTCGTCGCGCCGAGCAGGTTGCGGCGCAGGCGCTGCTGACGCAGTTGCCCGCATGAGCGGGTTGACATGAGCGCTTATCGCAGCGGCTTTGCCGCCCTGGTAGGTCGGCCGAATGTCGGCAAGTCGACGCTCATCAACGCACTGCTCGGGCAGAAACTCAGCATCGTGACGCCGCGGCCGCAGACCACGCGCCATCGGCTCATCGGCATCATCGAGTCGAGCGAGGGCCAGATCGCCCTGGTCGACACGCCCGGCCTGCATCACGGGCCGCAACGCGCGCTCAACCGTGCCATGAATCGCACCGCGACCGCGGCGCTGGGCGATGCCGACCTCGCCGTGCTGCTGGTTGAAGCGCTGCGCTGGACCGACGAAGACGAACTCGCGCTGCAACGCGTGCTCGATTCCCGGCACCCGGTGATCTGCGTGGTCAACAAGATCGATCGCGTGTTTCCGCGCGAGCGGCTGCTGCCCTACATGGAAGAGTTGGCCAGGCGCGCCGAATTCCTGGCGATCGTGCCGATCTCGGCGTTGCGTGCCGCCAATCTGGATGACCTGCGGCGTACTATTCTGGCGGCGCTGCCGGAAGGCGAGCGCATGTTCCCGCCCGGGCAGGTCACCGATCGCAGCGACAAATTCCGCATTGCCGAAAGCATCCGCGAGAAACTCACGCTCGAACTGGTTGAAGAGCTGCCCTACGGCATCGCGGTGGAGGTCGAGAGTCTGACCGAGACCCCGGATGGGCGCTGCGAAGTCAGTGCCCTCATCTGGGTCGATCGGGCCGGGCAGAAGCCCATCGTCATCGGCGCCGGCGGCGAGCGGCTCAAGCGCATCGGGCGCAGTGCGCGCATGGAACTCAATCATATTTTCGGGCGGCGCCACCACCTCACGCTGTTCGTCAAGGTGCGCGAGAACTGGGCTGATGATGCGCGCGCACTCCAGCAGCTGGAACTGGAATGATGCGCTCCAGCCAACGCGTGCAGCTGGTCCGCGGCTACCTCCTGCATCAGCGCCCGTGGCGCGATAGCAGCCTGATAATCGACGTGTTCAGCGCCGATTTTGGCCGGCTGACCACCTTTGCCCGCGCGGCCCGTGGCCCGCGCACGCGTTTCTCCGGGTTGCAGCCGTTCCGGCCGCTGTTGCTGTCGTGGAGCGGGCGTGGTGACGCGCCTACACTGACCGGTGCCGAAGGCGATGGCGCGCCGCCGGCGGCCATGGCGCCCACGAGCCTGCTCAGCGCCTGGTATCTCAACGAGCTGCTGCTCAAGCTGACCGTGCCGCACGATCCGCAGCCGGAGCTCTACGCCCAGTATGCGGCCACGCTGGAGCGCATGCGCGCCGGCGCGGCGCTCGAAACAACGCTGCGGCATTTTGAATTGTGCCTGCTCGAGCTATTGGGCTTTGGCATGGAGCTCAGGCGCGAATGCGCTGCCGGGCGCGCAGTGCGGCCCGAGGCGTACTATCATTTCACGGCGGGCGAGGGCGTGCGTGAGAGCGCGGGCAGCGGCATCTGCGGGCGCCTGCTGCTGATGCTGGCCGATGGCGAATTGCCCACCGACCCGGAAGATCAGCGTGCGGCGCGCGCTTTGCTGCGCGCCGCCCTCGATCATTGCCTTGAAGGCCGCGAACTGCGCACGCGCAAGGTGGCGCGGGCGGTCGCCAGAATGGAGCGGGTCAGCGGATGAGCAGCGCAATACAGCCGGGCCTGATCGAACTGGGCGTGAACATCGATCACGTGGCCACGCTGCGTCAGCAGCGCGGCACCAGTTACCCTGATCCCGTGTATGCGGCGCTGCTGGCCGAGCAGGCCGGCGCCGACAACATCACCCTGCACCTGCGCGAAGATCGCCGCCACATCCAGGAGCGCGACGTGCGTGCGCTGCGCGGTCTGCTGGCGACGCGCATGAACCTGGAAATGGCCAACACTGAAGCGATGCTGGCGCTGGCCTGCGAGCTCAAGCCCGCCGATTGCTGCCTGGTACCGGAACGTCGCGCTGAACTCACCACCGAGGGCGGCCTTGATGTGCGTGGCGCCCAGGCTGACATCCGCCGCGCCTGTGAGCGCTTGCGCGCGGCCGGCATCCGGGTCGCGTTGTTCATCGATCCGGATCCGGCACAGATCGATGCGGCACTCGACTGTGGCGCGGCGGTCATTGAACTGCATACCGGCGAATACGCCGAGGCGGGTGGTGCGCGCCAGGCCCATGAACTCGAACGCCTGCGCCTGGCGGCGCGCCACGGCGCACAGCGCCGCCTGGCGGTGCACGCCGGTCACGGGCTCAACTATCGAAATGTCGGCGCCGTGGCGGCAATCGCCGAGATCAGCGAACTGAACATCGGCCATGCGATCGTCGCGCAGGCTGTGTTTACCGGTCTGCCAGAGGCGGTGCGCAGCATGCACGCCCAGATGCGCGCGGCGCGCGCCTGATGCCGCCATGATCTACGGCATTGGCATCGACGTCCTGGAGCAGGCGCGCATTACGGCGGCCTGGCAGCGCTTTGGCGAGCGTTTTGTGGGCCACCTGCTGCTGCCGGCCGAACACGCACAACTGGCGAAAACGCGGCGTCCCGAACGCTTCCTGGCGATGCGCTTCGCCGCCAAGGAGGCGCTGGTCAAAGCCATGGGCACCGGTTTCGCGCACGGCTTGTGGATACGCGATGTGGGCATCGAGCAGAATGCCTGGGGCAAGCCGGAAGTCATCTACTCGGCGCGTGGCGAGCGCCTGCGCCGCAAGCTCGGTGTGGGCGACGGCCACGTGACGCTGACCGATGAGGCCGGCCTGATCGTCGCCGTGGCCGTGTTGATGAAGGCGCCAAGCCGTCGTGCTGCCGCGCCCAGCGCACGCCCGGCTCGCGCCCGGCGGGTCAAGCGCGGCAAGAACGCCAGGCCCAGCCGCGTGGTGCGCCGATGACGCGCCTGGTATTCGACATCGAGACCGTGCCGGACGTCGAGCTCGGGCGGCGGCTGCTGAATCTTGACGGACTCAGCGATGCCCAGGTAGCCAAGGCCATGTACACCCTGCGCCGCCAGGAAAGCGGCAGTGATTTCCTGCCCTTTGAGCAGCATCGCGTGGTGGCCATTTCCTGTGTGCTGCGCAGCCGCGATCAGCTCAAAGTGTGGAGCCTGGGTGATCTGCACTCGAGCGAGGCCGACCTGATCACGCGCTTTTTCGAGGGCGTCGACAAATACACGCCGGACCTGGTGTCCTGGAACGGCAGCGGCTTTGACCTGCCGGTGCTGCACTATCGGGCGCTCAAGGCCGGCGTGAGCGCGCCGCGCTACTGGGAAATGGGCGATAGCGACACGAGCTTTCGCTACAACAATTATTTCAGCCGTTATCACTGGCGCCATCTCGATCTGATGGATGTGCTCTCGAGCTTCCAGGGGCGGGCGCGCGCTTCGCTGGCCGACATGGCGGTGTTGCTGGGCCTGCCGGGCAAGCTCGGATTTTCCGGTGCCCAGGTCTGGGATGCCGTTCTCGATGGCAAGCTCGCGGCGGTGCGCGATTATTGCGAAACCGATGTGCTCAATACTTACCTGATCCTGCTGCGTTTCGAATTGTTTCGTGCGCGCCTGGACCGCAGCGCCTACGATGAAGAACTGGAGCGCCTGCGCGCGCTGCTGCGCGCCTCCACGGCGCTCCATCATGGGCAATTCCTGCAAGCCTGGCAGGCTGCGGGTTGAGGCGGCGCCTGTCTACCGCGCCCGAAACCGGGCGCGTCGAGTCACTCAACCACGACGGCGAAGGCGTGGTGCGCAACGGCAAGAGCGCCTTCGTCGCCGGTGCGCTGCCCGGCGAACTGGTGCGCTTCGTGCGCCGCCGTGCCCATAGCCAGTACGACCAGGCCGAGCTCGACGCCGTGCTCGAGCCCTCGGCCGCACGCGTCACGCCGCGCTGCGCGCACTTTGGCGTGTGCGGCGGCTGCGCGCTGCAGCACCTGGACAGCAGCACGCAGCTGAGCACCAAGGAGCAGCAACTGCGCGAGACGCTCGAGCGCCTGGGCAAGGTAGCGCCGCAGCGCTGGCTGGCGCCGCTCGCCGGGCCACCGTGGCAGTATCGGCGCCGCGCGCGGCTCGGCGCGCGCTTCGTCTGTACCCGGGAGCGCTCGCTGGTCGGGTTTCGCGAACGCCTGTCCTCGCATGTGGCCGAGTTGCAGCGCTGTGAAGTCCTGAGCGCACCAGTGGGCGAATTGGTGGCGCCACTGGGTGTGCTGCTCACCAGCCTGTCGATACGCGAGCGCCTGCCGCAGATCGAGGTGTCGGTGGGCGATGATTGCGTGGTACTGGTATTGCGGGTGCTCGATGCGCCCAGCGACGCGGATCGCCAGCGACTGTTGGAATTCGAAGCCGCGCATGGGCTGCGCATCTACCTGCAGCCCGGCGGCCCCAATACCGTTCAGCCGCTGCGCGAGCCGGCCGCCACGCTCGACTACGCATTGCCGGAGTTCGCTCTGCGCCTGCAGTTTGGAGTCAGCGATTTCATCCAGGTCAATGGCGCGCTCAATCGCGCCCTGGTCAGCCGCGTCGTCGATTTGCTCGAGCTCGATGCGCAGGCGCGGGTCCTCGATCTGTATTGCGGGTTGGGAAATTTCACATTGGCGATGGCACGTCGCGCGGCGAGCGTAGTGGGCGTCGAGGGCGATGCCGGGCTGGTGGCACGGGCCGCCGACAACGCGACCCGCAATGGCATTGCCAACGCGAACTTCGTCAGCGCGAATCTCGCCAGCAGCGAACTTGACAGGGTCGCGGGGATGCCAGCCGGGGTCGTAGCTGCGCCCTGGGCGCGCGGCCCGTACAGCCACGTGCTGCTTGATCCGCCCCGCGTTGGCGCTCGCGAAGTGCTGCCGTTGCTGGCGCGCCTGGCGCCTCGGCGCCTGGTGTACGTCTCCTGCCACCCGGGCAGCCTGGCGCGCGATCTGGGTGAGCTGGTGCATACGCATGGCTTCGAACTGCTGGCAGCCGGCGTTGCCGACATGTTTCCGCAGACGGCCCACGTCGAATCCATTGCCGTGCTGGCGCCCGGCGGCGCGTCCTGAGAAGCGCGCACGGGAAGCCTTGCGCCCATGAGCTTATGATGTGTCCATGACGGGCCGCTGCCCGCGCCGCTGCGTGAAGAAACCATGAGTCTCGGGCCACTGATGGTCGACATCGCCGCCACCTCGCTCAGTGCCGAGGATCGCGAGCTGCTGGCGCACCCGCTGGTCGGTAGTGTGATCCTGTTCACACGCAACTATGCTGACCCCGGGCAACTCACACAGCTGGTGGCCGGGATTCACGCGCTGCGCAATCCGGCGCTGCTGGTGGCCGTCGATCATGAGGGCGGCCGGGTGCAGCGCTTCCGCACCGGTTTCACGGCGCTCCCGCCGCTGCGCCAGCTCGGCCATCAATACGACCTGTCAGCTGCGCTGGGGCTTGATCTGGCGCGCCGCCACGGCTGGTTGATGGCCTCCGAACTGCTCAGCTGCGGCCTCGATTTTTCCTTTGCGCCCTGTGTTGATCTCGACTACGGGCTTTCCAGCGTAATTGGCGATCGGGCCCTGCACAGCCGTGCCGACCGCGTCGCCGAGCTCGCCGTGGCCTATATGCACGGCATGCGCGATGCCGGCATGGCGGCGACCGCCAAGCATTTTCCGGGGCACGGGGCCGTGGTGGCGGATTCACACCTGGCCTTGCCCATAGACAGGCGCGCGCTGGTCGATCTCGACGCTGACCTGGCGCCGTATCGACGACTGATCGACAACGGGCTGCCGGCGGTGATGGTCGCGCACGTCCTGTTTCCCCAGATCGATGCGTTGCCGGCCAGCCTGTCACGGCGCTGGATCGGCGAGCTGCTGCGCGGCGAGTTGCGCTTCAAGGGCACGGTATTTGCCGACGATTTGTCCATGGCGGGCGCGGCGGCCTACGGCGATATCTGTGCGCGCGCCACCCTGGCGCTGCACGCCGGCTGTGATGTGCTGCCGGTGTGCAACTCGCGCGCCAGTGTGGTGGCGCTGCTCGACGGCCTCAGGGTTGCGCCAGATGCTGCTGCACACCTGCGCCTGGCCCGCCTGCGCGCCCGCCATCACCCGGAGCGCGCGCTGCTGCTGGCCTCGGCAGCATGGCAGGAGTGTGTCGCGGCCCTGCAGCGCTGCGTGGCGCCGACGCAGCTGGAGTTCGACGGCGGCGCGTCGGCATGAATGACACCGGGGCAGGCATGAGTGAGTGGACAGTACCGTTCCTGCGCGGCGTACTGGACGCTGCGCCCGAGGGCATCGTGATCTGCGCAGCGCGCGGACCTGAGCACCCGGTGGTGTACGCCAACGCGGCCTTTGAACGGCTGAGCGGCTACTCGTCCAGCGAACTGCAGGGCAGTGATCTGCGCCGGCTGCAGGAGAGCGATCGCGAACAGCAAGGCCGCGCGCCGCTGCGCGCTGCACTCGAGCGCGGCGAGAGCACACGCGTGCTGCTGCACAACTATCGCAAGGATGGTACGCAGTTCTGGGTCGAGCTTCGGATCGAGCCGGTACGCGCTACCGACGGCAGGGTCACGCACGTCATCGGTTTCTATCGCGATGTCGGCGAGCGCGAGCGCGCGGTCGGCGAGCGTGAGCGCGCCAGTGGCACGCGCGCCGTGGCCGGGCTGCCGACCTGGATGCGTGAAGACCGGCTTACCGGCCTATGCGCGCGTGGCTATTTCGAGGAACTGCTGCGCCACGACTGGCAGAGCGCCCAGCGCGAGACCCGTATGCTGACCCTGCTGATGTTTGACATCGACGCGCTCGGCGCCTACAACGACACCTTCGGTCGCCCGGCCGGCGATGCCTGCATCCGCCGCCTGTCTGGTGTCATCTGTGCGGCCTTTCGCCGCGGCTCCGACCTGGTGGCGCGCTGGGAGGGCGGTACGCTGTGCGCGCTGGCGCGCAATACCGATCGCGACGCCGTCAAAGGCTTTGCCGAGGGCATCGTGCAGCGGGTGCTTGAACAGCGCATCCACCACCCACGTGCTGCGCCTGAAAAATACGTGACCATCAGCGTTGCCGTCGCCATGATCATGCCGGGCCCCAAGCTGCAGCCCGAGGCATTGCTGCAGGCTGCCACTCGCGCGCTGACGCGTTGCCGCGTAAAGTCAGAGGGCGCGGTGGTGCTCGCTACCGACAAGGATTTTGCGTGACCAGTCAGAGCGTCTCCTCAAGAGCAGTCGTCAGGATTGTGGCCGCAGCGCTGGTGTGCGCCAACACGGCGTTGTTTCTGGTGCTAGCCTGGTTTCATCTGCTCAGCAGCCAAGGCAGAGGACTGGTGTTCGTTGATTTCTGGGGGCGGTTTACGATCTATTCGTTCTGGATTATTGGTTACGCGCTGTTCAGAAAATATCTGCTGCGCAATACAACACTGAAGTACCTCGTGCTACTGCTGGTGTGCGCCAATATTCCTCTGTTCCTGCTGCTGGCCTACTTCGACAAGATCAGCAACGACCCGCACAACCTGGTGTTTGTCGATTTCTGGGGCCGGCTGACGGTGTATTCGCTGTGGTTCATGGTCTATGAGGCTTACCGTAAATACATGGATGACGCCGCGGCCTAGGCCGATCGCCCAGGTGTCGACAAGTGCTAGCTCAGTCGATTCAGGCCGTTATACGCCGCCACCCGATACGCCTCGGCCATGGTCGGGTAGTTGAAGGTCGCGTTGGTAAAGTAGCGCAGGTTGTTCAGATCATTGCTGGCCATCACGGTCTGGCCGATGTGGACAATTTCGGCCGCCCCGTCGCCAAAGCAATGCACGCCCAGCACCCTGAGCGTCTCGGTGTGGAACAGCAGTTTGAGCATGCCGATCTTTTCATCCGTCATCTGCGCGCGCGCCAGGTTCTTGAAGCTGGATTGGCCGACTTCGTAGGGTATCTTCTGCGCCAGCAGCTCGCGCTCGGTCAGGCCGACTGAGGAAATCTCCGGCAACGTATAGATGCCACTGGGCACCAGGTCGAGTCGTATGGCCTGCCGTTCCGGGTTCATCAGGTGCTGCACGGCGTGGCAGCCCTGCACGTAACCGGCGCTGGCCAGCCCGGGTGGACCTGCCAGATCGCCGACCGCGTAGATGTGCGCCCGCGCCGTCTGGTAGTGCTCGTTGATGGTGATCTGGCCGCGCGGCGTAGCCGCCACGCCCGCGGCTTCGATATTCATGGCGTCACTGTTGCCGACCCTGCCGTTGCACCACAGCAGCAGGTCCGACTTGATGCGCCGACCCGACTCCAGCAGCAACACCACATCGTCGGCACGGGCTTCCAGACCAGCGAATTTTTCATTGTGGCGGATCACGCAGCCCTGCTCATGCAGGTGATAGGAGAGCGCCTCGGCGATCTCGTCATCCAGGAAGGACAGCAGCCGCTCCTGGGTGTTGACCAGGGTGACCTTGCAGCCGAGATTCAGGAATATCGAGGCGTATTCGCAGCCGATGACGCCGCCGCCAAAAATGGTGACCGCAAAGGGGCTGGCGTTGTAATGCAGCACCGTGTCGCTGTCGCGCACCCGCGGGTTGCTGAAATCGAGCTCGGGCGGCCGGAACGGGCGCGAGCCGGCGGCGATCACCACGTAATCAGCGCTGATGCGTTCGGCCGTGCCGGCCCTGGTGCGCACCTCGAGCGTGTGCTCATCGACGAACCAGGCTGAACCACCGTACACCGGCACATGGTTGCGATCATAGAAACGCCGGCGGCTGGCCACCTGGGCGGTGGTCACGCTGCCGGCCGAGGCCAGCAATTGCGGGAATTCGACCTGCAGGTTGGCGCGCAGTGAGCGCAGCAGCGGGTCGCGGCGCGCATCGCGCAGCGTCTTGACGGCATGGCGCAGCGCTTTGCTGGGAATAGTGCCCCAATGGGTGCAGCCGCCGCCCACTTCGCTGTGACGTTCGATTACCGCTACGCGCTTGCCACTCTTGGTGGCCATCATGGCGGCGCCTTCGCCGGCCGGTCCGCTGCCGATTACGATGACGTCATAGTGTTCCATAGGAACGGTTTATCGGCTGCCAGCACGCCATCCTGCATGGCGGCGGATGTCAACTGCGTCACGGAACGGCGCGGCGCACCGGGCTGACGATGGCAATGACGCCGAAACCCGGGTGATCGAAATAATTCTTCTCGTTGAATTTCACCTTGCGCAGTTCGCGCAACGACCATGCCGGGTCGGTGCCCAGCTGCAGATCGACGCCCAGATGCAGATACTGCTGGCCGCGTTCCAGGTAAATGCTGCCGTGCAGATCCGGGGCGGCCAGGCCCAGATCGGCGAGTCCAAGGCCGGCGTGTTTCGGCCAATCGGCCGCAGTCTGTATCCAGCCGGCATGCGCCAGCACCCGCCAGCTGCCGCCCGCGCGCAGGCGCGCAGCAAGTCCGCCCAGCTGCATCTGCGAGGCGTCGAGCTGGCGCAATACGGACGGCGCCGGAGTGTCCGGCGAGGACCCGCTGCCGAAGCCGCGTCCTTCTGCGGGCGCGGCCAGATCTTCACCAGGCGGGGGCGTCACGGCGCGAAAAATGATGACTTCAACCTGGTACGCGCTGGTGACAGCCGCGCTGGCGGGCAGTGCTGATGGCTGCCACAGCAGCAGGGCTGTCAGGCAGGCGAGGGTGCGCAGCGGACTCATGGCGCCATGTTAGCAGGCGGGCAGGGTGGCTGGCATCGCGTGGCGTCAGGGCTGAGCGGCGTTAGCGGGATTTGGGCGTCAGCCGCGTCATCAGCCTGGCGGCGAAAGCGAGGCGCTCGGCCGGCTGTGGCAACGGACAGCTGATGCGCAGCTTTGCCGGTCCGTCCATTCGATAGACTCGTGCATCATTGCGCAGCAGGTCGATGACGGCATCGGCATCGACGCCGTGCTGGGCATCGAACTGCACGCTGCCGCCCTGCGGGCCCAGGTCCAGCCGCCGCAGCCCGAGGGCGCGGGCGCGCAGCCGCAGCCCGGCGACCTTGAGCAGATTGTCGGCCGGTACCGGCAAGGGTCCGAAGCGATCGAGCAGCTCACCGTTCATATCGGCAAGCTCGCTCGCCGAGGCCGCGCCCAGGCGCTGATAGAGCGCGAGGCGCAGCTGCACATCGGGCACGAAATCTTCAGGCAGCAGTGCCGGCACATGCAGTTCCACTTCGCTGAGTGCGGCCAATGGTCGCTCGAGCGCCGGGGTTCGTCCCGCGCGCATGGCAGCGACCGCCTGCCCGAGCAGATCAAGGTACATGCTCAGGCCCACCTCCGAGAGCTCGCCACTCTGCTGTTCACCGAGAAACTCACCGGCGCCGCGGATTTCCAGGTCATGGGTGGCGAGCAGGAAGCCCGCGCCCAGCTCTTCCATCGCTTCGATCGCCTCGAGTCGCTTGGCGGCATCGCCGCTCAGGCCGCGCCGCGAGGGCACGATCAGATAGGCGTAGGCGCGATGATGCGAGCGGCCAACGCGGCCGCGCAGCTGGTGCAGCTGTGCGAGCCCCAGTCGATCAGCGCGGTTGATGAGAATGGTATTGGCGCTCGGCACGTCGATGCCGCTTTCGATAATGGTCGTGCACACCAGTACGTTGAAACGCCGATGATGGAAATCGACCATCAGCTGTTCAAGGTCGCGCTCGCGCATCTGGCCATGGCCGACGCGCACCTGTGCTTCGGGCACCAGCGCGGAAAATTCAGCCGCCAGTTTATCGATGCCCTGGATCTCATTGTGCACCAGGTAGATCTGGCCGCCGCGCCGCAACTCGCGTAGCGCCGCCTCGCGCACCGTCGGGCCGTGCCATTCGCACACCGAGGTCTTGATCGCCAGCCGCGCCGCGGGCGGTGTGCTGATGAGCGAGAGTTCGCGCAGGCCGCCGAGCGCCATGTTCAGGGTGCGCGGAATCGGCGTCGCGGTGAGCGTCAGCACGTGCACGGCGGCGCGCCAGGTTTTCAGGCGCTCCTTGTCACGCACCCCGAAGCGGTGCTCTTCGTCGATGATCAGCAGGCCCATATTCCTGGCGTGCGCGTCGGCGTGCAGCAGGCGATGGGTAGCCACCAGGATATCGACCTGGCCGCCGGCAAAGCCGGCCAGCACCGCGCTGCTCTCCTTGCCGGAACGAAAGCGCGACAGCGCCTCGATACGCACCGGCCAGTCGGCGAAGCGATCGCGAAAATTCTGCAGATGCTGCTCGGCCAGCAGCGTGGTGGGCACCAGCACGATCGCCTGGTGCCCGGACTGCACGGCGATGAACGCGGCACGCATCGCCACCTCGGTCTTGCCAAAGCCCACATCGCCGCAGACGATGCGATCCATGGGCGTGGGTCGGCCGATGTCGTCTTTGACCTTGGCAATCGCCTCGGCCTGGTCAGCTGTCTCTTCGAAGGGGAAGGCATTGGCAAAGGTCTGGTATTCCAGCTCGCCGGCCTGCAGCACGGGCGCCACCTGCGCCTGGCGTCGTGCGTACAGATCGAGCAGCTCGGCAGCGACATCGCGGACCGCTTCGGCCGCGCGCCTGCGCACTTTGGCCCACTGATCGGTGCCGAGTTTATGCAGCGGCGCGGCCTCGGGGCTGCCGCCGGTGTAGCGATTGACCAGGTGCAGGGCATGCACCGGCACATAGACGCGATCGCCATCGCGATACTCCAGTGTCAGGAACTCGCCGAGGTCGCCGCCGATTTCCATCACCTCGAGTCCCAGGTAGCGACCGACACCGTAGGTTTCGTGCACTACCGGTGAGCCGGGCTCCAGAGTCTGCAGATTGCGCAGAATCGTGGCCGGGTCGGCGGCGCTGCGCCGGCGGCGCCGTTCCTGGCGCGCACGATTGCCGAACAGCTGCGATTCGGTCAGCAGCAGCAGCGCTGGGTCGCGCAGCTGCAGACCGCCGATCTCGCCGGCCAGGGTAATCGCCAGACGGGCATCGCCATTGGCAAACTGTGGCCAGTCGGCTACGGCGCGCGGCGAGCGCCCATGTGCGCCGAGCATCTGGCTGATGACTTCGCGCCGCCCGGGGGAATCCGCGGCGATCAGCACGCGGCCGGGATAGTCATCGAGGAACTCGATCAGTGGCGCCAACGGCTGCGTGGCGCGCGCATCGAGGCGAAAGCCGCGTGGCAGCAGGCTGGCGCCCGGTGGCGCGTCGCTGAACGCTGCGCCGGCGTGAGCCACGCCCAATGGCGATTCGCTGACGGCGTCCGCAGCACCGAAGCGTTCGATCTGCACCTGCGGATGGCCGGCCAGTTGCGCCGCCAGTTCGGTGGCGCTGACAAAAGCCTCTGCGGGCGGCAGCAACGGACGCTCGATGTCGTGGCGATGCTCTTCATGGCGCGCGCCGATCGCGCTCCATGCGCCCTGTAGTGCGGCTTCGAGATCCAGATCAGTGGCCAGCACCAGGTCGGTCGGCAGATAGTCGAACAGGTTGGCGGTGGCCTCGAAGAACAGCGGCAGGTAGAACTCGATGCCGGGCGGCGCGAGACCTTCGCTGACCCCTCGATAGACGCTCATGCGCGCAACATCCCCCGGGAAGCGCAGGCGAAAGCGTCGCCTGAAATCACGCACCGCTGCCGCATCCAGCGGTAATTCGCGCGCTGGCAGCAGGCGCAGCGCTTCTATTGCATTGAGCGAACGCTGCGATTCGGCGTCGAAGCGCCGCAGCGAATCAATCCGGTCATCCAGCAGGTCGACGCGCACCGGCAATTCGGTGCCCATTGGCCAGACGTCGAACAGCGAACCACGCAGCGCAAATTCCCCGGGGCCGCGCACCTGGCTGACCGCCGCGTAGCCCGCCGCGACCAGGCGCTGGCGCAAGGGTTCGATCGACAGTTGCGCCCCGCGCTTGAGATCAAAACTGTGTGCGTGGATGTAACTGACCGGCGGCAGGCGTGTGAGCAGGCTCTCGGCGGTCAGCAGCAGAATGCCGCGCCGGAACCCCTGCAATCGCTCGAGCGTGCGCAGCCGCTCGGAGACGATGTCCGCATGCGGCGAGAACTGGTCGTAGGGCAGGATCTCCCAGTCGGGGAGGTTGAGAATTTCAAGTTCCGGGCCGCCATAGAAACGCAGCTCCGCCGCCAGCCGCTCCAGCTCGCGTGCATCGGCTGCGACCACCGCCCAGGGGCGAAAGTCGGCCGCCACTGCCTCGACCAGCGCCAGGGCACGTGCGCCGGCGTGCAGCGCGTGCCAGTGCAGTAGGCAGGCGCCCTGGGCGGGCAGCTCCGGACGGATCAAATTGGCCATGCAATCGGGTTTCAGGGACGGCGCGCGAGCTTAGCGTGCCGATACACGATTACAAGTGCGCCGGCGCATGCCGGGGTGCCCCGCACAAGCGTGGGCCGCTCGAC
>JAYTUZ010000092.1:0-5702 GCA_043744295.1 Gammaproteobacteria bacterium | reverse complement strand
CGAGGCGGGCGTGCCAGAGCGTGGCCAGCAACACATCGATGTAGGCCGCACGGGCCCGCACCAGGCCCTCCACCGGCTGTTCTTCATTGAAACGCTGTTGCAACTCCTGCTGGCCCTGCTGCAACAGTTCGCGGCACACCGCGGCAGTGCAGTTTCCCGCAGCCAGGAGTGCGGGCAGCCGCTCCAGCAGCGGCCAATCGAGCGGCGGCGCCGCGGTGGAAGTCAGTTCATCAAGAGACTGCGGGTCAGCGCTCATGCGCCGGCGCGCTCGGCGCGGCCCAGTGTCAGGACCTCGTGACCAGCAGGGGTGACCAGCAGCATGTGTTCCCACTGCGCGGAGAGCGAGTGATCCTTGGTGACCACCGTCCAGCCGTCGGGCAGCACGCGGGTATGGCGCTTGCCGGCGTTGATCATGGGCTCGATCGTGAACACCATGCCGGCGACGATCTCCATGCCGGCGCCCGCTTCGCCGTAATGCAGGATCTGCGGATCTTCGTGATAAACACGGCCGATGCCGTGGCCGCAGTATTCGCGCACCACCGAGAAGCCCGCCGACTCGGTGTGAAACTGGATGGCGTGGCCGATATCACCCAGGCGCATGCCCGGCTTCACCAGGTCGATGGCCTTCCACATCGCCGCGCGGCAGGTGTCGGCGAGGCGCTGCGCCAGCACCGGCGGCTTGCCGGCGAAAAACATGCGGCTGGTGTCGCCGTGGTAGCCGTCCTTGATGACCGCGACGTCGATATTCACGATGTCCCCGGCCTTCAGCACCCGATCATTGGGGATGCCGTGACAGACGACGTGGTTGACCGAAGTGCACACGGTCTTGGGAAAGCCGCGATAGCCGACGTTGGCCGGGGTGATCTTCTGGACATTGACAATGAATTCATTGCACAGCCGGTCGAGCTCGTCGGTGCTGATGCCCGGAACCACGTGTGCGCCGATCATGTCCAGCACGTCGGCCGCCAGGCGCCCGGCAACGCGCAGTTTTGCCTGTTCTTCCGCGGACTTGAGGGATACCTGGGTGGATCGCAGCATGGGGAATGGGGGCCTGCCGGGTGAGTTGCCAGAAGCGTTGTTCGGGCTGGGCGTTCATGGTATAAAGCGCGGCCTTTTTTGGCAAACCAATCCACACGCGTGTCTTAACTTGCGGCCGGGTGCCCCCATCTAACAATGGGGATCGTCGTCAAGGATACGCGGAGGCCCCAACCCAACAACGAGGAATCGACCATGCCCAGCGTGTCCATGCGACAGATGCTGGAAGCGGGTGTCCACTTCGGACATCAGACCCGCTTCTGGAACCCAAAGATGGCCCCCTATATCTTTGGCGAACGTAACCGTATTCATATCATCAATCTCGAGAAGACCCAGCCGCTGTTTGCCGACGCGGCCGCCTTCATCAAGCGTGTGGTCGCCGATGGCGGCCGGGTGCTGTTCGTGGGCACCAAGCGCTCGGCCCGCGAGGCCATTGCCACTGAGGCGGTGCGCTGCGGCATGCCCTATGTGAACCAGCGCTGGCTGGGCGGCATGCTCACCAATTTCAAGACGCTGCGTTCTTCGATCAAGCGGCTCGCCGATCTGGAAGAGCTGACCGTTTCCGGCGCGATCGAAAAGCGCGGCAAGAAAGAAGGCACCATGCTGCGCCGCGAGATGATCAAACTGGAAAGAAGCCTGGGCGGCATCAAGCTGATGGAATCACTCCCTGACGTGCTGTTCGTGGTCGACGTCGGCCATGAAATGATCGCGATCCAGGAAGCCAGGAAGCTGGGTATCCCGGTGGTCGCCGTGGTCGATACCAACTGCTCGCCCGATGGCGTCGATCACATCATTCCGGGCAACGATGACGCCATGCGCGCCATCAGTCTATATGCCACGGCCGTGGCCGATGCCGTCATTGACGGCAAGTCCTCGGTGCCGCAGATGGCGGTGAGCGAAGACGAGTTTGTCGAGCTCGATGCTGAAGGCAATCCGCGCCGCAAGCCGGGCCGCAACGCACGTCCGAACAAGCCGGCGGCTCCGGTGCGTAATCGCCGCAGCCCGCCACCCGCGCCAGCACGTCGTCGAACGCCGGTGAATGCGGCGACCGCCGCCGCCATGGGCGCGACCACGCCGGATGCGGCTGTGGCGGCCGGGCCAGCCGAGGTGCTCGAGGCGGTCGAGGCCGACCTGGGGCTCGAGACTGAGCTGGAAGATCTGGCTGGCCATCTGGGCGAAACCCCGCCGTCGGCCACCGCGACCGCGACCGCGCGCCGCCGCCCGGCCCCGGGCGCTGCCGGCGCCCGCCGTGCGCCGCGCGGTTAGTCCAGAGGCCACAATCAGGTTATTGGAGTTGCAATGAGTGTTACCGCCGACATGGTCCGCCAGCTGCGCGAGCGCACCGGCGCGGGCATGATGGAATGCAAGAAGGCCCTGGTGGAAACCGGGGCCGACCTGGACGCCGCCGCCGAGCTGATGCGCAAGCAGGGCCTGGCCAAGGCGGACAAGAAAGCGACCCGGGTCGCCGCCGAGGGCGTTATCGCCATCGAAGTGGCGGCCGATGGTCACAGTGCCGCGTTGGTCGAGGTCAACTGCGAAACTGACTTTGTCGCCCGTGAGCACGATTTCCAGGGATTTGCCGCCGCTGTGGCGCGCTGCGCCCTGGCGCAGCGGCCCGCGACGCTCGAAGCCCTGCAGGCTATCCGGCTCGCCTCCGGTGAATCGGTCGACGAGCACCGCCGTACCCTGATCGCCAAGATTGGCGAGAATATTTCGGTGCGTCGCAGCACGACGCTCGTCAACGCAGGTCAGCTTGGCGCCTATCTGCACGGTTCGCGCATCGGCGTGCTGGTGGCGCTCGAAGGCGGCGATGCCACGCTGGCCCGTGACCTGGCCATGCACATCGCCGCCAGCAATCCGCGCTTTGTCGCGCTCGCCGACGTGCCTGCAGCGGAGCTCGCCAAGGAGCGCGAAATCCTCACCGAACAGGCGCACAAGGAAGGCAAGAGTCCGGAAATCGCCGCCAAGATGGTCGAGGGCAGGCTGCGCAAGTCGATGGCTGAAATCACCCTGCTGGGCCAGCCGTACGTGAAGGATCCGGATCAGACGGTCGAAAAACTGCTGAAGACAGCCGGCGCAAGGGTGCGCGAATTCGTGCGCTACGAAGTGGGCGCCGGCATCGAGAAGAAGCAGGACAACTTCGTGGCCGAAGTGATGGCCCAGGTCAGCGCCGCGGGGCGCAACTGAGGCGGGTTGAACTCGCCGCGCGTCAAATACCAAGAGCCCCGCTGATGCGGGGCGTTTTTTATCAGGAGCCGCAATGAAGCGCATGCTGGTCAAGCTCTCGGGTGAAGCGCTGCTGGGCAACGCCGACTACGGCGTCGACCCGCTGATGCTCAAACGCGTCGCGGCTGAATTGTGCGAGGTGCAGGCGCTGGGCATTGAGCTGGCGGTGGTGGTTGGCGGCGGCAATATTTTCCGCGGCGCGGGCCTGGCACGCGCCGGCATGGATCGCGTCACGGCCGATCAGATGGGCATGCTGGCCACCGTCATGAACGCGCTGGCGATGCAGGATGCGCTCGAACAGATGAACGTGCATGCGCGCGTGATGTCGGCGATCCGTATCAACGAAGTGTGCGAGGACTACATCCGCCGTCGCGCCATGCGCCACCTGGAAAAGGGCCGCATGGTCATCTTCGCGGCCGGCACCGGCAACCCGTTCTTCACCACCGACACCGCCGCCTCGCTGCGCGCCATTGAAATCGAGGCGCAGCTGCTGCTCAAGGCTACCAAGGTCAATGGCATCTATTCCGATGACCCGCTGACCAATCCGGCTGCCCGTCACTACCCGCGCCTGACCTTCGATCAGGTGCTGACCGACCGGCTCAACGTCATGGATGCCACCGCGATCGTCATGTGCCGCGATCACCGCTTGCCGTTGCGGGTGTTCAACCTCAATAGCGGAGGCGACCTTTTGCGGATTGCGCGCGGGGAGGATGTGGGGACGCTGGTGACTAATGAGTAGCGTGGGGCTTGCGGTCATTTTGAGCCGGAGTTAAGAGGCACACATTTTCGCGCTGTCGCCAGTGGACAGGTGCTCCGGCCGGGACCGCCATGAACCCATCCGTGGGGGCTTCGGGCGCGACATCCTGTCGCGCACGATCCCGGCCGGAGCCTCCATGGACGGATTTACGGCGTTCCCGAAAAAACCTCTGCATAATCACCCGCCAGCCCGGCATCAACCATGCGCGTCCGGGGATTTTGTCTTGATCATGATCCGGGGGGAATATGCTCGATGAAGTGAAAAAAGACTGCACCACCCGCATGCAGAAATGCGTGCAGGTCTTCATGGCCGACCTGAAGAAGATGCGCACCGGCCGCGCCCACCCCAGCCTGGTCGAGCACCTCAAGGTGGATTACTACGGCGCCGACATGCCGCTCAACCAGGTCGCCAATATCAGTATTGAAGACGCACGCACGATAGTGGTCTCGCCCTGGGAAAAGACCATGGTGCAGGCCATTGAAAAGGCGATTCACAAGTCGGATCTTGGCCTTTCGCCGATGAGCGCCGGCGCCGTGATCCGCATACCGCTGCCACCGCTCACCGAAGAGCGGCGCCGCGATATCACCAAAGTCGTGCGCCACGATGCCGAGAATGCCCGCGTCAGCGTCCGCAACGTACGGCGCGACGTGCTGGCCGACGTCAAGGAAATGCTCAAGGAGAAGATGATCTCACAGGACGACGAGCGCAAGGCGCAGGATGACATCCAGAAGCTGACGGACAAGTATGTGGCCGAGATCGATCAGCAGCTGGCGGCCAAGGAAAAAGAGATCATGCAGGTCTAGCCGTGCAGGTGCCGCGGCACATCGCCATCGTCATGGATGGCAACGGCCGCTGGGCGCAGGGGCGCGGCGCCGAGCGCGCGGCGGGTCACCGCTCGGGCCTGGACCCGGTGCGCATGGTGATCGAGGAGTCGCTGCGCTGCCAGGTCGGGGCCCTGACACTGTTCGCGTTCAGCAGCGAGAACTGGTCACGGCCGGCCGCGGAGGTGGCCAGCATCATGAATCTGTTCTTTGACGCGCTCGAGGCCGAGTTGCCGGCACTCAGTAGCAACGGCGTGCGCCTGCGCTTCATCGGTGAGCGCGGCACCCTGTCGGCAGCGCTGCGCGCGCGCATGGTGGAAGCCGAGGCGCGGACCAGCGGCAATGCCGCCTTGCAGTTGCAGGTGGCCATCAGCTATGGCGGTCGTCAGGACATACTCGCTGCGGCGCGCCAGCTGGCGGCGGCCTGTGAGCGCGGTGAGCTGCGCAGCGATGAACTGGATGAATCGAGCTTCGCGCAGGCGCTGGCGCTCGCCGGCCTGCCCGATCCCGATCTGTTCATACGCACCGGTGGCGAGCAGCGCATCAGCAATTTTCTGCTGTGGAACCTGGCCTACAGCGAATTGTATTTCACGCCCGTGCTTTGGCCCGATTTCAGCAGCGCAGATTTCGCCGCCGCGCTGCGCGATTTTTCCGGTCGTGAACGGCGCTTCGGGCACAGCAGTGCCCTGCCTGAGAGGTCCTAGGGCATGCGCGCCCGGGTTCTCACGGCCATCGTGCTCGCTGCGGTACTGATCAGCGTGTTGTTGCTGGCGCCAGCAGCGGCGGTGCGCGCCCTGTTTGGCCTGTTTGTACTGGCCGGAGCCTGGGAGTGGGCCGCCTTCGCGGGCTGCACGCAGCGCGCG
>JAYTUZ010000091.1:0-5737 GCA_043744295.1 Gammaproteobacteria bacterium | reverse complement strand
GATGCGCTCGGCAAACCGGCTCCGACCAACCAGTGGTATTCCGCGGTGATGTTCAACCGCTGGTCATACCCGATTCACGCGCATCCGATGACTTACCGGCCGAGCGAGCAGGGCTTTGAGATCGGCCTGCCTGATCGCAAGGCGGTATCTCCGAGCGCTTTCCAGCGCGAGATCCGTTACGACCATGTCGCGGCGATAACCGTTTCACCGCTCGAATTCACGCCTCGGGATGCACGACTCGCGCAGTACTCGGATTGGCTGGTGCAGCTGAGCATGGGCTCGGGCGATGGCCAGTCGCTCACGGCCAGCGTGCTGCACGGCAGCCCCTTCAGCTATTTCGAGTGCAGCACTGGCGATGTGCGGTTTCGATTGGCTGCCAAACCCGAACTGATCGCCGACCCGGCCAGCGCGGGGAGCGATCCGCGCGTCATCGCCATGACGATCGGCGGCCATTCCTACGCCCTGTTTGGCCCGAGCGGCGCGAGCTGGCAATGGACTGACCCTTCTGAATTGGTGTTGCACCTGCCGGCCGGTGCGCGCTACTTCTCGGTCGCCGGCCTGCCGGATGCTGCGCCCGCTACCGTCCGCGATTTCCTGGCCGTGGCTTACGCCTTCCCGACCAGCACCCGCGCCGACTGGAGTTACGATGAGCACGCCAGCACGATACGTACGACCTTCCAGGTCACAACCGTAGCGCGCGAAGGGCAGAACCTGAAAACCTTCATGGGCGTGTACCCGCACCAGTGGTCGGCACTCGCGCCGCAACCCGCCTCACAGTACCGCTATGATTCGGTGCGCGGCGCGATCCGCTTGATCACCGGCAATACTTTTGCCATCAATCGCACCTATCACGGCATCGTGCCGATGTGGGCCAGCCTTGAAGATCCCGCACACCGTTCGGCGGTCGACGGCCTGGTGAGCGGCGATGTCGCCAAGTCGGACGAGCTGTTTTCACGCCAGCAGGGCACCGGCACCTACTGGATTGGCAAGGCCCTGGGCGCCATCGCGCAGCTGCTCAGCGTCGCTGAGGCCGAGGGTCGCATGTCTGGGCGTGACGAACTGCTGGGCAAGCTCAAGCGGCGCCTCGAGTCCTGGTTCGACGGCGCTCATGCAACCTACTTCGTGCAGGACGAGCGCATCGGGTCCTTCCTCGGATTGCCGCAGGAATTCAACAGCATCACCGACATGAACGATCATCACTTCCACTACGGCTACTGGCTCATGGGCGCGGCGCACGTGGCGCTGCGCGACCCGGACTGGGCCTCGGCGAGCAAGTGGGGCGGCATGGTCGGCAAGATTATTGCCGACATCGCCACCGACGAGCGCGGCCGCGCGGACTTTCCGTTCCTGCGCAACTACGATACCTACGAGGGCCATTCCTGGGCCTCGGGCAATTCCTCGGGCGGGCCGGTGTTCGAGGCCGGCAATAACCAGGAATCATCTTCCGAGGCCGTCAACGCCTGGGCGGGCCTGATCCTGTGGGGCGAGGCCACCGGCAACACGCGGCTGCGCGACCTGGGTATCTACCTTTACACGAGCGAAGTCGCTTCAGTGCAGCAGTACTGGTTCGACCTTGATCACCAGGTGCTCGGCGCCGATTATGGCAAGCCTTTTGCCGTGCAGGTGTTCGGCGGCAAGTTCTGCTACAACACGTGGTGGACCGAAGAGCCGCACCAGATGTACGGCATCAATGCTCTGCCCTTCACGCCGGCCTCGACCTACCTGGGCGCCGACCCGGCCTACGTGCGCTCGATCTTCGCGCTGCTGCCGGCCGCGGAGAAGGAATACCAGACGCACGGCAACATTCCTTCCAACCCGCCACCCGCCGACATCTGGCAGGACGCGATGGCGTCGCACCTCGCCCTCGGGGATCCGGACGCCGGCCTGGCACGCTGGAGCAAGCAGGGCAGCGTAGAAAGCGGCGACACCCGCGCGCGTACGCTTTTCTGGTTGCTCAGCCTCAAGGAAATGGGGACGCCGGATTTCACGGTCACGGCCGACACGCCGCTCTACTCGGTGTTCAGGAACGCGCAGGGCGTGCCCACCTACCTGGCCTACAATGCTCGTGACGCGGCGCTGCGGGTGACTTTCAGCACCGGCAAGGTCCTCGAGGTCGCGCCGCACTCGCTGGCGCGCGCTCACTGAGTCCGGATTGCCATGGTAACGCTCGCGCGCCGTGCCCGGCTAAACGCTCGGTTCGGCTGGCGGATCCGTGTCGAGCGCCGCTGCCGCGGCAATGCGCCGCAAATCGAGTTGCGCATCCAGCGTGACGGGCACGCTCAGGGCTCGCGAAATCGGGGAGTTATTCTTGGCCGCCAGTGCGTAGTCGGCAAACGCGCCGGCGTCGAGATCACTCACCGCTGCGCGTACCTCCAGATGCGAGGAGGTGATCGACCAGACGCCGTTCAGCGCTGCAAAACTGACCAGTGCCTGGGTAGCCACGCGCTCCGGTTCAAGGCCGGCGTCGCTCAGCGCTGCGCTCAGCGTCATGGTGAAACACATGGCGTGGGCCGCGGCCAGCAGTTCTTCCGGACTGGTGCCAGGATTGCTGGTAAATCGACTGGCGTATTGAAACGGAACACGATCGAGCGCACCACTGTGTGACATCATCAGGCCGTCGCCAGTGCGCGCGGTGCCAAACCATACTGCTGAGGCGGAACGTTTCACGGGCGCACAGGATATCAATAATTCCTGAACGCCGTGGGTGGCGCTAACATCGGTGGCCAGCAAGGAGCGCGATCATGGCCAAGCCAGGTTCCCGGCGGGCGAGCAAGTCCCACCCCAGGCCCGCTCGCCGGGTGTCGAGTCCAGCGCGCGATGCGGTGCGCATCGTGCCGCTGCACTATCCCAAAGCGGTCTACAGCGTCGAGCAATTGGCAGGCCAGCAACCGCCAGGAGCCGGCCAGGATTTGTACGATGGGCAGGCGCGCGTCGCGCCGCCTGATGCCATGCTCGGCTTTCGCGGCGGACCGTTGCTGACGCGTCCACAGGTGTATTCCGTCTACTGGGGCTCCTCCTGGCAGACTTCAAACTCCGCCAGAACACTGAGCGCCGGCCTGGACCGGTTTTTCAACGACATTCTGGTCAGCCCGCTCATGGATCAGCTGGCGGAATACAGCGTGGGCAGCAAGCGCATCGGACACGGCAAGTTCCTCGGCAGCAGTATGCGCACGGAGTCCGCGCCGCAAGGCAGTGTGACCGACGCCAGCGTCCGTAGCCAATTGAAGCAATGGATCAAGACCAAAGCGGTACCCAGGCCCACGGCCAACACCTTGTACTTCATTTTTCTGGAACCCGGTGTGGCCTCGATCATGGGCGGCAGCAGGTCGTGTCAGAACTATTGTGGTTATCACAACGCTGCCGGCAGGGTGTATTACGCGCTGATGCCTTTTCCCTCCTGCGGCGGGTGTCTGGGCGGCATGAACGTGCTGGATGCGCTCACCGCCACGAGTTCGCACGAATTATGCGAAGCCATTACTGATCCGGTGCCGGGCAAGGGTTGGTACGACGACAAGCATGGGGAAATCGGCGACATCTGCGCCTGGCAGTTCAGGAAAGTGGGCGCTCACACTGTGCAGCTGGAGTGGTCGAACGCGCAGCGGCGCTGCCTCTGATTCGCAGGCCGCGTGAATGGCGGAGGCGGCCACGCTGATCGGCCAGGCGCCGATGGGCACTGGAATTGGTGGAGGCGGGGGGAATCGAACCCCCGTCCGCAAGTCCTAGACTTCAGGATCTACGCGCGTAGCTGTCTCATTGGTTCTCATCCGTCGCTACCCGAGCAGCAGGGAAGACGCCAGACCAGCGACGGTGTCTCTTAACGGTGTCACCCCGTCGCACGGTGAACCGCGATCCTATGAGCGCGTCCCCAGATTTGGTGGCATAGGCACCAGCCAGTCTGAGGTCAGCCGTGTTTAGGCGGCTAGAGCGTAGTTGTCGTCGTTGGCAACTAAAGTTTGCAGCAGTTATTAACGAGGGCCACTGCGCCTCGGCACGCCCCTGAAGGTTCGCAACCCACGTCGAAACCGGTCGCCCCCTTCAAGATACCCGGCCAGTATAGCGCATCCGGCCAGGCGCCGCAGTTGGCGCCTGACGTTCACGCGGCAAGCGTACCCTGCCTATGCCTGTAAGGAGGGGCTTGCCATCCATGGCCAAAAACCACTCACGACCCTGCTATCGTGAGTGGCAATTCTCTATCAGCCAGATTACTGCGCCTTCACATGAGTCGGGTCATCCGCCGGGTTCACGTAGGTCAGCTCAAACGGCCCCATCAGGTTGATCTGCACCGTGGCACCGGTTTTCGTCCAGGCGAAATGATTCATGTGCGCGCCTGCTACCACATAACCGCCCGGCATGAAGGTCTGGCCCGCGCTGGTGTTGAGTTTGTCACCCATGCCGAGCGAGAGCGAGCCTGAGAGCACCGTGACGTGCTCATCGGTCGGATGCCAGTGCGCTGGTATCTGGTAGCCGGCCGGCATTTTCAGACGCACGGAGACCAGGCCGGTCTTGCCGGGGTCGCCTGCCATGACCGCCATTTTTGCGCCAGCCGGCAGTATGGGCGGCGCTGCCCCCCATTTGACATCTTTGGCGCCCAAAACGGGCAATTCCGTAGCCAGGGCGGCGCCCGACAAAAACCCTGTCATCGCAGTGGCACTCAATGTCAACAGCAGCACTTTTCGGTTCATACTTCACCTCGTTTGATTGTTGGCGGTTGGATTGGCCTCTGGCTTGGCCATCGACAGCACCTGATCGCGTGACAGGTTCATGGTGTGCTGGTCTTTGGCATGGCGCTGCACATCGGCGACCAGTTGATCGTCGTTGCTGGAACGAGCCACGAAACCACAGTCGCAGCGGATGACTTTTGTGATCATGAGAACCCCTCCACTGTCCGGCCGCAATCCTCGACGCGAGGAATTGGCGCGGGCTTGGAAAATTGTTGGCGCTGGCTTGGACAGGGTACATTGAATGTCGCTCAGGATCTTCCTTACGGGTGGGGTTGCGATCGAGACCGAAGCCGCGGTATTCCAGCAGGATGCCTTTCCCGGTCGCCAGGGGTTGCTGATGTTTACCCATCTGATGTGGCGCCGTGGCACGGCCGTCAGCCGCGATGCGCTGGCGGATCTACTGTGGCAGCACGGGCAGCCACGGGCCTGGGACACCGCCCTCAATGCCATTGCCAGCAAGCTTCGCGTGCTGCTCGCCAGGGCAGGGTTGCAGAAATCATTGGTGCTGCCGGCTGCACTGGGCTGTTATCAACTGAATATACCTGTTGATGCCTGGGTGGATGTGGACGCGGCACGTGATTCGCTGCACGCTGCCGAGGGTTTCCTGAAGGCGGGACAATACGGCGCAGGGTGGTCGGCCGCGCATGTGGCCTGTCATATCTTTCGCCGACCCTTCATGGCGGGCGAGAGCGGGCCGTGGGTCGAACAGGTACGCGCGCTGATGACGAGCTTCCATGTTCGCGCCTGTGATTGCCTGGCGGAGAGTTGCATTCGCAACAACGAGCCCCATACGGCGATCGAGGTTGCCAGTGAGGCGATAGTCGTGCATCCCTACCGGGAGACCAGTTATCAGCTGCTGATGCGGGCGCACGCGGCCGCCGGCAATCGCGCCGAGGCATTGCGCGCCTACGAGCAATGCCGACAGTTGTTGGCGGAAGAGCTGGGAGTCGCCCCGTCCGCCGAAACGCAGGCCGTTCATCTGGCGGTCCTGCAGGCGCGCTAGGCGCACCTGGTTA
>JAYTUZ010000090.1:0-21845 GCA_043744295.1 Gammaproteobacteria bacterium | reverse complement strand
CTAGGGTGGGACTCGAACCCACGACCTCGGCATTATGAGTGCCACGCTCTAACCAGCTGAGCTACCTAGCCAAACACCCTGAAGGGGGGCGGATTCTCGCGGCGCTCCGGCCTGCCGTCAAGGCACATATGCGCTGATCCTGCTGGCGATTGGTCGGTACAAATCCGCTTGGGCATCGAGGTGATTCGTGCCACTATCCTTGCCAACAAGACTTCGTGACTGTCCTCTGCTCAGGGGGACACAGAAGCGATGAGTCAGGAGGCTCAAGAGTACCTTGCCAGCAGCTGCCGCCAAACCAGGTATTGCCGACACGTTCACTCGTCTGCTCCGGCTGACGCTGCCGGAGAGTGCGGGCCTCACCCTGTCCGCGCTGATGGAGACTTCGGAATCGAGGCTTGGTGCGGCTGCGCGCCATGGCACACCGCGCCAGCAACTCGTCGCCAGCCGCTTGCGGGACAATCCACGCGACTATCGCCGTTGGGAACTCGAACATTCCCAGTTGCTGGATCGCGTGATCAAGGTGCCCCGGCCGGCGCTGCAATCGCAGGCGCTGCTCAATACCGGCTTTTCACTGCTGCATCGCAAAGCCTTGTTCGAGCTGCTGAGTTCGGGCGCGGTGCGCGGCTGGCATCGGCGCAAGCTGATCGCCCATTTCCACGGCGGCCATAGCTATACGCAGGCCATGGTGGCCGAGCATGGCACCTACCTGCGCAGCGCTGCGAGCCTGCTGTGCATCGAGCATATCGGCGTCACGACGCTCACACATCCGGCCTTTGGCGATCCGCTGCGCAGCTATGAGCAGGCCTATGCCGAGTATTTCCGCAGCTACTGTCGCTGCGCGATTGCAATGCACCTGGCGCCAGACGATGACAGTGAGCAGGAACTGCTGCCCGACCTGAAACGCGAGCTGCTGGCACAGCGCACCAGGCTGCTGGCGTTGCCGACACGACCGGACAAGAACGCAACGACCGGAAGCCGACCGATCATCAAGCGTTAAAGCGCGGACAGTTCTCCTTCCCCGGCTCCGAGCCTGCGGCCCGGAATTTCAAGCTACTTGCGCGCGAGGTCAGTCAGCGGTGCGGGCTTCGAGAAACCGTAACCTTGGGCGAAATCGATCTTGAGCGCGGCCAGCCAACGGGCTTCCTCCCTCGATTCGATCGCCTTTGCGCAGGTGTGCATGCCCCGCATGCAGGCCATCTGCGCGATGCCGGCCACCACGGCCTGCTGGCGCTTGTCGGCGCCGATACCGGCGGTGAGCTGCGGCTTGAGCTTGAGCATGCGCAGTCCCTTCAGGCCC
This sequence comes from Gammaproteobacteria bacterium, assembly GCA_043744295.1. Lineage (GTDB taxonomy): Bacteria > Pseudomonadota > Gammaproteobacteria > Steroidobacterales > Steroidobacteraceae > FEN-1191. The sequence goes on along the minus strand of JAYTUZ010000090.1, from coordinate 20,548 downwards.
AGCAAATCGACGTGGCCTTCGTGCGGTCCAAAATCATCGAGAATGATTGTGCAGCCGAGTGCCGCGATAAGTTGCGCCGCCTCGGCGGTGCGTTCCGGGGCCCGCGTGCATTGCGTCGTGTCGAGTTCAAAGGCAAGAATGCCGCGTGGCAAACCCGCCTTGCTCATGCAAAGATTGAGAAACCTGAAGAAGTGCGGATCGATGAGCGCCGTCGGCGAAAGGTTCACCGACACCGAAATCGGATCAGTGCGCCACACCTCGGGATTGTGCGCCAGCCATACCACCAGGTCGGTGATGACTCGCCGGTCAACGACCGAACCCAACCCGTGTTTCGAGGCCATCTCGATCATGGCCGTGGGCGCCTTGGAGCGCCCATGCTCCGAACCGGTGCGCAGCAGTATTTCAAAGCGCCGGATGCGGCTGGCTTCAAAGATCGGTTCGAGCTGCTGCGTATAAAGAACGATCGGTAACGTCCGCAGCGCGGCGTAGTGGCGGTCCAGCGCGGGGCTGACGGGTGTGACGCTCGGCGAGGGCTTGGGCGCGTCGGGCGCAGGCTGGAGCGTGGTGGAGCCAGGATCGGCCACTTCCAGGGACAGGGCTACAAGCGTGGCGGTCAATTCCTCTACCAGCGCCAGCTCCTGTTCAATCTGCGGCGATGAATCCGGCTCGGAGGTCGCGAAATCCGGCAAGGCGCTCAGTCGCATCTGGGTCGCCGACAGGTCGGCGGTCAGCCATTTCGCAAAATCGTCCAGCGGCACATGCAGCGTGCTGCCTTCCCCCCCGGACAGGGTGCGCGCTTCAATCACTGCGACCCTGCGATCGACGACGATCATGAGCAGGCCGAGCACCGAGCCGCCGCGAAAGGCGCGCAGCGTGATTGCGACCCGCCCGTCTCCCAGGTCGTACTCGTGTCGGGAGGGTGCGCCCTCCCCTGCGAAAACCTCGAGCGACGCCCGCACGGCCTCGTGTTCGTCAGGGCCCATGACGCTCTCGTTGAGCCACAGCAGGTCCGCGTGCTCGTCGTGGAGCGAGAGGCTCCACACGCGCATGCCGCTCACGGCACTCAGCATCCGCCGCGCGATCGCCTCCAGTTCCGCGGAGCGGTCGGCGGCATTATCGGCGGACATAGCCGAGCTCATTATTTAGTCGCCTTGCCATGACGAAGCGTTATGGTAATCCCCCGCGTCGGCTCCGGTCTTGATCCGCGTCGCAATATTGCCCCCAGAGCCTTTCCCTGCGCGGGGGTCTCTTATGGGCAAGGATCAGAGCTTCAGACGTTGAACAGAAAGTGCATGACGTCGCCCTCGCGCACCAGGTATTCCTTGCCCTCCCGCCGCAGCTTGCCCTTCTCGCGCGCGCCCGCCTCGCCGCGGCAACTCAGGAAGTCTTCATAGCCGACGACTTCGGCGCGAATAAAGCCGCGCTCGAAATCGGTATGAATCACACCGGCCGCCTGCGGCGCGCTGCTGCCGCGTCGCACCGTCCAGGCGCGCACTTCCTTGACGCCGGCCGTGAAATAGGTCTGCAGACCCAGCAACTCGTAGGCAGCGCGAATCACCCGGTTGAGCCCCGGTTCTTCCAGGCCCAGATCTTTGAGAAATTCTGCGCGCTCGGCCTCATCGAGCTGGGCGATTTCGGCCTCGATCGCCGCGCACACCGGCACGATCACCGCTCCTTCAGCCTGGGCGCGCGCGCGCAGCGCCGTCAGGTGCGCATTGTCGGCGCGCAGCCCCGCTTCATCGACATTGGCCACGTACATCGCCGGCTTGGCGGTCAGCAGCTGCAGCTCACGGAAGTCGCGCTGCTCTTCGTCGCTGATCGACACCACCCGCGCGGGCAAGCCAGCGTCGATCGCCGCGCGGATGCGCACGAACAGCTCGCGCCGCCGCGCGGCTTCCTTGTCGCCACTCTTGGCCGCCTTGGTGGCGCGATCGACCGCCTTGTCAACCACCGCCAGGTCGGCCAGCCCCAGTTCGGTGTTGATGACGTCGATATCCGAAACGGGATTCACGCGCCCGGCGACATGCACGATGTCATCGTGATCGAAGCAACGCACCACATGCGCAATAGCGTCGGTCTCGCGGATATGAGCCAGAAACTGGTTGCCCAGCCCCTCGCCCTGCGAAGCGCCGGCGACCAGGCCGGCGATATCGACAAATTCGACCGCCGTCGGCACCACCTTGTCCGGATGCACGATCTCGGCCAGCGCCGCCAGGCGCGGATCGGGCACCGGCACAATGCCAATATTCGGATCAATCGTGCAGAAGGGATAATTCTCGGCCGCGATCTGCGCGCGCGTCAGCGCGTTGAACAGGGTCGACTTGCCGACATTAGGCAAGCCGACGATTCCACATTTGATGCTCATTGATTTCCTTCAGGTGTCGCCAGACGTGGCCGCTTCATCACGGGTGTGTAACAGCGTCATCGCCTTCTGCGCACCATCGCGCAGCAGTTCGGGCAGCGCCGCATGGGCGCGCTCAAGCGCCGCGTCGATCATTTGTTGTTCGGCAGCCGTGGCGCGATCAAGCACGGCATCCAGCACCTGCTCCTTGCTGCCAGGGTGACCCACGCCGATGCGCAGTCGCCAGAACTCCGCCCCCAGCTGCGCGATCACATCGCGCACGCCGTTGTGGCCGCCATGCCCGCCGCCCTGCTTGAGACGTACCACGCCCGGCGGCAGGTCGATCTCATCGTGCACCACCAGCAGCTGCGCTGCCGCGATGCGCTGGAAACCGCAGAACGACTGCACTGCCGCGCCACTGCGATTCATGAAGGTCGTGGGCTTCATCAGCCACAGCTCGACATCGGCCACCCTCACCCGGGCAAGCTCGCACTGATGACGTGACTCGCGCCGCCAGCTGCCGCCGTGGCTACGCGCCAGTTCATCGACAAACCAGAAACCCGCGTTGTGGCGGGTGCGGGCGTACTCGGCGCCGGGGTTGCCCAAGCCCACAATCAATTTTAGTTGCGGGTCAGTCATCGGATTGGACCAGAGACACGGGCACGGCCGCGCGCCACCGCGCCGGCCCTACGATGACCAGCACAGCAAGCCGCATGCCTATTTCTTGCCGCCTTCCTTCTTGGCCGCGTCCTTCTTGCCGTCATCTTTCTTGGCCTCAGCGCCCTTCTTGGCATCCGCCCCGGCAGCCGGTGCCGCCGCCGCCACCGCACCTTCAGCCGGCGCAGCTGCTGCGACCGCAGCTTCTTCAACCACCGCTTCAGGTTCGGCCACACGCGGGGCATGTACCGAGACCACCGGCGGATTGGCGCCGTGCGCCAGTGCCGAGATCGTCACGCCCGCGGGCACCTTGATGTCCGCCACGTACAGCGACTCATTGAGGTTCATCGCCGAAAGGTCGAGCTCGACGAACTCGGGCAGGTCCTTGGGCAGGCAGACCACTTCGATATCGGCCATGTGGTGCGAGATCACGCCGCCCTGGGTCTTGACGCCAGGCGAGGCCGCCGCGCCGCGGAAGTGGATCGGCAGGTGCAGACGGATCTTTTCATTTTCCAGCACGCGCTGCAGGTCAATGTGCATGACCGCGGTGCGCGCCGGATGCATCTGCACATCCTTGACGATGGCCGGTTGCTTCTGGCCGCCGACATTGATGCTGATGATCGAGGAGTAGAACTTCTCGTCAGCCGACAGGGCCAGCACTTTGTGATGCTCGAGCGAGAGCCGCGTGGGCTCGGCATGAGCACCGTAGAGGATGGCGGGAACCTTGCCGGAATGACGCAGGCGGCGGCTCGCACCTTTGCCCTGATCATTACGCGGTTCCGCGCTGATTTCGAAAGCGATACGCATTTTAATGCTCCTTGAGTTGATGAACCGGACCTGCAGCGCGACCAGTGCAGATCCACCAGAAAATTGTTGCAATGATTTCAGTCGATATAGAGCGAGCTGACCGATTCCTCGTCGCGGATGCGACGGATGGTTTCAGCCAGCAGCGAGGACACCGACAGCTGCCGGATGCGTCCGCATGCCTTGGCGGCTTCACTGAGCGGAATCGTGTCGGTGACCACCAGCTCATCGAGCGCCGAGCTGCTGATGCGCTCGACCGCCCCGCCCGACAGCACTGCGTGCGTGATGTAGGCGACCACCAGGCTGGCGCCTTCGTCCTTGAGCGCCTGGGCCGCCAGGCAGAGCGTGCCGGCCGTGTCGACCATGTCGTCGATCAGCACGCAGCTGCGCCCGCTCACTTCGCCGATGATGTTCATCACCTTCGATTCATTGGGGCGCGGGCGGCGCTTGTCGATGATGGCCAGTTCGGCATCGTCAAGCCGCTTGGCGAAGGCGCGCGCCCGTACCACACCACCGACATCGGGCGAGACCACGATCAGATCGGCGTACTGCTTGCGCCACACATCGCCGAGCAACACCGGCGAGCCGTAGACATTGTCGACCGGGATGCCGAAGAAACCCTGGATCTGCTCGGCATGCAGATCGAGCGTCAGCATGCGGTCGACGCCCGCACCGCAGATCATGTCGGCGACCAGCTTGGCGGTGATCGCCGAACGCGTGGCGCGCGGGCGGCGATCCTGGCGCGCATAGCCGAAATATGGCACCACCGCGGTGATGCTGGCCGCCGAAGCGCGCCGGCAGGCATCGGCCATCATCAGCAGCTCCATCAGCGAGTCATTGACCGGCGGGCAGGTCGATTGCACCAGGAACACGTCGCGACCGCGCACGTTTTCCATGATCTCGACATTCACCTCGCCATCGCTGAAGCGCCCCACCGAGGCGCGGCCCACCGGCACCATCAGGTGGCGGGCAATATCGTGGGCCAGCGCCGGATTGGCGTTACCCGTGAACAGCGTGATTGATTGTGAATCCACTGCGAACTATTTCCTTAACCTTGGCCGGGCCCCGCAAAACTCTGGCTGGGGTGGAAGGATTCGAACCTCCGAATGGCGGGATCAAAACCCGCTGCCTTACCACTTGGCGACACCCCAATATTCAGCACCACGCGGTCAGCGCCTCTTCAAGCGGCGAGCGATTCACGCCGCGGGCGACAAAGCTCGTCCATTCGTCCGGCACCTGCGCGGCGACGCGCTCGGCATCCGCTGCCCGCGCGAACGACGCGAAGATGCACGACCCCGTGCCACTCAGGCGCGCTGCTGCGCGGGACTCGAGCCACTGGAGCGCCGCGGCCACCGCCGGGAAGCGCGCGCGTACCAGGGGTTCGCAGTCATTGCGCGTCTCGTCTAATTGGATCGGGGCCGGCGAAACGGCGCGTATTGTGATGACGGGGGAATTTCGTGTCAATTCAGGGGCCTGGAATATCCCGGCCGTGGCCACCGCGACCCCCGGGTGAATGATCAGATACCAGCGCTCCGGGAGTTCCAGGGGAGTGAGGATCTCGCCGCGCCCCTCGGCGGCGGCGGACCTGCCACGCACGAAAACAGGCACATCTGAGCCTAATTCCAGCGCCAGAGCGCACAGGCGCTCTGTCCCGAGGTTCGTGGCCCACAGCCGATCGAGCACTTTGAGGACGGTGGCGGCGTCCGAGCTGCCCCCGCCCAGGCCGCCGCCCAGGGGGATGCGCTTGCGCAACTGAATCCGGGCTCCCCGGCGGGAATCGGTGGTGCGTTGCAACAACCGGGCGGCGCGCACGCACAGATCCTGGCCAGCCTCAATGCCGGCCGGTCCCGCTATCCGTTCAATAATGGAGTCGCCGGTAGGCGTGACCCTGATCTCGTCGCCCCAGTCGAGCAGCTGGAAAATCGTCTGCAGATCGTGAAAGCCGTCAGCGCGACGACCTGTCACATGCAGGAACAGATTGAGCTTGGCAGGCGCCGGCCACCAGCGCTCGCTCACGATGACGCTCGCCCGCTCATGGCAGTTGCCAATGCCTGATATGCACTTTCAGTCGCGTATCGGCGTGGCGCAGGGTGACCAGTCCGGGAAGCCAGTGGACGCCCGCCTGCACGTAATCGCCATAGTTGATCTGCCACTCGCCCTGCGACAGTCGCACCAGGCGTTGTGCGGCGTCGAACGCTTCCTCGCCGGGCGCGCGCGGATCGGGCACACCCAGCAACCAGTAGCGCAGGCTGCCCAGCGGCGGTTCAAAGCCCAGCATGCTGATCATCGCCTCGCGCGCCGCCACACCCGCAACCTGGCCGCCACTGCGCGCGGTCCACTGCAACTGGCTGCCATCAAAGAACAGGTGTGCGCCACCGAAGCCCAGCGGTGCGCGCAGCTGCGCCTCGCTGGCGGCGCCCTGCTGCTGCCAGTCGAGCGCGGCGCTGAATCCTTCCGTCGCCGTGGCGGCAGCGAGCTGGCCGCGAAAGCCGTAGCGCTCCAGGGCCTGCAGCGCCAGGCGACGTTCGGGCCAGGGAAGGCTCGTGCTGGTCGGCAGCGTGCGGCAAGCGCTGAAACTCAAGGGTAGCAGCGCCACCAGTATGAGCATTCGCGTCGGGCGCATGCAGAGTTCCTGGGCAGGCGGAATGGCTAGATCGAAGTGCGCGGCGCCGCTTCGCGCGCCGCTGGCGGCACCGGGGCGCGGATATCAGGCGCAAATTTTGCGACCGTGGCCGTGAGTGCCTTGCTGTCGGGATCAGCGGCCAGCGCGCGTTGCCAGGCAGTGCGCGCCGCGCCATGCTGGCCCGCGGCCCACAGGGCCTCACCGCAGTGTGCGCCGATGTCGCCATCGTGCAGCAGCCGGTAGGCGCGCGCCAGCACCGGCACTGCGGCCGCAGCCTGGCCACGCCGATAGAGCACCCAGCCCAGGCTGTCGAGTATGGCCGGGCTGTCCGGTTGCGTCTGCAGCGCCTCGCGGATCAGTTGTTCGGCTCGCGGCAGCGTGCGTTTGTGATCGGCGAGCGTGAAGCCGAGCGCGTTGGTGACGGCGGCGTCGAGCGGCCTGGCGCGATGGAGCGATTCGAGCAGCTTGAGCGCCGTATCGATTTTCCCGGCACGTTCGAGCAACACGGCGCGCTGATAGTCGAGCTCGGGGTTGCCCGGCGAACGGCGCAGCGCGCCATCGATGCGACCCAGCGATTCTTCGGGTGCATCGGCCAGCGAGAGCAGCTCAGCCGCGGCAATGTCGGCGCGGATACGCTCGGACGGCTCGGCATCGCGCGCCGGCGCGAACACGCGCAACGCCGATTCATGCTCGCCCTGTCGGTACAGTATGCCGGCCGCGCGGCGCCGGCCCGCGGCGTCCAGACCGGTACCCAGTAGCGCCGCGTAGTTGCGCAGCGCTGCCGCCTCATCACCGCGCCGCTCGGCGATCACCCCTAGCAGGTACACACCCAGCGCGGACGCGGCCGGTTCGCGCAGCAGCGCGCTGCTGCGTTGCTCGGCCATCGCGTAGTCGCCCTGCTCGAAGGCCAGCTGCGCGAGTTGGCGACTGGCCGCCGCACCGACTGTTGCATCGCTGCGCAGGCGCTGCAATTCGGCCTCGGCATCCGCGCCCTTGCCCAGCAGCAGCAGCGCCTGGGCCACGGCCAGCGCGCCTTCGGCATCGCCTTCCGCTGCGCTGGCTTTCTGGGCGGCGGCTTCATGGGCGGCTGCCAGTGCGGCCGGCTCGTTGCCCAACACCGCCTGCGCGCGCGACACGAGCGCAGCCACATCGGCCGATCGGGCCCCGGCCGCCCGCGCCGCTTGCGCATATTTCAGTGCCGCGTTCGCGTCCCAGGAATCGAGCGCCAGTTCGGCCAGCGCGCGTTGCACCGCGCTGCTGCGCAGCGCCGGATGATCGAGGCCACGCAGCATCATCAGCAGCGCCTCATTGCCGCTGCCCTGCTCGAGCTCATCGAGCGCCTCGGCCACTTTGCGATCGGCCCCGCCCAGCCAGGCAGTGAAATATTCACGCGCTTCGGCAACATGAAAGCCGGCGAGCGCGGCACGCACCCGGGCGAGAACGGCCGCCGAATCGCCCGGCGCCAGTTTCACCCAACGCCCGGCGGCCGCCAGCGCGCTGGCCACCTGGCCGCAATCGAGGGCCACGGCCGTGGCCCGTTGCGCGAGCGCGGCCTGCGCCAGCAGCTGCGCGGCCTTGAGATACTGGGCGCTCGCGACCCCGCAGTCACCGCGTTGCAAGGCACTCTCGGCGCTGACCGTGGCGGCGTTGCCGTCGGTCAGGGGAACAGGAGCCGCCGCAGCTGTGGTGATCACAGCCAGCAGCAGGGTGATTGCCGGAACGATCAGAATTCGTCGCATGATCATGCGACTATAGCCGATGATGAAAGATTCAATTCGCCAAAAACTGGACAAGGTCGCCGAGCGCTGCGAGGAAGTGGGACTGTTGCTGGCGGAGCCCCAGGTGCAGGGCCGCATCGATCAGTTCCGTGAGCTGTCGATGGAATATGCCCGTCTGCAGCCCACCGCCGCCGCCTGGCGCGAGTATCTGGGCCTGGAGGCCGAACTGCGCCACGCCGAGGAACTGCGCGCCGACAATGACACCCACATGCGTGCCATGGGCGAGGAGGAGGCGCAGCGCCTGGGCACCGCACTGGCCACGCGCGAGGGTGCACTGCTGCGCATGCTGCTGCCGCAGGATCCACGCGATGCGGCCAACATCTATCTGGAAATCCGTGCTGGCACGGGCGGCGATGAGGCGGCTATCTTTGCCGGCGACCTGCTGCGCATGTACAGCCGTTACGCCGAATCGCGCGGCTGGCAGGTGGAGACCATGAGTGAGAGCCCCGGCGAGCATGGCGGCTATCGCGAGGTGATCTGCCGGCTGGTCGGGCGCGGGGTCTATTCACGCCTCAAGTTCGAGTCCGGTGCGCATCGCGTCCAGCGCGTGCCGGCCACCGAGGCGCAGGGACGCATTCACACCTCGGCCTGCACCGTGGCGATCCTGCCGGAAATGATCGAGATCGAGCGCATCGACATCAATCCTGCCGATCTGCGCATCGATACCTTCCGGGCCTCGGGCGCCGGCGGCCAGCATGTCAACAAGACCGACTCGGCCGTGCGCATTACGCATATTCCTACCGGCGTGGTCGTGGAATGCCAGGACGAGCGCTCGCAGCACAAGAATCGCTCGCGCGCCCTATCCCTGCTGCAGGCGCGCCTGCTGGCCGCCGAGCAGGCCAAGCGCAGCAGCGCGCAGGCGCAGACGCGCAAGCTGCAGGTTGGCAGCGGTGATCGCTCCGAGCGCATCCGCACCTACAACTTTCCGCAGGGGCGCCTCACCGACCATCGCATCAACCTCACGCTCTACAAACTCGCCGCGATCATGAACGGCGAACTCGATGAACTGCTCGAGGCGCTGCAGCAGGAATATCAGGCCGAGGAACTGGCGAGCGAATAGAGCGCCAGCCACAGGGCGCTGAAATACACGGCCGCGACGGCCAGCAGGCCCAGCACACCGGCGGCGCCAAGAGCATTGACGCCAGCCGCCTTGACGCCGATGCCGCCCAGCAGCGCGACCAGCAGGCTCAGGCCCGCGATGGCCGCGAGCGTACCGACCACGACCATCAACGTGCCGATCAGCGCGGCGGCGAAAAACTTCAGCCACCGCGGCCGCACCAGTCGGATGCAGCGCTCGAGCGCGCGCAGCGGATCAACCTTCTCGAACAGCACCACCGGGCGCAGCAGCAGAAAGCAGACGAACACGAATATGCCCGGCACCAGCAGCGCGATCAGCCCCAGCGACATGAGCGCGCCCGACAGCACGGCGGTCACTACCAGCAGTGGCCAGCGCGGCAATGCCTGCCGCCACTCGCGGGGCAGGTCCGGCATCTGCCCGGCCACCATGCTGCGCTGGCGCAGCATGATGATGGCGGCGAGCAACTGCCAGGCTATGAAGCCGAGCACAAACAGGAGCCAGAAGGTGGCGTCCCGGGGCTGGAACATGCCCTGTGGTTTGCCGGTGGACATCCAGTAAAGCGAGGCCAGCTGCACCATCAGGATGGCCAGCATGGCGATCGGCAGGCACTTGGGGAGCGTGGCACGGAACACGCGCATCGCGGCATCCATGATGTCGCTGACCTCGGCGGAGCGCGGCGGCAGGAGCGATGCGGACATGAGAAACTCCGATACTTGAGGCACCAGGGACAATGATGCAATCTAACAGAATGTCCGTCGCCAGCGCGCTGGGTGGCGCGGCACGTGCGTTGTCGGGCAGTTCCAGTGCATTGCTCGACGCGCAGCTACTGCTCGCCCATGCCCTGGGGCAATCGCGCTCCTGGCTGCTGGCGCACGCGCAAGCAGCACTCGCTGCGGATGCCGAGCGCGAGTTCGCGGCACTGGTAGCGCGTCGTGCTGCCGGCGAGCCGCTCGCCTATATCGTCGGTTACCGTGAATTCTGGTCGTTGACGCTGCGGGTAACGCCCGCGGTACTGGTGCCGCGCCCCGAGACGGAACTGCTGGTCGAACGCGCCCTGGCGTTGCTGCCCCCGGCGCCGGCCGCGGTCGCCGACCTGGGCACCGGATCGGGCGCGATCGCCCTGGCATTGGCGGTTGAGCGCCCGCTCTGGCGCCTCACCGCCACGGATAATTCGGCCGCGGCGCTAGCCGTAGCGGCCGGCAATGCGCGCGCCCTGGCCTTGAGCAATGTCAGGTTCGTCGCCGGCGACTGGCTGCAGCCCCTGCAAGGTGAGCGCTACGCCCTGATCGCCAGCAATCCGCCTTATATCGGGGCGGGCGAGCCGGCACTGCGGGATCCGGCATTGCAGCATGAACCGCAATTGGCGTTGTGCAGTGGCCCCGGGGGCCTCGATGCGCTGGCCATCATTATCGCCGCCGCCCCTGACTGCCTGGAACCGCAAGGCTGGCTGCTGCTGGAACACGGCGCCGCTCAGGGGCCCGCCGTGGCGAGTATGCTTGTCGCGCAGGGGTACGCTCACGTACGCTGCCACACGGACCTGGCCGGACAGCCACGCGTCACCGAGGCACAAAGGGAATGAAACAGATGGTACGCTTTGAAACCACGCATGGCGGCTTCACGATAGAGCTGTTCGAGCGCGATGCGCCCCTGTCGGTCGCCAATTTCCTGCAGTACGTCGATGACCTGCATTTCGACGCGACCATATTCCATCGCATCGTGCCGGGCTTCGTGATTCAGGGCGGCGGCATGAACGTGGATTTTTCGCAGAAGAAGACCCGCGCGCCGGTCAAGAACGAGGCGGCCAACGGCCTGCTCAACGAGCGCGGCACGCTCTCGATGGCACGCACCGATTCCCCGCACAGCGCCACCTCGCAGTTTTTCGTCAATCTCAAGGACAACGATTTCCTCGACTACCGCCCGGGCCAGCATGGCTATGCCGTGTTCGGCCGCGTGGTCGACGGCATGGACGTGGTCGACAAGATTGCCACCGTGCGCACCGGCCGGCGCTCGGGCTACACCGATGCGCCGCTGGAAGATGTGATCGTCACCACGGCCCGACGCGCACCCGCCGCGAGCTGAAGGCGTGGCCAGGCGTGCGGGCCTCCTGCGCCGCGCGGGCCGTTATCTGCTGTTGGGCCTGGCGGCTGGTCTCGGGTTCGCGCTGCTGCTGGTGCTCGCGCTGCGCTGGATCGACCCGCCGAGCAGCGCCTTCATGATCGGCGCGCGCCTCGAGGCACTGTTCAGCGGTGCGCATGACTACCGTACGCGCTATCAATGGGTCGATCTGGAAGACATCGCCCCGCAGGCGGCGCTGGCGGTGATCGCCGCGGAAGACCAGCAGTTCCCGTTTCACACCGGCTTCGACTTCAAGTCGATTCGCGAGGCGGTGCGCCACAATGCGCACAGCCGGCGCGTGCGCGGCGCCAGCACCATCTCGCAGCAGGTGGCCAAGAACCTGTTTCTGTGGTCGGGGCGCAGCTATGTGCGCAAGGGCCTGGAAGCGGGCTTCACACTACTGATCGAATGGTGCTGGCCCAAGGAGCGCATCCTCGAGGTGTATCTCAACATCGCCGAGTTCGGGCGCGGCATCTACGGCGTGCAGGCGGCCGCGCAGGCATTCTTTCATCGCGACGCGCGCCGACTGCGGCGCGCCGAGGCGGCGCTGCTCGCCGCCGTCCTGCCCAACCCCAGGCACTATCATGTCGAAGCGCCCTCGCCTGCGGTGCTGGCGCGCCGCGAGTGGATCTCGCAGCAGATGGCGGATCTGGGCGGCACGGCGTACCTTGAGCTGATCGAGAATCAGGAAGGCAGACATGAATAGCCCGGCGCCGCGCAGCTACCGCTACTACGATCTGATCATGGCGGCCTACGTGTGCATACTGCTGTGCGCGAACCTGATCGGCCCGGCGAAAGTGGCCACATTCCATCATGTGCCGCTGTTCGGCGATGTCACCTTCGTGGCCGGCGTACTGTTCTTCCCGCTCTCCTATATATTCGGCGACATCCTCACCGAGGTGTACGGCTATGCCCGCGATCGCCGCTGCGTGTGGGCGGGCTTTGGCGCCCTCGGCTTTGCCGCCCTGATGGCCAGCGTGATCGTCGCCCTGCCGGCAGCCGACTGGTGGCAGGAGCAGCAGCGCGCGGTCGAGACGGTGTTCGGCAACACCTGGCGAATCGTCGCCGCCTCGATCGTCGCCTTCTGGTGCGGCTCGTTCGTCAACAGCTTCGTGCTGGCGAAGATGAAGATCCTGACTCGTGGTCGCTGGCTGTGGACCCGTACCATCGGCTCGACCATCTGCGGCGAGCTGGTCGATTCCGGATTGTTCTACAGCATCGCCTTCTTTGGGCTGTGGGAAAACTCCAAACTGCTGGGCGTCATGCTGACCCAGTACCTGCTCAAGACCGGCTGGGAAGTGCTGATCACGCCAGCAACCTATCGGGTAGTCGCCTTCCTCAAGCGCGCCGAACGCGAAGATTTCTACGACACCAACACTGATTTCACGCCCTTCTCGCTCAAGACCTGAATTGCCCTGGTCGGCTCAATCGCCGCACTCAGAATTTGCCCACCACGGTCACGCCGGGCGGCGCGCTCTGCGTATAGCTGCATGCCCCCGGAGTCTGCCTGATGTAGGCGATCGCCTCGGCATCACTGGCTTTGACGGGTGGCGGACTGGCGCCATCGCGGAACGATTTCTTCATCCACAGGCTGGCATACTTTTCGGCGCTGACCTTCACCACTTTTTCGAGGAACGCGGCTTGTGTCGCCAGGTTATCGGCCGGCGCCAGTCTGACGGAACCGGCAAAGCTCTTCTCACCAATAAACACGTCGCGCACTTCGCCCGGGCGCAGCGCGACGCTCCCATTGCACACTACATACAGGTCACTGGTCACCGCAGCGGCACTGCAGGTGCACAGCGCCGCGCCCAGCAGCCAGGCGCGCCGGCGGCGCTGCGAGCTGGCGCCTCGCCGGCGCGTATCAGAAGCGGATGGCATATTGCACCAACCCTTCGCCGTACTGGTCGCCGCTGCGATCCGTCTGGCGTGTATCGGCAAGTTCCAGCTTGAGCGCGGATTTCAGATCCAGATCAAAGCGCACACCGAGCGCGATCCGGCGGTAGGAACCGCCACCCTGCAGCGCGTAGAAGTAGGGGTCGGACTGGGTAAGCGCGGCGCGCTCGTAGCGCGCATAGGGCACTCCCCACGACGAGCGGTAACCGAGCTGTACGAAGCCCGCGTTGCTGCGGTGAGTGCCGCCGCCGTTGCCAAGATCCTGGTTGTCGAACAGATAGATTTCGGCAAAGTTTTCCCACTGATCAGTGTCGTAAACCAGATAACCGCCATAGCTGCGCACGCGGGTGGCGCTGGCCGAGGCGTCGTCGACGATTCGGCCAGTGAATAAATGTGCCCCCAGCGTCAGGCCCTCAGCCGCACCGGTGTTGAACTGGTAGCCAATACGCCCGCCACCGCTGAGGTTGCCGTGGGCATTGCCGGCATTGCGCATATCCAGTACGCCATCGACAATCCGCTGGCTGTTACCGGCGTAGAGGTCGTACAGGATCTTGTCGCCGCCAAGATGGCGCGACCCGGTAAGCCACAGGCCAACCGTGTGCGCCGGCATGATGCCGCCGTTGTCCTCGAACTGAAGGAATTTTGGGCGCCGCAACGAGTTGTTGATCCAGCTGCCGTGGTGCAGCGCCGTGTTCAGGTAGCCGTAGGGCGTGTGATACCGGCCCATCCAGACCGTCGCCTCGTCGCTGAACTGGTAGCCGAGCTGGGCACGCTCGAGATCCACATCAACCGAGCCCTCGGAACTCACCTCGGTGTTCAACTCGAACAGCGCACGGGTGCGATCACCCAGCCGCGGCGCCAGGTAGAAGTCCAGATTGCCTACATTGAAACCCTTCAGGTCAGGATTGATCGGATTGCGCGTGCCAACGCCAACATCGGCGAAACCGTGGAGCGGCAGGCCAGTGTCGTCGCTGTTGCGGTTGGCGTTCGCCTGCTCGATCTGCTCCAGCTTCTGTTCGGCCGCCTCGAGTCGTGCCGTGTCGGGCGTGCTCGTGCCGGGTGCCGCCGGCGCCGCGGCCACGCTGGTGACCTGCTTTGCTTCGAGCTCATGTACGCGTTCGGTGAGTGCCGCTATCGCCTTCAGGCTCTGGTCCAGTTTGCGCTGCATCTCCGCCAGTGCGGCGCTCTCATCGGCCGCAGCTGCCGGACGCGCCGGCAGCAGCGCAACCAGGATCGCCATCACCAGCGGCAGCGCCATGGCGCCGAGCCGGCTTGGTCTGCAGGTCATCAAAGTGGCTCGCATCGAGTCATCTCCGCTAGTCAAAGCAGGGCCGACCAGTCGGCAGTAGCCGGGCTGATTGCCGCGCTGAGCAGCCCCCGGTCGCTGAAAATGACGATACGCGAATCGTGCATGATATGCGTGTCGTAGTTCCAGAACTCAAAGCCCAGTTGCCGCGCCAGTTGCCGGATGCCCTGCTGCGTGCCGGTCAGGAAATGCCAGTTGCTGCGCTCCAGGCGCCGATTGAGGCGATACTGACGCCAACTGGCAGGGTTGTCGATGTCGGCATCGTAGCCCACGATCACGAAACTGGCCTGTTCGCCGCGCCTGTCCAGCAAGGCCTGCATGCGCAGCATCTGGCCCAGCGTGGCCGGACAGATGCTGTGACAGCGGGTATAGGCCATCGAGAGAATGACGCGCTGGCCGACCAGATCGGCCAGCGCCAGAGCCTGGCCCTGCTCATCGCGCCACTGCTGCGGCAACTGATCGAGACGCGCGCCGCCGATATCGGCGGCCGCCGCACTGCCCGCAGCCAGCAGCCAGGCGCACACCCACGCCACTGGCCGCGAAACCCGGATCGGGCCGTGCCGATTCGTCAAACGCGCGCCTCACGCATCGAGTCAACCATGCCTTGGGCAAGGCTCCGGCCGTTCATTACGGTTGCGCTCTAGCATGCTCCATTCTCCGTTGCCGTCAAGTTGGGCCCGCTGCCTTTTCCACCGCGCTGGCTGCCCTGTGGACGCGCATCGTCGAGCACAAGATCGGACAGTGGCTGCTCGCCTACATCGCTTTTGTCTACGCCTGCCTGCATAGCATTGAATTGCTGGGTGAGGCCTTTGAGTGGCCGAGGTTCATCCTGCGCATTTCGACCGTAGCGCTGCTGCTGGGAATTCCGGTCACGGTTATCCTCGCCTGGTATTCCCGCGGCTCCGCTCACAGCGACCCCACCGCACAAATCTATTGCGGTACTGCCGTTCCTCGACATGAGCGAACTGATAGGCCTGCTTACCAGAGTGCCCGAACTGCGCGTGCCAGCCCGCACCTCCTGTTTCTACTTCAAGGGCAAGCAGGTGAGGATCGCCGAGATCGCACAGGCACTGCATGTGGCCCACGTGCTCGAGGGCAGCGTGCGCAAGGCCGGCAACACCATACGCATCACCGCCCAGCTGGTCCGGGTCGATAACGGCTACCACATCTGGTCGCAGACCTATTCACTGGAATCGGCGCTCAGCGCAAGACTTCAGGAAAGGGATCGAATTCTTCCAGCAGGCCATCGCCGTTGATCCCGACTATGCCCTGGCATTCACCGGACTTGCCGATTGCTACACGCTGCTGCCAATTTATGATCGCAAGACCGTTGCCACCACGACCATGCGGCAGGCCAAGGCGGCAGTACTGAAAGCCCTGTCAATCGACG
Organism: Gammaproteobacteria bacterium; assembly: GCA_043744295.1. Taxonomy (GTDB): domain Bacteria; phylum Pseudomonadota; class Gammaproteobacteria; order Steroidobacterales; family Steroidobacteraceae; genus FEN-1191. The sequence goes on along the minus strand of JAYTUZ010000090.1, from coordinate 4,563 downwards.
ACAATCTGGCCGAGACGCATGCTTCAATGGGGCTGATACTCGGGATCTTCGATTTTGACTGGCCGGCGGCCGAACGACAGTTCCTGCGGGCGATCGAACTCAGCCCCAACTCGCCAACCACCCACCAGTGGTACGGGCAATTGCTGGGCGTGGGGCTGGCAGCCTGATGCCAATGGGCTCAGGCCGGCTTGCTGCCTGTGGCCGGCCCAAACAGGTGTACGAAAAGGCCGAACAGCACCATCACCCATACGATGACCGGACTGGCGGGCAGATCGGTCAGTGCTGAGACTATCAGCCCTGCCAGGTAGCTGGCCGATGCCAGCGCCAGGCCGAGTGCCAGCTGTCGGCGCTGCGCAATTCGATACACCGCGACCGCCGGCACGATCAGGGTCGTGAAGACCAGGTAGACGCCCACCAGCTGCACCGAAGCCGTGACCACGAAGGCGAACAGTACGTAGAAGCCAGCGCGCCCGATGCGCTCGCGCGCGCCAAACCAGATGGCGAGGAACACGGCCGTCAGCACCGCGGTGCGCCACAGTTGCGCACTCGATACCCAGAGTATCTGTCCGGCGAGCAGGTCCTTCAGGTCCTCGCCACCGTGCGGATCGTTGGCGAGCAGCAGGATCTGCGCGGTCGAGGCCAGTACGAACAGGATGCCGATCAACGCCTCCTGAACTTCAGGACGCTTGCGCTCGGTGTAGGTGAGCAGCAGCGCGCCCACCAGTGCCGCACTCACGGCGGCCAGTTGCGTGGTCCAACCCTGCAACGCGAAACCTGCCCAGTGCGCCGCGATCACGCCGACGCCCGCGACCTGCGCAATGGCCAGATCGATGAAGACAATGCCGCGGCTCAGTACCTGCTGGCCGAGCGGCACATGGGAAAGCAGCACCAGCAGGCCGCCGAGCAGCGCCGGCCAGAGTATGCTGAAATTTTCCGCGAGCGAGCTCATTTCAGTGGCTCCAGCAGGCGGCTGAGCGTGTCGTCAAACAGACCGAACAGATCCCCGGCCCCGGCGGTTCCGCCGACGGAAAACGGCAGCAGCACCACCGGCGCGTGCACGCGCTCGGCCAGCCAGTCGGTCGCTTTTGAATCGTTGTAGGCATTGCGCAGAATCATCTTCGGCGGATCCTGGGCGAGCTTGCTCACCAGGGCGGCCAGGAAACTTGAACTCGGTGGCACACCCGGCTTGGGCTCCATCGCCGCGATTTCGCGCAGTCCCAGCCACTGGACCAGATACGACTGGTCGCGGTGCATGACCACCACGCCGACGCCCTTGAGTGGCGCGGCCATTTTTTCCCAGCGCAGCTGCGCCTGCTGCCAGCGCTGCTGGAAGTCTGCGCCGCGCGCCGCATAGAGCGCCGCGTTGGCGGCATCCAGCAGCGCGAGGCGCGTGCTCAGAGCGCGGGCCACCGTGGCGATGTTGCGTGGGTCAAGCTGCAGATGCGGATTACCATCAGGATGTATGTCGCCCATGGAACGATCGACGCTTGCTGGCACCTCCAGCAGGCGCAGCTGCCGGGCCGCTTCGAAATAGCCGTTGCTGCCCGGCTGCACGCGGGCATTGCCCGATTCCTGCAGCAGCACCGGCAACCAGCCCACTTCGAGCTCGGCGCCGGTGGCTACGATGAGATCGGCGTTGCGCGCCCTGGCAACCAGGCTGGGCTTGGCATCCACGCGATGCACATCCTGAAACGCAGTCGTTGCGCCATAGACGTCTACCTTGTCGCCACCAAGCTCCTTCGCAAGCGCTGCCCAGTCAGAGCTTGTGGCCAGCACCTTGAGGGCCGCCCGGGCTGGCGTAGCCGCCAGCAGAACGGCCAGCGCCGCGGCGCCAAGAATGGACTTCATCATAAGTGCTCCTAGAACTTGTGGGCGCCGTGCGCGCCCAGACTGTAGAGGTACTGCAGGAACAGCTGCTGGTCGCTGGCATGCAGGCGCGCCTGGTCCCAGGCGAACTGCGCGCGCAGGCGCGAGAACTCGCTCGGGTTCCAATCGAGCATGACACTGGTACGCTTAGGCGTAGTGCTGCGCAGCTCCGGGAAGGCGAAGCCAGGCAGCACTCCTCCCGGCAGTGTGGCGATGCGGGTGTCGCCGGAATCAAGCGAGTCGTAGCGCAATCCGGCGCGCCAGCGCGGCCGAAACTGGTAGACGCCCTGCAGGTACCAGCCCGTTTGTTGCGAGTGATAGGCGCCCGGCAGCGCGCGCACATCGGTATCGAAAGTCAAGGTACCGGTCTCGGTGCGCCGCAGGTATTCGCCCTGCAACTTGAGCTGACGTTCGGTGGAATTGCCGTGCGGTGCCCACTTCAGGATGAAATCCGCCACCCAGGTGTGCGTGTTGCCCGTAAAGGCGTTGCTGACGGGCACGCCAGCGCCATCCGTCGACAGATAGCTGCGATTCTCGGCATTGCTGCGCAGCAGCGACAGGCCTGATCGCCAGCTGGCGGAATCGCCCAAATCATCACCGACGTGCACAAAACCGCTCGATGCGTTGACGCCATTTGCAGTGCGCGTGGTGCCGGGGAAATTGAGGCCACTGCCCGCTTCGAGACCGACTTCCAGGAACAGATCCGTGGGCGCGAGCCACTTGAGCTGGGCGCCGTCCTGCGCGTACTGGTTGCCGAGCAGCGCCTGGTAGGCCAGCGGCTGATCGACGAAATCCCAAGCGTGGGCGTGTACAGCGTTGAGATAGCCAAGGCCGGAAAAGAAGCGTCCGCCCTTGATCGTAAAACCACGCGTCAGGGCCGTGGTGCGGAAGAAAGCCTCTTCGACACTGATTTCGTTGTTACCACTCACCGCAGCGGTCAGGTTGCCAAAGAAATACGGATCCACATTGGCCGCAAGCGTCAGTTCGGATTCGCCCAGGTCAAAGCCGCGCGCGCCGGGACCCACTTCACTGCCACCGGGTACAAAGCCGGCGATGCGATAGTCCGCGGGGTCAGCCGACAGGTTGCGGTAGGTGCCGGCCAGTATCAGCGACACGGCGGGGTTGAACGCGTTGGCGCCGCCACTCGCCGCCCTGGCCGACGGCATTGCTGGCGCAACGCTCGGCGGCTCGCTGCGCGCCGTGGCTGCCGTGGCTTCCAGCTGTGCGATGCGTTGCTCGAGTTGCTCGATACGCAGTGCATTCGACGCCTTTAGGGCTTCGAGCTCAGCTCGCAGATCGCCGAGCGGGTCGGCGAACACGGGCGAGGACATGGCAAGCAGCAACGGCGCCAGTGCGCGCACGGCCGCAACAGACAGAAATTTCATGACAGGGGTCCTTTGATACCGCAAACAACACCCGGCGCCACGGCGCCGGCTTCCGGGGCGAATCAAAGGACGCTGGGCGGTGCTCGGCTGCGGTAGGCGTGAATGAAGATCAGGCGCTGAACGCGCGGCGCCATGGCTGGCACGGGAGGCGGCGACCAGTGCGCGCTCGAGGCGGGCGCGGTGCCGCTGACGGCATCGGCAAGATGCGTCGCCGCCAGACATTTTGCGCAGGCTTTTGCCCGCTCATGGCCCGGATCGTGCGCGGCGGTGTGCTGCGCGGCGTGCGTGAGCAGATGTGCGTACGCCAGCTGCTGCGTAATCAGTAGCAGCAAAGCCAGGGTCGAATGCATGAAAATGCGTCGCATAGCCGGCAGTATGATGTGCCGTGGGGCTCGAGAGTTCAACTGCCAGGCTGGAAGCGGCTAAACTGCGGCCCAATTTGCTGCTGGACCGCTAGTCATGAAATCGAACGAACCACAGCCGGCTGCCAGCTTCGCCGAACTGGGCCTGCACGCTGGGGTGCTGCAGGCGCTCAGCGACGTGGGCTACGAGAGCCCAACCCCCATTCAGGCCGCGACCATTCCGGTACTGCTGTCGGGGGCCGACGTGCTCGGCCAGGCGCAGACCGGCACCGGCAAGACGGCGGCTTTCCTGGTGGCGCTTTACCAGTCGCTTCTTGAAAAGCCCGCCGCAGCAGGCCGCGCCGCCACTTCGGTGCGCGCCCTGGTGGTCGCGCCCACGCGCGAGCTGGCGGTGCAGATCCACCAGGACGCCGCCGTGCTCGGCCGCCATACCGGCCTGCCGCTCGCGGTCGTGTTTGGCGGCATCGACTATGAAAAACAGCGCAAGCAGCTCGCCGATGGCGTCGATGTGCTGATCGGCACGCCCGGTCGCATCATCGATTACCTCAAGCAGGGCGTATACGACCTGCGCCATGCGCAGGTGCTGGTGCTCGACGTAGCCGATCGCATGTTCGATCTGGGCTTTATCGCCGACATCCGCTACATCCTGCGTCGCCTCCCGCCGCCCGATAAGCGCCAGTCGATGCTGTTTTCCGCCACGCTCTCGCAGCGGGTGCTGGAACTGGCCTACGAGCACATGAACAACCCCGAGCTGGTGCGTATCGAGCCCGACAAGGTGACCATCGATCGCGTGCGCCAGTCGATCTATTTTCCCTCGATGCCCGACAAGATTCCGTTGCTGGTGCACCTGCTGCGCGAGAGCGAGGCCCACCGCACCATGGTGTTCGTCAACACCAAGCGCATGGCCGAGCGCCTGGAAGGATCACTGCGCGCCAACGGCTTTCACGCCC
>JAYTUZ010000089.1:0-1823 GCA_043744295.1 Gammaproteobacteria bacterium | reverse complement strand
ATCGCTTCGAATCTGGTCATCACCCCGGCCTGCGCTCCGTCTGCTCCGATCACCCTTACCGAGGGTGATGTGATCTCGTCGTTGCGTCGGATGCGCTTGGTTGCAATGGCTATACGTCAATCCTCCAAAACCTGGCGCCCGCGACTTTCGAGCTCCACCGCCAGACGCTCGATGAACGTCTGTGCAGGCATGGTGCCCAGGTCTCTGCCGCTACGGGAACGCACGGAAATCAAACTCGCCGCAACCTCCTTGTCCCCTGCGACCAACAGGTAAGGCACGCGCTGCAACGTATGTTCGCGAATCTTAAAGCCGACTTTCTCGTAGCGCAAGTCGCATTCGACCAGAAGCCCTTGTTTTCTCAGCAAATCTGCCGTTTTCAGCACGTATTCGTCCTGGCGGTCGGTAACGCCCATCAGCACAACCTGCACCGGCGCCAGCCAGGTGGGGAGCTTGCCGGCGTGGTGTTCCAGCAATATGCCGAAAAACCGCTCGAGTGAACCGAATATGGCCCGGTGCAACATGACCGGTGTCTGCTTCTGGCTATGCTCGTCGATGTAGTGCGCACCCAGGCGCGCGGGCATGTTCAGGTCGACCTGCAGGGTGCCGCATTGCCAGTCGCGGCCGATGGCATCGCGCAGCACGAATTCGAGTTTCGGGCCGTAGAAAGCGCCCTCCCCCGGGTTGAGGGTGTACTGGATGCCGGCCGCATCGGCGGCCTGCTTGAGCGCCGCCTCCGACTGATCCCATACCGCGTCGGAGCCGACGCGCTTGGCGGGGCGGTCGGAAAACTTGATCTGCACGTCATCGAATCCAAAATCACGGTATATGCCGAGAATCAGCTGCGTCATGGCGACCGACTCGGCGGTGATCTGCCCGGGGGTGACGAAAACGTGGGCGTCGTCCTGGGTGAAGGCGCGCACGCGCATCAGTCCGTGCAATGCGCCCGAAGGCTCGTAGCGGTGGACTTTGCCGAATTCCGCAAAGCGCACCGGCAGCTCGCGGTAGCTGCGCAGACCCTGCTTGAAGATCTGCACATGGCCGGGGCAGTTCATGGGCTTGATTGCATACACCCGCTCATCGGGGGTCTGCGTCGTGTACATGTTCTCGCCGAACTGCTCCCAATGGCCGGAGGCCACCCACAGGCTGCGATCCATGAGCTCGGGTCCGTTGACCTCCTGGAAGCCAGCCCGCTCCTGGCGCTCGCGCATGTAACTGATCAGCCGCTGGAAAATACGCCAGCCCTTCGGGTGCCAGAAGACCGCGCCGGGCGCTTCTTCCTGCATGTGGAACAGGTCGAGCTCGCGCCCGATGCGCCGATGGTCGCGCTTCTCGGCCTCCTCGAGCCGGTGCAGGTAGGCATCGAGCTGCTTCTGATCGGGCCAGGCAGTGCCATAAATCCGCTGCAGCATCTCGTTGCGCGAATCGCCGCGCCAGTAAGCGCCGGCCACCTTCATCAGTTTGAAGGCCTTGAGTTTGCCGGTCGAGGGCACGTGCGGGCCACGGCAAAGATCGGCCCAATCGCCCTGCCCGTAAAGGCCAATAGGCTCGCTGGCCGGGATGCCGGCAATGATCTCGGCCTTGTATTTCTCGCCCATGCCCAGGAAATGCGCGACCGCGGCATCGCGCGAGAGCTCGCGCCGTTGCACCACGAGATCGGCCTTCGCCAGCTCGCGCATGCGATCTTCGATAGCGGCCAGGTCATCGGTCGTGAACGGACGCGAGTAGGCGAAATCGTAGAAGAAACCATCGTCGATCACCGGACCAATGGTCACCTGCGCCTCGGGGTAGAGCTGCTTGACCGCCTGCGCCAGCAGGTGCGCGGT
>JAYTUZ010000088.1:0-5836 GCA_043744295.1 Gammaproteobacteria bacterium | reverse complement strand
ATGCGCACCCGATTGGGCCCGCGGCGCACCTGCATCCAGCCGATCAGTTTGCGTTCCCACAAGGTGAGATAGGCCACGCTCAGGATCAGCACGAGCGTGAGCGCCAGAATGAACACGGTGGAATGCGCAAAACCGGGCAAGGCCTGCCACTGTGCAGTAAGCCAGTGCCAGGCGTTCACGGGGCGTACTCCACGCCCGGGGTGCGGCCCGCAAGCGTCAGCTGCAGCGAGCGCGCGCGCCGCAGCACCGGATCCAGCTGGTACATCGGCACATCGCGCAGCGCTTCGACGACGGTTGTTGCACTCGCGGCAAAGGTGTCCAGGAATACCGAGGGCGTCGCCTTATCAAGGAGCGCGCGCAATTCGTCGCGCAGTTGCTCGCTGGACTGATAATCGAAATTGCCGACGCTCAGCAGATTGCCCAGCACGCGCAGTATCTTCCACGCCGGCCGCGCCGAGCCCGGTGCTGAGACGGCGCCGGCGAAACTCTGCCAGCGCCCCTCGAGATTGACGTAGGTCCCGGAGCTCTCGGCGAATGCGGCAGCCGGCAGCAGCACGTGCGCCACTTCGTTCATCTGCGCCGAGGCGTAGCAAGCGATGGCGCCGACAAACTTCGCTTTCTTCAGCGTCGCCAGAGCCTGCGGCTGCAGACCGTCGGCCCAGGGCTCGGTGCCCAGCATGAGATAGGCAGCCAGCGGCTGCTCCAGCATCTGCCGCGCATTCAGGCCGGGGGTGGCGCGCGCCGCGCCGCCGGCTGCGCGATGCGGCAGGCAACCGGCAAGCCAGGCCCCGGCGCTGTTGGCGCCCTCCGCCAACTCGCCCAGGGTTGAGCCGGTGACCCGTGCGAGCTCGCGCGCCAGGGCGCGCAGATCCGCATAGGCCGAGTGACGCAGCGCCAGGGCGCCGAGCCAGATCGAGCGCTGGCCTTGCTGCAGGCTGGTCGCGATCTGTCGCTGCGCATCGCTGACCGTCAGACCCGAGACCAGCGCATGCACCGCGGGCGAGGCTGACTGGCCACGTATCTCCAGCGCTGCCCGCAGCACCCCGGCGAGCTCGCGCACCAGGCCGGTCGCACTGCCGACGATGCTGCCGGCCACCGGAAACAGGCAGGTGAAAGCAGCCGGATTCACGAAGCTGACGCGCGCCCCGCGGAGCGCCGCCTTGCGCACCCGATGTGCCAGCATGGGCAGTTCGGCGCGCAGATTTGAACCTATTACCAACAGGGCGTCGAGCGTATCGACCGCGCTCAGATCCAGCCCCAGACCCGGTGCCGTCGGGTCGCTGGCCTGATCGCGAAAATCGCGCTGCCGCAGCCGATGGTCGATGTTGGGCGTGGCCAGCCCCTCGGCCAGGCGCGCGAGCAGGTAGCACTCTTCCAGCGTACTCGCAGGATGCGTCAACATGCCCAGCGCAGCGGCGCCAGACTGCGCCACCTGCTGCTGCAGGCCGCTGGCCATGGCGGCCAGCGCCGTGTCCCAATCGGTCTCGCGCAGCGAGCCGTCACTCTGCCGCACGCGCGGCGCGGTCAGGCGCTCATCGCTGTACAGGCCCTCATAGCTGTAGCGATCGCGATCGGCGATCCAGGTCTCATTGATGTCTTCGCAGGGTTGCGGCACGACGCGCATCAGCCGGCCACGCAGCACGTGACCGTAGAGGCGGGTGCCGAAGCCGTCATGCGGCGAAACCAGCGGATGCTGCGTCATCTCCCAGGCGCGCGCCTGAAAACGAAACGGCTTGCTGTTGAGCGCGCCCACGGGACACAGATCGATGATGTTGCCGGAGAGTTCGTGATCGATACTCTTCTGGATGAAAGTGCCGATCAGCATGTGTTCGCCGCGACCGGTGGTACCCAACTCCTGGATGCCGGCGATGTCCTGGCCGAAGCGCACGCAGCGCGTGCAGTGAATGCAGCGGGTCATGTCGGTGGAAATCAGCGGACCCAGGCTCAGATCCTTTACGACCCGCTTGCTCTCGCCGTAGCGCGAGAGGTCGCGCCCGAAGCCGACCGCCAGATCCTGCAGCTCGCATTCCCCGCCCTGATCGCAGATCGGGCAGTCGAGCGGGTGATTGATCAACAGAAATTCCATGGTCGCCTTCTGTGCGGCAATGGCCTTGGGCGACTTGGTGTAGATCTTCATGCCCTCGGCTACCGGGGTGGCGCAGGCGGGCAGTGGCTTGGGCGCCTTTTCGACCTCGATGAGGCACATGCGGCAGTTGGCGGCGATCGGCAGCTTGTCGTGATAGCAGAAGCGCGGCACATAGGCGCCCGCGCCATCTGTGACCCGGATGATCATCTCGCCTTTGGGCGCTTTGACGGCGACGCCGTTGACCTCGACGTTGACGAACTCCTCGCTCATGCCGCCTGCCTGTCGGGCGCCACGATGCTGCGGCCGCGATGATCGACCATGAATTCAAACTCGTGCCGGTAGTGCTTGAGGAAGCTCTGTACCGGCCAGGCCGCGGCATCACCCAGCGCGCAGATCGTGTGACCCTCGATGCGATTGGCGACATCGAGCAGCAGGCCCAGATGTTCGCGCGTCGCCTCGCCGGCCAGCACGCGCCTGAGCGTGCGATTGAGCCAGCCGGTGCCCTCGCGACAGGGCGTGCACTGCCCGCAGGATTCCGCCATGTAGAAGCGTGACAGGCGCTCGAGCACCCGCACCATGCAGGTGGTTTCATCCATGACGATGACGGCCGCGGAACCGACGCTCGAACCGACTGCCTTGAGCGAGTCGTAGTCCATATTGACCTTCAGCATGGTCTCGCCAGGCACCACCGGCACCGAGGAACCGCCGGGAATCACCGCCTTGAGCCTGCGCCCGCCGAGCATGCCACCGGCCATGGCCAGCAGATCCGTGAAGGGAATGCCCAGCGGCACTTCGAAATTGCCGGCTCTGGCGACGTGGCCGGAAACGGAAAAGATGTTGGTGCCACCGGAATTCGCCGGCCCCAGCCCCGCAAACCACTGCGCGCCCTTGCGGAAGATGGTGGGCACCGAGGCGAAACTCTGGCAGTTGTTGATTGTGGTCGGCATGCCGTACAGGCCGAACGCAGCAGGAAACGGCGGTTTGAAGCGCGGCTTGCCCTGCTTGCCTTCCAGCGAATCGAGCAATGCCGTCTCTTCGCCACAGATGTAGGCGCCCGCGCCCACGAACGCGTAAAGATCGAAATCAACGCCCGATCCGAGAATATTCTTGCCCAGCAGTCCGGCTGCATAGGCTTCGGCGACCGCTGCCTCGAAGCGTGGCACGGGTTCGCCCAGGAATTCGCCGCGTATGTAGTTGTAGCCCACCGTGGCATTCATGGCATAGCCGCCAATGGCCATGCCCTCGATGAGCGAATGCGGATTGAAGCGCAGGATGTCGCGATCGTGACAGGTGCCCGGCTCGCTCTCGTCGGAATTGCAGACCGCGTACTTCTGCATCGTGGCATTGCGCGGCATGAAGCTCCACTTCACGCCCATGGGGAAAGCCGCGCCACCGCGCCCGCGCAAGCCGGAAGCCTTGACGGTATCGATCACCTGCTCGCGGCTGACCTTGTCCGCCAGAATCCTGCGCCAGGCCTCATAACCGCCGATGCTCTGATAGACCGGCAGCGTCCACGAGCGCTCGAGTTTGAGCGGCTCGAAGCACACCAGATTCTGCTTGTCTTCCCAGCTTGCCATGCGCATGCGCCCTGCCGGCTACTTCAGTTCATCGAGAATCTGATCGACCCTGGCGGTCGTCAGGTGCTCGTGATAAGTGTGATCGACCATCATCATCGGCGCGCCGGTGCAGGCCGCCAGGCATTCTTCCTCGCGCTTGAAGAAGATGCGGCCATCGGGCGTGCTCTCACCAAGGCGAATTCCCAGGCGCTTTTCCACGTGTGCCACCAGTTCTTCGCCGCCGCGCAACATGCAGGAAATATTGGTGCAGATGCTGACATGGTGACGGCCGCAGGGCTGCGTCTCAAACATGGAATAAAAACTGGCAACTTCATAAACCTGGATCGGCGGCAATTGCAGGTAAGCGGCCACCGCATCCATCAGCGCACTGGTCAGGTAGCCCTGGTTCTGCTCCTGTGCGGCACGCAGCGCGGCGATCACCGCCGAGCGCTGGCGACCGGCGGGGAAGCGTGCCACCCAGTGGTCGATCTCATGGCGCGTCTGCTCGGAGAGCGCGGCGGTCGTGTTGTCGGTGTCGCTCATCAGCGATCAATCTCCCCAAAAACGATATCCTGGGTGCCGATGACGGCGACCACGTCGGCCAGCATATGGCCTTCGATCATCTCGCTCAGGGCAGCGAGGTGCGCGAACCCCGGGGCACGGCATTTGAGCCGATAAGGCTTGTTGGCACCGTCGGAGAGCAGGTACACGCCAAATTCTCCCTTGGGCGCTTCGACCGCGGCATAACTGTCGCCTGCCGGAACGCCATAGCCTTCAGTCATGAACTTGAAATGATGAATGAGCGATTCCATGTCACCCTTCATCTCCTCGCGCCGTGGCGGCCGCACCTTGCGATCGTCGATCATCACCGGGCCAGGATTGGCACGCAGCCATTGCACGCACTGGCTGATGATGCGATTGGACTGGCGCATTTCTTCGACGCGCACCAGATAGCGATCGTAGCAATCGCCGTTCAGGCCCACGGGAATGTCGAAATCCACCTCACGGTACACCTCGTAGGGCTGCTTCTTGCGCAGGTCCCAGGCCAGGCCCGAGCCGCGCAGCATCGGGCCCGTGAAGCCCAGCTGCAGGGCGCGCTCCGGCGACACCACCCCGATGTTGACGGTGCGCTGCTTCCAGATGCGGTTGTCGGTCAGCAGCGTTTCGTATTCGTCAACGCAGGCCGGGAAGCGACGTGTGAAATCCTCGATGAAATCGAGCAGTGAGCCCGCGCGCGCTTCATTGAGGCGCGCGGCATCGGCTTCCGAGCGCCAGCGCGACGCGCGGTAGCGCGGCATCGCCTCGGGCAGGTCCCGGTGTACGCCGCCCGGACGGTAATAGGTCGCGTGCATGCGCGTACCCGAGACCGCCTCGTAGCAGTCCATCAGGTCTTCGCGCTCGCGGAAACAGAACAGAAACACGGTCATCGCGCCGATGTCGAGGCCGTGCGCGCCGAGCCACATCAGGTGATTGAGGATGCGCGTGATCTCATCGAACATCACGCGGATGTACTGCGCGCGTGGCGGCGGCGCGATGCCGAGCAGGTTCTCGATCGCGAGCACGTAGGCGTGTTCGTTGCACATCATCGAGACGTAGTCGAGCCGGTCCATGTAACCGATCGACTGGCTGAAGGGCTTCGACTCGGCCAGTTTCTCGGTGCCCCGGTGCAGCAGGCCGATGTGCGGATCGGCCTTCTGGATCACCTCGCCGTCCATCTCCAGCACCAGCCGCAGCACCCCGTGCGCCGCCGGGTGCTGGGGGCCGAAATTCATCGTCAGGTTGCGGATCTCAGCCACCGCTCCCTCCCAGCGCGGGATCGTAGCGGTTATCGTGGCGGATGACGCGCGGCACGAGGGTGCGATTCTCGATGGTCACCGGCTCGTAGACCACCCGTTTCTGCACCGGGTCGTAGCGCACTTCAACGTTGCCGATCAGCGGAAAGTCCTTGCGGAACGGATGACCGATAAACCCGTAGTCTGTAAGGATACGTCTCAGGTCGGGATGTCCTCTGAACATGATCCCGAAGAGGTCAAAGGCCTCGCGCTCAAACCAGTCGGCGCTGGCCCAGACACCGGTGAGAGAATCGACCGCCGGCTCGTCACCGGCTTCGCACCAGACCCGCAGCCGCAGCCGGCGATTGTGCGTCAGCGACAGGAGCTGGTACGCGACCGCGTAGCGACGATCGCCACGCAGC
>JAYTUZ010000087.1:0-5877 GCA_043744295.1 Gammaproteobacteria bacterium | reverse complement strand
CCAGCGCGCCACTGCGTGCCGGCCAATGCGGCACAGCAGACAGCCAGCGGAAGGAAGCGCCATGCACCTGGGTTCATGGGCAAAGCCCTGCAGAAAATCAGGCGGCCATCCTAGCCCTGCGCGGGGCACCGACCCGTGACCCGGTTGGGATATTTGCCGCCCGCTGCCCTGGCGGCGCGCTGATTTACATATTGCGCTGCGCCACGGCCCGCCGGCGCCGGGTCAAGCTCTACCGCCGTACGCCAACGCGTGATAAATATGACGCCCCTGCCGTCCTGGTTGCCACGCCCATGCCCTCCTTCGATGTCGTCTCGAGCGTCGATACCCACGAACTCACCAACGCCGTGGATCAGGCCACGCGCGAACTGGAAAAGCGCTACGACTTTCGCGGCACCAATGCCCGTTTCGAGCTCGAGGGCTTCGTGGTAAAGCAGCTTGCCCCCAGCGAGTACCAGCTGGACCAAATGCTCGATATCCTGCGCCTGCGATTGAGTGCGCGCGGCATCGATCCGCGCTGCATCGATCTGGGCGCGGTGGAGACCAACCTCGCGGGCTCGCGCCGCAGCATCACCATCAAGCAGGGCATCGAGCAGGCGGCGGCGAAGAAGCTGGTGGCGAAGCTCAAGGAATCAAAGCTCAAGATCGAGGCGCAGATTAACGGCGACAAGCTGCGCGTCACCGGCAAGAAGCGCGACGATCTGCAGACCGCCATGGCCCTGCTGCGCAAGCTGGAGATCGATCTGCCGCTGCAGTTCGATAATTTTCGTGACTGAGCTGTACGCCTCCGTGCGGCACCGGCCGGCGATCAAAAGATTCGGTCATATTATTGGCGTAGGTCGGCGAGAGCGCGTGCCAGGGCATTGAAGAACAATGCCTGTTCATCGTAGAGCGAACCTGGTGTATCGGCTTGCTTCCAGCTCGACCATTGCACCATCACCAGCCGTTCGGCAGGGTTGATCGCGATGGCCTGGCCAAAAATGCCTTCGGCCCAAAAGGTCTGCCGTGCCGTCTGCATGGCATTGTCGGTATCGCTGCGGCCAGGGTCGACGCCAGCAAACCACCATTGGTAGCCGTACTGCCCGTCAGGTGTCGCTGGCGTGACCGAGCCTTTGGCTTTGCTCCAGGTCACTGACTGCGTGATCCAGTCAGCGGGCAACAACTCCTCCCCGCTGGCCAGCTTGCCGCCCATGGAAACGAACAGGGAAAATCGACCCCAGTCGCGCAAGGTGGCGTTGAAGCCATGACCGCCCATATCAACCTGGTCCTTGACGAGCGCCTGCCAAACCCCGTCGTTCTGCATGGCGAATCGGCTCCACAGACGGGTCTCCAGATAGCGAGCAATCGTCATGCCGGTGGCCTGCTCCAGCACCCGGCTCACCAGCCATGCGCCGCCAGTGTTATAGGACCACTCTTCACCGGGCCTGATGCCCGGCTTGCGTTGCAGGCCACGGACAAGTTGTAAGACGCATTGATAGGCGGCGGGACCGGCCTCGCAGCGGGTGAGCTGCGCGAAATCCGAGGTCGGGTCGGCGTAGTGCTCGTTCCAGGCGACCCCGGATGTATGCTGGAGTAGCTCGCGCAGGGTTACGCCCTCCCAGACGCTGCCCTTGAGTTCGGGCAGATAACGCGTGATTGGATCAGCGACCGAACCGATCAATCCCTCCTTGATGGCCATGCCGACCAGGATCGAGACCACCGACTTGGCCACTGAGCGCGAGGTCCACAGCGTCTGGTCGGTATTACCGTTGCCGTAATACTCATAGGCGACAAGGCCATCCTTCAGAATCAGAAATCCAGTGACCTCCTGGTGTCGCAGATAGTCATCCAGGCCATGGGTCTGTCCATCCATCTGATAGTGCAGCGGCGGCAATTTGTAGGGCGCCGGTGGCAATGGATGGGCTTTGAAGCCGCGCGTTCGGAAAACGTCGCCTGCATAGAGACGATAGGTGTTGCGAAAGCCAATGACCCGGCTGCGCTGATCCCAGCTCAGCATGTCCGCTGCAGGCGGCAAGAGCGCGTCGAACGGCTGCGGGCAAGCCGCAAACCCGACGGCCCTGCACTGCGCCAGCTCGGAAGGCGGGTCGGCAGCCGCTTCTGTGCCGCCGGCAGAACAGGCAAGGCCCAGAGCGGCGACCATCGGCAATAGTGAGACCAGCGCCGTTGTCCGTGATCGACTGTTGCGGTCACCATTCAATGTATTTCTCCACTGCAACCCAAAGCGGCGATTATTGGGTCCAGGCACCCTGGCTGGGTAACTTCTTCACATACGGCAGCTAGCGATGCAGCCACGGCAAGCGGTCAATGACCCTTGTCCTCCACGACGCTGTTACCGCCATCGATGACGATGAGTTGCCCAGTCAGGTACGACGCGCCGGGCGAACACAGATACGCTACGCAGCTCGCGACCTCCTCCGGCGTGCCGGAGCGACCGATAGGCGTTGCAAGTCCCGCGCGCGCCCCGGACTCGGCTTGGGACCCAGTCGCGATCCACCCCGGCGCGACAGCGTTCACGGTTATACCGTCGCGAGCAACTTCCAGACACAGCGCCCGCGTCAAGCCCAGCATCCCTGCCTTCGCTGCAGCGTAGGCGGCATCGTAAGCGATGCCAGTAACGGGGCCCGTGGTCGACGCCACGCTGACGATGCGGCCTGATTTACGCGTTTTCATACCACGCAAGCAGGCGCGCGTGACGTAAAAAGCCGTCGTCAGATTGCGCTCCAGGGTGATCGCCCACGTCGCCGTTGCCATATCCTCCAGCGGGCCGGTCGGGTCAGAGATGCCGAGTGATGCCATGCCAGCGTTGTTGACCAGTATCTCGACATCGCCAACTTCCGCAACCAGTGCAGACACTCGCTCGGGATCGGTAAGATCCGCCGCGAATCCAGCTGCATCGATGCCATCCGCCCTGAGTTCACGGGCGCGATCCTCGATACGCGCGCTCGTAGAGGTGATCGCAATGCGGTGACCTGCTTGCCCAAGCGCTCTGGCGATGGCAAAACCGATGCCTGTTGGGCTGCCGGCTCCGGTTACCAGGGCAATAGACTGCCGTCTCGAGTCGCTCATTCTATTTCACTCAGGTTGCAATGGACTGGCCCGCGATCGGGCCGTCGCGTGGCACGTAGTTTTCGTAGGCGCCCAAATGAGCGACTGTCCGTGAGGGCGCCCGGCTGCAGGCGCCGAGAATACCGCAAAGAACTGCCATGGCAGTTACCAGTATGTTTCGCAACCGGGCACCTGACGTCTCACTTTGAACAGCCACGTCTAAGACCGCTCTGCAGCAGCAATTGTATCCAGTTGCAATCACGCCGGCGGCCGCTCCAAACCGGCCACTCGAAGTGGGCATTGATCTGACGGTGCCTGACAGCCAGGGTCTTCGTTTCTATAACTGCGCTAAGCCTTGATGCGCTTCATCTCCGGATCATAGAGTGGCTTGAGCGACACGGCGGCCGGGTAGCGTTGCCCGGCAATCTCCACTTCCCAGACGCCAGAGTTCAGATAACTCTCATCAACCGGCAGCTTCGGCTCGATCATCGCCAGACCTACCGCACCACCCAGCGTATGGCCGTAGGAAGCTGCCCTGACATAGCCCACCGCCACGCCGTCGCGGCGCACGACCTCGGCGTGATACATGAGCGGCTGTGCATCCTTCACCAGCACTTGTACAAGTCGCCGCGTCAGTGGTCCGCGAGCCTTGCGTGCCAGCAGCGCTTCCTTGCCGATAAAGCCACCAGGCTTTTTCAGGTCGAAGGCGAAGCCCAGACCCGTCTCATAGGGATCATCGGTGTTGTCGATATCGTGCCCGTAGTCGCGATAGCCCTTTTCCATGCGCAGGCTGCCCAGTGCCTTGAGCCCGGCGTGCCGCAGCCCGAAATCCCTTCCGGCCTCGATGACGCGCTCGCAGACCTGCGCCGCCTGCTCGGCTGGAATGTACAGCTCGTAGCCGAGCTCACCGACATAGGTAATGCGCACGCACAGCACCCGCGCGAAGCCGATGTCGATCTCGCGTGCGGTGCGGAACGGGAATTTCTGGTTCGAGAGATCTGCGGAAGTGAGCGACTGCAACAGCGCGCGTGACTGCGGCCCCTGCACGTTGAGCTGGCCATAGCTTGAGGTGACATCGGTGACGAAGGCATGCGCATCTTCGGGGATGTGGCGCTTCATCCAGGTTTCGGCGTGGCGCACCATGGTGTCGGTCACCACCACCAGGAACTGCTCATCACCCAGTTTTGTTATGGTCAGATCCGCTTCGAGCAGGCCCAGCTGGTTCAACCACTGCGTGTAGGTAATCACGCCGCTCGCGCCGTCGACGTTGTTGCCCGAGATGCTGTTGAGGCAGCGCCCGGCGTCGCGCCCCTGCACCAGGAATTTGCCCATGAACGACATGTCCATGGCGACAACATGCTCGCGTGCCGCCTGATGCTCGGCCTGCCAGATCGGGAACCAGCTGGCTCGCCCCCAGGTCAGCGGCCCGGGATCAGGCCTGCTGCCCGCTGCAGCATACCAATCCGGGCTTTCCCAGCCGCTCACTTCCCTGAAGTAACCACCGGCGGCGGCGAGCTGCGCATGAAACGGCGACTGACGCGCGCCGCGCGCAGTCTCGAGCGACAGGTTCGGATAGTGGCACCGGTACACCATGCCCAGCGCCTCGACGGTGCGCTGGCGCCGGTACTCCGGGTTGGCCTGGTACACCTGCAGGCGATCGATATTGAAACCCGTGACATCGACATCGGGCCGGCCGTTGATGATCCAGTGCGCGAGCACGCGTCCGAGCCCACCGCCTGTGAGTATGCCGACGGAATTGAGTCCCGCGGCGACGAAGTAATTGCGCAGCTCCGGCGCCTCGCCGACGATCGGGCGCAGATCCGGTGTGAAACTCTCGGGTCCGCAGAAAAACTTTTTCATACCCACTTCGGCAGTGATGGGCACCCGCGACATGGCGCGCTCGAGAAACGGCGTCATGCGGTCCCAATCGGGCGGCAGCTCGCCAAATGAAAAATCGTCCGGGATGCCCTCGATCTTCCATGGTGCGCAGCTGGGCTCGAACAGACCCACCATGAGTCCGCCACCCTCCTCGCGGTAATAACCGTAGGCGGAAGGATCCTCCAGCACCGGCATCTTCGGCAGACCCTTGATCGGCTCGGTGATCAGGTAGTAATGCTCGGCGGCCTGGTTGGGCACATTGACCCCCGCCAGCGCGCCAAATTGCCGCGCCCACATGCCGGCGCAGTTGACGACATAGTCAGCCTGGATGTCGCCCTGACTGGTACGCACAGCGGTGACGCGATTGCGGCTCCGGAGCACGCCCAGTGCCGCGACTCTCTCAATGATCTGCACACCACGCAGCCGCGCGCCCTTGGCCAGCGCCATCGTGACATCTACCGGATTCACACGACCGTCTTCCCGGACGTAGAACCCGGCTTCGATGTCGTCCACCCTGGCGAGCGGAAACAGCTCCTTGACCTCGCGCGGCGCCAGCTCGTGCACATCGACACCGCAGTAACGATTGAAGGTGGCGACGCGACGGTATTCCTCGAGGCGATCTTTATCGGCCGCGACTTCGATGAAGCCGATGGGCGCAAAGCCCGTGGCCTGCCCGGTTTCCGCTTCCAGTCGCTGGTAGAGATCGCGGCTGTACTTGCGCATCTCGGTTGAAGTTTCCGAGGTCGACCCGAAGGTGACCATCAGGCCGGCCGCATGCCAGGTGGTGCCGGAGGTGAGCCGGTCGCGCTCGAGCAACACAATGTCCTTCCAGCCCATCAGCGCCAGGTGGTAAGCCACCGAAGTGCCGATGACACCGCCACCGACGACGACGACCCGGGCGTGAGTGGGAAGGGACGTTGGGGTCATTTCAGATAAGCCATTGATATTATTGGTGGC
>JAYTUZ010000086.1:0-22504 GCA_043744295.1 Gammaproteobacteria bacterium | reverse complement strand
GGCGGTTTTCCGCGATCAGGCGACCGGCATTCTCTGACTTGGGCATGCGCGCATTGTACCCGCCGCCGTTGAGTCCATCGGGCGGATACTCCAGACTCTGCACCCCATGCGTACTCTGACCCGTTCCGCTCTCATCGCCCAGCCGCCCGCCGTGGTCTTCGCGCTGGTGGCGGAGGTCGCCAATTACCCGCACTTCGTGCCGGGATGCTCCAGTGCCGAGGTGCTGATGCGCAGCAAGGATGAAGTAGTGGTGCGACTGGCCGTGCACCGCGGCCCCCTGAGCACACGACTCACGACCCGTAATCACCTGCGGCCGCATGAGCAGATTCGCATGGAGCTGGTCGACGGTCCGCTGCGTGCCCTGCATGGCCTTTGGACCTTCACGCCAGTGGCGAGCAACGGCTGCCGCATCGAATTGAATCTCCAGTTTGAATTCTCCAACGTGCTCAAGGCGGCCTTGCTGGAGCCGTTGCTGGAGAGCACGGCCACTGCCATGGTGCAGGCCTTTGTCGCCCGTGCGCAGGCTGCGCCGCGCTGAGCCGGCCATGAACGGACCAGCTGAGGAGAAACGCTGTCTGGTGGCGGTGGATACGCCGGCCGGGCCCTTATTGTGCGAACTGCAACTGGCGGCCAGCGACGCTATCGAAGCGGCGCTGCAGGGCGCGCGAATAGAACTGGGCGAGGGTGCTGCCGACTGGCAAGGGGCCCTGGTTGGTATCTGGGGGCAATGCCAGGCGCGCACCGCGATCCCCCTCGACGGCGATCGCATTGAACTCTACCGGCCGCTGAGCGCCGACCCTCGCCAGCGGCGTCGCCAGCGTGCGCGCTCGGCGCTCAAGCCCCGGGGGCGGTGACCGGGCGCTTGCTGACCGGCTCAGCCGGGTCGCCCAGCGCGTCGCTGCTGACGCGCTCGACCACGTCGTTGCCGAAGAAAACGGTAACGTGCGCCCGTTTTGGTGAATGCAGGCGGCGCGTCTTGAGGTAGTAGTCGTAATCCCAGCGGTCATCGGCGAATGCGCCCGGCACCATGGGCGTGCCCAGCAGATAGCGCACCTGCGCATGCGTCATGCCCGGCTTGACTTGCGAGACAACGGACTGGTCGATGTGATTGCCCTGCTGAATCGGCATGCGGTAGACGCAACCCTGCGCCAGGCCCAGCAACAGTGCGCCCAGGCTGAAGGCCAATGCGCAGCCAGCAAATCGCGGTGGTGGACGTCGGCCCGTGGTGGTAACTTGCATGAGGGTTATCATAACGCAGCTGCTCCGCCCCGGTCCGTATCAAGTTGCACAATACTCATGGAAGGCAAAGATCTCCGTAAAGCCGGTTTGAAGGTAACGCTGCCGCGTCTGAAAATACTCGAGATGCTCGAGCGCAGTGCCACGCGTCACCTGTCAGCCGAGGAGATCTACAAGCGCCTGCTTGAATCTCACGAGGACATCGGCCTGGCCACCGTATACCGGGTATTGACCCAGTTTGAAGCGGCCGGCCTGGTCGCGCGCCACCACTTTGAAGACGGCATGGCGGTCTTCGAACTCAACCAGGGTGCGCACCACGACCATATCGTGTGTATTGACTGCGGTCATGTGGAAGAGTTCGCCGATACCGCCATTGAAGAGCGCCAGGAGGCGATTGCCGAGCGCCTGCAGTTTACGATCCAGGAGCACTCGCTGGTGCTTTACGGACGTTGTTTGCGCGCCGACTGCCCGGCGCGCAAGCTCCTGCCCCTGGCACGCGGCTGATCTGCCACCACGCGCTCGAGCATCTCCAGGGCGTGATCACGCGCCCGTGCGGTGATTTCCAGTCCGCCGAGCATGCGCGCGATCTCTTCGACGCGCGCCTCACCGCTGAGCAGGGTCACGCTGATGCGGGTGCTGCGCCCGTCGCTGAGCTTGCTCACCCGCAGGTGCTGATGACCCTGCGCGGCGACCTGCGCCAGATGCGTCACGCACAGCGCCTGCGCTGAGGCGCCCAGGCCCCGCAACTCGCGACCGACGATCTCGGCCACGGCGCCGCCGATCCCGGCGTCGACTTCGTCGAACACCATGCAGGGGGCAGCATTGCGCGCACAGCTCACCTGTACCGCCAGCGACAATCGCGCCAGCTCGCCGCCCGAGGCAATCTTGGCCACCGCGCGCGGTGGCTGGCCGGGATTGGTACTGACCCGGAACTCGATGCGATCGGCCCCATGTACGGAGGGTTCGGCGCTCTCAAGTGGACCCAGATCGACCACGAAACGCCCGCCGATCATGCCGAGTTCCTGCATGCGCGCGCTGATCTCGCGGGCCATGGCGGCGGCGGCCTTGGATCGCCCCAGCGTGAGCAAGCGGGCCTGTTCATGATAGGCCGCCAGCGCGGCGGCGACGTGGCCGCGCAGCGCGCTCAGATCGCCCGCAGCGTTTTCCATGCTGGTGAGCTCGCGTTGCAGCGCACCCTGCCAGGCGGGCAGTTCGGCCGCCTCGACGCGGTGTTTGCGGGCCAGATCTTCGATAGCCACCAGCCGGCGCTCCACGAATTCCTGGCGCGCAGGGTCGAATTCCAGGCTGTCGAGGTAGTGCGTCAGGGCATGCGCCACCTCCTGTACGCGTGCGGCGGCCTCATCCAGCAGCGGATGGAGACTGGCGAGTTCGGAATCGAGCGCGCCGGCCGTTCGCAGGGTGGCGGCTGCGCGGGCCAGGAGCTGATGGGCGTTGCCGGCATCGTCTTCATAGAGGCCGGCCAGGCTGAGGCGCGCCGCCTCGACCAGGCGCCCGCGGTTGGCGATACGACTGCGCTCCTCCAGCAGCGCGGCGTGCTCACCGGCCCGCAGTTGCAGCGCTTCCAGCTCCTGCACCTGGTAACGCAGCAGGTCGAGCCGGGCGTGGCGATCGCTCGCCGCCGCTTCAATGGTCACGCTGCGATTCATCAGTGCCAGCCAGGTGGCGTGGGTGGAGCGCACCTGGCTGGCGAGTGTTTCAAGCTGGCCGAAGCTGTCAAGCAGCGTGCGCTGTGCGGCGCTGCGCATGAGCGACTGAAATTCGTGCTGGCCGTGAATGTCGAACAGCAGCTCGCCGACCGTGCGCAGCACGCTGATCGGCACGTTCTGTCCGTTCAGCCAGGCGCGGCTGCGGCCATCGGCGCCGATGGAGCGGCGCAACAGTAATTCGCCTTCCTCGCTGATGGATTGCTCTTCGAGCAGGCGGCGCAATTCGCCACCGACCTTGCTGATATCGACGCTGGCGCTCAGCTCGGCGCGTTCGGCGCCGGCGCGTACCACCTCGGCACCGGCGCGGCCGCCTGCCAGCAGTTCAATGGCGTCGACCAGCATGGACTTGCCGGCGCCGGTTTCGCCGGTAAGGACGGTCAAGCCGGTGCCAAAATCGATCTCCACCGATTCGATGATCGCCAGATCGCGGATCTGCAGATTGCGCAGCATGCTGTCAACGCTCCCGTAGTTCTTCGCCGCGCCCCCAGCGCAGCTTGGAGCGCAGCAGCCGGAAGTAGTCGAAACCGGGTGGGTGCAGCAGGGTAATGGAGCCGCCAACGGCGCTGATTTCAAGGTGATCGCCGGGCAGCATATCGCCCAGCGGCTCGCCGTCGCAGGCCACCTGGGCGAGGCCCGGGCCGCGATCAAGCGAGCGGATTTCGATGTGCGCATCGCCAGAAACCACGATCGGGCGATCGGCCAGCGTGTGCGGGCAGATCGGCGCCATCACCAGCACATTGAGCTTGGGATCGATGATGGGGCCGCCGCAGGAGAGGGCATAGGCCGTAGAGCCCGTGGCCGTAGCCACCACCATGCCATCGCCACGGTGCGAATTCACGTAGCGGCCATCGACGCGGGTATCGAAGTCGAGCATGCGGCCGGTATCCCGGCGCAGCAGCACCACGTCATTGAGTGCCAGCAGCCGCGCCCGCTCGCCCGCGGCGCTGTGCAGATTGGCCTCGAGCAGGGGGCGCCGATCCGCCTCGCAGCGCCCGTCGAGCAGGGCGTCGATGCTGCTGGCCACATCCTGGGGCATGACGTCGGTCAGAAAGCCCAGACGTCCACGATTGATACCCAGCAGCGGCACGTCGCGCCCCACGACCAGACGTGCGGCCTGCAACAGGGTGCCATCGCCGCCCACGGCAATCATGAAGCTGGCGCGCATGGCCAGTTCCAGGCGCGGTGCGGGCGTGGTGTTGGCAAGCTGCCCGGCGACGGGATGGTCGTCGGCGATTAGCACCTGAACCCCCCGTCTGCGCAGGGCGGCCACGGCTACCGTGGCGCTTTCCGCAATGCGTGGTTCGGTAAAATGCCCGATCAGGGCGCAAATCTGCGGCGCGGCTGTCATGCCGCCCTTTGTAGCACGTCCACCAAGCGACGCCCAAGGCGCAAATCTGTAAAAAGGCGCAGGCTGCGACCTACGCCTCGCTTGACGGGGCGGAAACAGGCTCGGTAGCCTCAACATACCGGCCATGAATGCACTATGAGCAACGAATCGAGCCCGCAGGACAACCTCAACGAGCGCGCCCAGCATCTGCTGCGCGTGCTGGTGCAAAGCTATATCCGCGAGGGCCAGCCCGTGGGTTCACGCACCCTGTCGCGTGATTCTGGCCTGGCCCTGAGTTCCGCGACGATTCGCAATGTCATGGCAGACCTCGAGGAGCTCGGTTTCGTCACCTCGCCCCATACTTCGGCGGGGCGCGTGCCGACCGATCGGGGCTATCGCTTCTTTGTCGACGCATTGATGCGCGCCGACCTGCCGGCGGCCGAGGCGAGCGAGCTCGCCGGCTTGCGTGAACACTTCGACAGCGCTGGCGAAGACCCTAAATCGCTGGTGGCGGCCGCCTCAAAGCTGCTCTCGCAGGTCACCCATCTGGCCGGTGTCGTCACGGTGCCGATGGCCCCGGCAGCGACACTCACCCAGATCGAGTTTCTCGGCTTGACGGAAGACCGGGTGCTGGTGGTGATGGTTTTCAATAACCGTGAAGTGCAGAACCGTATCATTCAGCTGGCGCGCCGCTATGCTCCGGAGGAACTGCGGCGCGCTGCCAACTTCCTCAACGAGCATTGCCGCCATCGGACCCTGTCGCAGGTGCAGGCCGAACTGGTGAAATTGCTGCGCCAGACCCAGGAGAGCATGAATCAGGTGATGCTCGACGCCATTACCATGGCGCAGCGCATCTGTGAGCAGCAGCCGGCTACCGAGGGCATTGAATACGTAATCGCCGGCGAGACCAACCTGATGGGCCTGGCCGAACTGTCGAGTGTCGACAAGCTCAAGAAACTATTCGAGGCCTTCAACGAGCAGCGCGATATCCTGCACCTGCTCGACCAGAGCCTGCGCGCCGATGGCGTGCAGATTTTCATCGGTCACGAGTCCGGTTATCAGATCCTGGATGATTGCAGCATTGTCACTGCGCCCTACAGCACCGGTGGCGGGGTCGCGGGAGTGCTCGGCGTCATCGGGCCGACACGCATGGCCTATGAGCGTGTCATACCCATCGTCGATATCACGGCAAAATTATTGGGCTCGGCCTTGAATTCCCGCCGCTAGTCCCCACCATAGCAGCGTAGTCGTAGCTTTTTAGTGATAAAATACATTAAATATACCTTTCAAGTAATTGAAAATAAATACTTTTGTGACTCAAATACATTCTGATAGCGATACTTCAGCGCGAGCGGCTACAGGCGCGGACGTGGATGACCCGGCCAGCGGCGAAGGCGCCGGCTTGCCCGCGGCCCTGGCGCTGGCTGAGCAATCTGCCGCCAGCGCACGCGATGCCCAGATGCGTGCACTCGCCGAACTCGACAATGTGCGCAAGCGCGCCCAGCGCGATATTGAAAGTGCCCAACGCTACGCGCTCGAGCGCTTTGCCGCCGAGCTGCTGCCGGCGCGCGACAGCCTGGAGCTGGCCACGCGAAGTTCGGCCCAGGCCGATAGCGCCAGTCTGATTGCCGGCCAGCTGGCCACGCTGCAACTGCTCGACAAGGCCTTTGAGAAATTTTCCATCGTGCGCCTCGATCCGCGCGGCGAGATGTTCGACCCTTCGCTGCACGAGGCCGTGCTGGCCCAGGATTCCACCAGCGCGGCGCCGGGCGCCGTATTGCAGGTGCTGCAGTCGGGTTACCAGCTCAACGGCCGCCTGCTGCGTCCGGCGCGCGTCATCGTGGCACGGGCGCCCGCAGCGGCGGTGCCGGCGAGCTGATTCGCTTGATTTTCCGCGCTGCGGCCTAAATATAGCCGACAGCGAATTTGATATTTCTGGAGTGGAGTCATGAGTAAAGTCATCGGTATCGACCTCGGTACGACCAATTCCTGCGTCGCCGTCATGGAAGGCGGCAAGCCGCGGGTCATCGAAAACAGCGAGGGCGATCGCACCACCCCCTCGATCGTGGCCTTCACCAAGGACGATGAGGTGCTGGTAGGCCAGTCGGCCAAGCGCCAGGCGGTCACCAACCCGCACAACACGCTGTTCGCGGTCAAGCGCCTGATCGGTCGCAAATTCCAGGACGATGTGGTGCAGAAGGACATCGGCATGGTGGCCTACAAGGTGGTCAAGGCCGACAACGGTGATGCCTGGGTTGAAGCCCAGGGCAAGAAAATGGCGCCGCCGGAAATCTCAGCGCGCGTACTCATGAAGATGAAGAAGACGGCCGAAGACTACCTGGGCGAGGAAGTCACCGAGGCGGTGATTACGGTGCCGGCCTATTTCAACGATTCGCAGCGCCAGGCGACCAAGGACGCCGGCCGCATCGCGGGCCTCAACGTCAAGCGCATCATCAACGAGCCGACCGCGGCAGCGCTGGCCTATGGCCTCGACAAGGCGGGCAGTGATCGCAAGATTGCCGTCTATGATCTGGGCGGCGGCACCTTCGATGTCTCGATCATCGAGATCGCCGAGGTGGATGGCGAGCGTCAGTTCGAAGTGCTGGCCACCAACGGCGACACCTTTCTGGGCGGCGAAGATTTCGATTTCAAGATCATCCATTACCTGGCCGACGAATTTCAGAAAGAGTCGGGCGTCGATGTGCGCCGCGACCCGCTGGCGATGCAGCGACTCAAGGAGACGGCAGAAAAGGCCAAGATCGAGTTGTCGTCGAGTCAGCAGACCGACGTCAATCTGCCCTACATCACGGCCGACGCCACCGGTCCGAAGCATCTGAATGTCAAACTGACGCGGGCCAAGCTCGAGTCGCTGGTCGAAGAGCTGGTCAAGAAAACCATCGGCCCGTGCCGCACGGCGCTCAAGGACGCTGGCCTGGAGCCTTCGGCAGTCGCCGAAGTCATACTGGTGGGCGGACAGACCCGCATGCCACTGGTGCAGAAATACGTCAAGGATTTCTTCGGTAAGGAGCCGCGCCGCGATGTGAATCCGGATGAAGCGGTGGCCATCGGCGCCGCGGTGCAGGCCGGCGTGCTCGCCGGTGAAGTCAAGGACGTGTTGCTGCTCGATGTCACCCCCCTGTCGCTCGGTATCGAGACCCTGGGCGGCGTGATGACCAAGCTCATCGAGAAGAACACCACGATCCCGACCAAGGCGGGCAATGTATTTTCGACCGCCGATGATAACCAGACTGCCGTGACCATCCACGTGTTGCAGGGCGAGCGCGAGCGCGCCGACGCCAACAAGTCGCTCGGCAAGTTTGACCTGGCGGATATTCCGCCGGCGGCACGCGGCACGCCGCAGATCGAGGTCGCCTTCGATATCGACGCCAACGGCATCCTGCATGTCTCGGCCAAGGATAAAGCGACCGGCAAGGAACAGAAGATCGTCATCAAGGCTTCGAGCGGCCTGGGCGAAGAGGAGATCAAGCGCATGGTGCGCGACGCCGAGGCGCATGCCGAGGAAGACAAGAAGTTCCGCGAGCTCATCGAGGTGCGTAACCGCGGCGATGCCCTGCTGCACTCGGTGGACAAGACGCTCAAGGATCTGGGTGAAAAGGTCAGCGGCGAAGATCGCGCCAAGGTCGAATCGGCCCTGTCCGATCTGCGCGCGGTGATCAAATCTGACGATGGCGAGGCGATTGCCCGCAAGACCGAGGCGCTGAGCAGCGCGGCGGCCGGCATTGCCCAGCAGGCTCACGCAGCGGGCCACGGAGCGGACCAGGGAGCCGAGCAGGGTGCTGGCCACGGTGCGGCAGGCGATCAGGGGGCAGCCGCGGGCGCCACCGGCAACAAGGACAACGTCGTCGATGCGGAATTCGAGGAAGTGAAGGGCAAGGACCGGCGCGCGTCCTGACGCCGGCTTGACGCATGGCGAAGGCGGACTATTACAAAGTGCTCGATGTCGCCCGCAATGCGGGTGAATCCGAGATCAAGAAGGCTTATCGGCGCCTCGCCATGAAATATCACCCGGATCGGAATCCGGGTGACAAGAGTGCCGAGGAGAAATTCAAGGAAGCCAAGGAAGCCTACGAAGTGCTCTCCGACGCTTCCAAGCGCGGCGTCTACGACCAGCACGGCCATGCCGGCATCGATGCTGTCAGGCAGCGCGGCGGTGGCGGCGGTGGGGCCGAGGCCTTTGGCGATATCTTTGGCGACGTATTCGGCGACATCTTTGGTGGTGCGCGCCGTGGCAGCCGCTCGCAGGTCTATCGCGGCGCTGACCTCCGTTACGACATCGAACTCGACCTGGCGGAAGCGGTCTTCGGTCGCACGATGGAGATTGACCTGACCAAACTGGTCGAGTGCGACACCTGCCATGGGAGCGGGGCCGCCAAGGGCAGCAACCCGGTGCAATGCGAGACCTGCAGCGGTTCCGGCCAGGTACGCGTCTCACAGGGCTTTTTCACCCTGCAGCAGACCTGCCCGCACTGCCGCGGTGCCGGCCGCGTGGTGCGCAATCCCTGCGATACCTGCCTCGGCCAGGGGCGCCTGCGCAAGCACAAGAAGCTGGCCGTGAAGATTCCCGCCGGCGTCGACACGGGTGATCGCGTGCGCCTGGTGGGCGAGGGCGAGGCGGGACGCAATGGCGGTCCGCCGGGCGACCTCTATGTCGAAGTACAGGTGCGGGCGCACCCTATTTTCGAGCGCGAAGGGCCACACCTGAGCTGCGAGGTGCCCGTGGCTTTTGTCATCGCCGCGTTGGGCGGCAATGTCGATGTGCCGACCCTGGAAGGCGAAGTCAGCCTGAAGATTCCGGCAGAGACGCAATCGGGCCGCGTGTTCCGGTTGCGTGGCAAGGGCATCAAGCCGGTGCGCGGTGGCGATCAGGGGGATCTGTTCTGTCGCGTGGCGGTCGAGACGCCGGTCAAACTTTCCGCCGAGCAGCGTGAGTTACTGCAGAAGTTTGACGAGTCGGTGCGCGCTGACGGTAACCGTCACGCCCCGCGCCACAAGAGTTTTCTGGACGGCGTAAAGAAGTTCTTCTCAGGCGGGCACTAGCAATGGCTGCGCGCATCCGGGTGGTCGTGATCGGCGCCGGTGGCCGCATGGGGCAGAGCCTGCTGCGTCAGCTGCCGCAGTTTCCGGCCCTTGAGCTGGCTGCAGAGGTGGGTAGAACGGACGATCTGGCGGCGTGCCTGCAGGGCGCCGGCCTGGCGCTCGATTTCTCCAGCGCGGCGGCCAGCGCCGCCCATGTGAACGCCTGCGCTGCGGCCCGGGTGCCGCTGCTGCTTGGTACCACCGGATTGCCCGAATCCCTCCAGGCGCTGCTGCAGCAGGCGGCCGAGCGGATTCCGCTGTTGGTTGCCGCCAATACCAGCATCGCGGCAAACCTGCTGCTGGAACTCGTGCAGCGCGCGGCCCGCGCCTTGCCCTTGAGTTTTGATGTCGAGATCTGCGAGGCCCACCATCGCGACAAGATCGATGCCCCGTCCGGCACCGCGCTGGCTCTGGGCGCAACGGTGGCCGCGGCGCGCGGCGCCAGGCCTGCTGAGGTTCCCGTCGTTTACGGTCCGCATCGCCCGGGGCCGCGCGTCACAGGCGAGATCGCCTACGCGGTGACCCGCGGCGGCGACCTGGTCGGGGAGCATGCCGTGCACTTTTATGGTGCAGGCGAGCGTCTGACCCTTAGCCATGGAGCGAGTGACCGGGCGGTCTACGCCCGGGGGGCGCTTCAGGCAGGCGCCTGGCTGGCCCGCCAGCGCGCCGGGCGCTATCAGCTGCTGGACGCGGTGAGCGAAAAATAAATTCCTGCTCGGCGGCGCACTCTTTTGCACAAGCCCCTATTTATGAAGGGGTTTTCAGGTCACTTTTTGCTCATTCACGGCCGCTTCGTGCATGGACAGGGGCGGGGCCAATCCTTAGAATTTGGCCCGTAATCCGGTTATCGGGTTAGTCCGCACAAGGCGGGGGGCGTTCCAAAAGAACTCCTCCCGCTTTGTGCATCTACGCATCGAAAACAACCGGTGCGCGGCCCGATAGCCCAACGGGATCGTCGCAGTGGGAGCAGGCTTAGTGATTTCACCAGCGGTGCTGGCGCTCGCGGATGGCAGCATCTTCCGTGGCCAGTCGATCGGCGCAAGCGGCAACACCACCGGCGAAGTCGTCTTCAATACCGCCATCACCGGCTATCAGGAAATTCTCACCGATCCGTCTTACTCCAGACAGATCATCACACTCACCTATCCACACATCGGCAACACCGGCGTCACTCCCGAAGACATGGAGTCGGGACAGGTATACGCCGCGGGTCTGGTGATTCGCGATTTGTCGATGATCACCAGCAGCTGGCGCGCCGAAGGAACACTGGCCGATTTTCTGCAACGCGGGCGTGTGGTGGCCATCGCCGGCATCGATACGCGACGCCTGACCAGGCTGCTGCGTGAGCGCGGCGCGCAGGCTGGCTGCATCATGACCGGTGAGCGCATCGATGAAGATGCCGCCGTGCGCGCTGCCTCGCGCTTCCCCGGGCTCAAGGGCATGGATCTCGCGAAGGTCGTCACTACCCGTGAGAGCTATCAGTGGAATGAGGGCAGCGTCTGGAAACAAGGCGCGCCCGCGCCGATCCGCGCGCAGCAACGCCTGCATGTGGTGGCCTACGATTTTGGCATCAAGCGCAACATCCTGCGCATGCTGGCCGACCAGGGATGCCGGGTCACGGTGGTACCGGCAACGACCAGCGCCGGCGAAACTTTGAGCCTGAAACCCGATGGCGTGTTCCTTTCCAACGGGCCGGGCGATCCGGAGCCCTGCGGCTACGCGATCCACGCGATCAGTGAGCTGCTCGCCGCCGACCTGCCGATATTCGGCATCTGCCTCGGCCATCAGCTGCTGGCCCTTGCCAGTGGCGCACGCACCGTGAAGATGAAGTTTGGCCATCATGGCGCCAACCACCCGGTGCAGGAACTCGCCAGCGGCAAGGTCATGATTACCAGCCAGAACCACGGTTTTGCGGTGGATGAATCCAGCCTGCCGGAAACCCTGCAGGCCACTCATCGCTCGCTCTTCGATGGCAGCCTGCAGGGCGTGGCGCGCACTGATCGGGCGGCGTTCAGCTTCCAGGGTCACCCGGAGGCGAGTCCGGGCCCACACGATGTTGCGCCACTGTTCGCGCTATTTACCCAGGCCATGGTGCGTCGGCTGCAATCGCAATTGCGTACGCTGCGCGCGGCCACGCGCAAACAGGTCGCCGAGGGCTGAACGGCTCGCCACGATGCCCAAGCGTACTGACATCCACAGCATCCTGATCATCGGCGCCGGCCCGATCATCATTGGTCAGGCCTGCGAGTTTGATTATTCGGGTGCGCAGGCCTGCAAGGCGCTGCGTGAAGAGGGCTATCGGGTCATCCTGGTCAATTCCAACCCAGCCACGATCATGACCGATCCGGACATGGCCGATGCGGTCTACATCGAGCCGGTCAACTGGCGAACGGTGGCCAGCATCATCGAAAAGGAGCGGCCCGACGCGCTGTTGCCGACCATGGGCGGCCAGACCGCGCTCAACACGGCGCTCGATCTGGTGCGCGAAGGCATACTCGAGAAATTCGGCGTCGAAATGATCGCCGCCTCGCGCGAAGCCATCGACATGGCCGAGGATCGCGAACTGTTTCGCAACGCCATGCACGAGATCGGCCTCGAGACCGCCAAGGCGCAGATTGCCCGCAGCATGGATGAGGCGGTGGCAGTGCAGGCGAATTTCGGTTTCCCGGTGGTGCTGCGACCCTCCTTCACCATGGGCGGCAGCGGTGGCGGCATTGCCTACAATCGCGAGGAATTCGAAACCATCGTCGAGCGCGGCCTGGAAGCCTCGCCCACTCATGAAGTGCTGATCGAGGAGTCGGTCATCGGCTGGAAGGAATTCGAGATGGAGGTGGTGCGCGACCAGAGCGACAACTGCATCATCGTCTGTTCCATCGAGAACCTCGACCCGATGGGCGTGCATACCGGCGATTCGATCACCGTGGCGCCGGCCCAGACGCTCACCGACAAGGAATACCAGCGCATGCGCGATGCCTCGATCGCGGTGCTGCGCAAGATCGGCGTGGAGACCGGCGGCTCCAACGTGCAGTTCGCGGTCAATCCGCGCGATGGCCGGCTGTTGGTCATCGAAATGAATCCGCGCGTCTCGCGTTCTTCCGCGCTGGCCTCGAAGGCGACCGGGTTTCCAATCGCCAAGATCGCCGCCAAGCTGGCGGTCGGCTACACGCTCGCCGAGCTGCGCAACGAGATCACTGCCGGGGCGACACCGGCCTCGTTCGAGCCCACCATCGACTACGTGGTGACCAAGGTACCGCGCTTCACCTTCGAAAAATTTCCGGGTGCCAACAGCCGACTGACTACCCAGATGAAATCGGTGGGCGAAGTGATGGCGATCGGGCGCACCTTCCAGGAGTCGCTGCACAAAGCGCTGCGCGGCCTGGAAACCGGGCTGGACGGCTTCAATCCACTGCTGACCCTGCCGCTGACCGACGAAAGCAGCGCACAGCTCGCTTACGAATTGCGCTCGCCGGGCGCCGATCGGCTGCTGTACGTCGCCGATGCGCTGCGGGCCGGCTGGAGCATCGAGCGGGTCTACGAGCTCTCCGGCATCGATCCCTGGTTCCTGGCGCAGATCGCCGATCTGGTCGCGGAAGAGGCGCGGCTACGCCTGGACGGCGAGAAATCCCTTGGGGTAGAGCGACTGCGCGAGCTGAAGCGCAAGGGCTTTTCCGACCGGCGCCTGGCGAGCCTGACGCGTTCCAGCGAGGGACAGATTCGGGCGCGGCGGCGCGAATTCGCTGTGCTGCCGGTCTACAAGCGGGTCGATACCTGCGCGGCCGAGTTTGCCACCAGCACCGCCTACCTGTATTCGACCTATGAAGAAGAGTGCGAAGCCGCGCCCAGCAAGCGGCGCAAGATCATGATTCTCGGCGGCGGGCCCAACCGCATCGGTCAGGGCATCGAGTTCGACTACTGCTGCGTGCACGCGGCCCTGGCGCTGCGCGAGGATGGTTTCGAAACCATCATGGTCAACTGCAATCCGGAGACCGTGTCCACCGATTTTGACATCTCGGACCGGCTTTATTTCGAGCCCCTTACCCTGGAAGACGTGCTCGAAGTCATCCAGAAGGAAAAGCCGGAAGGCGTGATCGTGCAGTTTGGCGGGCAGACGCCACTGAAGCTGTCGCGGGCGCTCGAGGCTGCGGGCGCTCCTATCATCGGCACCACACCCGATTCCATCGATATCGCTGAAGACCGCGAGCGCTTTCAGCAACTGGTGCGCCGGCTTGGCCTGCGGCAACCCGCCAACGCCACGGCGCGCACCGAAGAGCAGGCCGTGGTGCTGGCACGCGAAGTGGGTTTTCCCCTGGTCGTGCGTCCATCCTATGTGCTGGGCGGGCGCGCCATGGAGGTCGTCTTCAACGAAGATGATCTGCGCCATTACATGAATACCGCAGTGCAGGTGTCCAACGACAGCCCGGTGCTGCTCGACCGTTTTCTCGAACAGGCCATCGAAGTCGATGTCGACGCGGTCTGCGACGGCCTCGATGTGCTGATCGGCGGCATCATGGAGCACGTTGAACAGGCCGGCGTACACTCGGGCGACTCCAGCTGTTCGCTGCCACCCAACAGCCTGTCGCCGCTATTGCAGGAAGAACTGCGCGAACAGACGCGCAAGCTGGCGCAGGCGCTGCAGGTGGTCGGGTTGATGAATATCCAGTTTGCCATCCAGAACGGCGCGGTCTACGTGCTCGAGGTCAACCCGCGTGCCTCGCGCACCGTGCCTTTTGTCGGCAAGGCCACCGGCGTGCCCATCGCCAAGCTGGCGGCGCGCGTCATGACGGGCCGCACCCTGCGTGAACTCGGCGCGCTGGACGAGCGCGTACCCGGGTATTTTTCCGTCAAGGAAGCGGTCTTCCCCTTCAACAAGTTTCCGGAGGCCGATCCGATACTCGGCCCTGAAATGAAAAGCACCGGCGAAGTCATGGGCACCGGCCGCACCTTCGGCGAGGCCTACGCCAAGAGCCAGTCGGCCTCGGGCGTGGTGCTGCCACGCAGTGGCGTGTGCCTGATCAGCGTGCGCGAACGCGATAAAGCGGGCGCCGTGCCGCTGGCGCGCCGCCTGCTGGCGCGTGGCTTCGAGATAGTCGCCACCAGTGGTACCGCGATGGCTTTGGGCGCCGCTGGCATAGAATGCCGGCAGGTCAACAAGGTGCGCGAAGGCCGCCCGCATATCGTCGACATGATCAAGAACGATGAAATCAATCTGATCGTCAACACTACCGAGGGCAAGCAGGCCACCATCGAGTCGCACTCGATTCGGCGCGAGGCCGTGCACCGGCGCGTTACCTATTACACGACGCTGGCTGCGGCCCTGGCGACCTGTGAGGCGATCGATCACATGGATGAGGTAGCGGTCAACCGGCTGCAGGACCTGCATCGTGGAGCGGTGTCGTGAAGCGCTCGCCCATGACGGCGCGTGGTGCGGAGCTGCTGCGCAGCGAACTGAAGCGACTCAAGTCCGAGGATCGACCGCGGGTCATCAAGGCGATCGCCGAGGCGCGCGCCCACGGCGATCTGTCCGAGAACGCCGAGTATCACGCGGCGCGCGAGCAACAGGGCTTCATCGAGGGGCGCATCCAGGAGATCGACTCGCGCCTGGGTGCTGCCGAGATCATTGACATCACCCAGCTGCCGCCGTCCGGGCGCGTGGTGTTCGGCGCCACGGTCAGCATCGAAGAGCAGGACGATGGCAGCACCGTTACCTACCAGATTGTCGGTGAAGATGAAGCGGATATCCGCGCCGGGCGCATCTCCTACAGCTCACCGATTGCCCGGGCCCTGATCGCCAAGAGCGTGGGCGATGTGGTCGAGGTGAGCACACCCGGGAAAACGCGCAGCTATGAGATCACCGCGGTGCGCTACGCCTGAGCGAGGTGGCTCAGGCGTCCGGCAGCACCAGACGCGGCAGGGGCTGGGCCGCCCGGTAAAGAATCGCCACATGGCCGATGCGACTGACCAGGGCGCAGTCGCTGCGGCTGACCAGTTCGGCCAGCAGGGCCTCGCGCACGCCGCGATCAGCGGCGCGGATGCGCACTTTGATCAATTCGTGGTCGCGCAGCGCCTGCACAGTCTCGGCAACCACGTTGTCGGTGAGCCCTTTATGACCCATCATCACCACGGGCTTGAGGGCGTGGGCCTTGCCGCGGAGAAATCGCAGCTGTTTTTCACTCGGCTTCATGGCGTCCATTATCGGGCATGAGTAGAGCCACCAACAGCACCAAGCGTTTGTTGCAACACGGCATGAGTGTACGCGATCCAGCCGTGGATACGGCCGCCTGGGTAACGGATAAGGCTGGTTGGGTATTGAAACCCAGGGGTCGCGCCCTCACCCAGATCCTTCAGGGTGCCGGCCTCGAAGCCGTGGGGCGGCACGCCTGCAGCGCCGGGACCTGCTTGCTGGCGAGCGGCCTGCGGATGGTGTAGCGTGACCCGATATTCTGGCCCGGAGTCCATAGCAAGTTGAACGATACAATCAAGAGCGTGCTGATGTGGGCCGTGATCCTCGCGGTCATGGTGCTGGTGTTCACGCGCTTTGCGCCGACCACCAGTCCACCAGAGCAGCTGGTCTACTCCGCGTTTCTGAACGACGTGCACAGCGGTCGCGTGGACAGCGTGATCCTGCAGGGCGACACCATCTATGGCGTGCGCAAGGACAAGAGCAAGTTCGAGACCTACAATCCGGAAACCAATTACACTGCGCTGATCGGTGACCTGACCAAGTCCAATGTTGGCATTGAGGGTAAGCCACCGAAGCAACCCAGCTTTCTGATGCAACTGGCTTTGCAGATCGCACCAGCCCTGCTGCTGATCATGGTGTTCATCTACATGCTGCGCCAGATGCAGGGCGCGGGCGGCGGTCGCGGCGCCATGAGCTTTGGCAAGAGCCGGGCACGCTTGCTGGGCGAAGACCAGGTCAATGTCACCTTCGCCGATGTGGCCGGGGTCGATGAGGCCAAGCAGGAAGTCAGCGAAATCGTCGATTTTCTCAAGGACCCGGGCAAGTTCCAGAAACTGGGCGGCAAGATCCCCAAGGGCGTGCTGATGGTGGGCAACCCCGGCACCGGCAAGACCCTGCTGGCGCGGGCCATTGCCGGCGAGGCCAAGGTGCCGTTCTTCACTATTTCAGGCTCGGATTTCGTGGAGATGTTTGTCGGCGTCGGTGCCTCGCGCGTGCGCGACATGTTCGAGCAGGCCAAGAAGCACGCGCCCTGCATCATCTTCATAGATGAAATCGACGCGGTCGGCCGGCATCGCGGTGCGGGCCTGGGCGGCGGGCACGATGAGCGCGAGCAGACACTCAATCAGTTGCTGGTCGAAATGGATGGCTTCGAGGGCAACGAAGGCATCATCGTGATTGCCGCGACCAACCGGCCCGACGTGCTCGATCCGGCGCTGCTGCGGCCAGGCCGCTTTGATCGCCAGGTGGTGGTGCCGCTGCCCGATGTGCGCGGCCGCGAGCAGATTCTGCGCGTGCACATGCGCAAGGTTCCACTGGCAGAGGATGTCAAACCGGCGCTGATTGCGCGCGGCACCCCTGGCTTTTCCGGCGCCGACCTGTCGAACCTAGTCAACGAGGCCGCCCTGTTTGCGGCGCGCGCCAACCAGAAGAGCGTGTCGATGGATCAATTCGAGCGCGCCAAGGACAAGATCATGATGGGCGCCGAACGGCGCTCGCTGGTTATGAGCGAAAAGGAAAAGCTCAACACCGCTTATCACGAATCCGGGCACGCCATTGTGGGCGTCAATCTTCCCGAGCATGACCCGGTTTACAAGGTCACGATCATTCCACGCGGCCGGGCCCTGGGCGTCACCTTTTTCCTGCCGGAAGAGGATCGCTACAGCTACAGCAAGCAACGCCTGGAGTCGCAGATTGCCAGCCTGTTTGGTGGGCGCATTGCCGAGGAACTGGCCTTTGGGCCGGACGCCGTGACCACTGGCGCTTCGAACGACATCGAGCGCGCCACCAGCCTGGCGCGCAACATGGTGACCAAGTGGGGTCTGTCAGATCGGCTCGGGCCGCTCACCTACAGCGAGGAAGCCGGTGAAGTCTTTCTGGGTCGCTCGGTCACCCAGCACAAGCAGGTCTCGGATGAAACCGCGCATGTCATCGATGTCGAAGTGCGGCGGGTCATCGATACGGCCTATATCCGCGCCCGCGACATCCTGAGCGCGCACCGCGACAAGCTCGATGCCATGGCACAGGCGCTTATCAAGTACGAGACCATCGACGAATCGCAGATCAAGGACATCATGGCGGGGCGCGAACCGCACCCACCCGAGGGCTGGGACGACAGCGCTGGCGGCAGCGGCGGTAAGCCGGCGGTGGCGGACGGTGGCGAGCGCGCCAAGCCGGCCTTCGGCAAGCCGGCTGGTCAGACCTGACGTTCAGTTCACCATGCAGTTGCGGCACGCCCGCGGGACGCTGAATCTCGCGCAGCCGGCGGTCATGGGTGTGCTCAACGTCACGCCCGATTCGTTTTCCGACGGCGGGAAGTTTCTCGATCCGGCACGCGCCCTGGAACATGCGCTGCGGCTGGTGGCCGAGGGCGCCCAGATCATCGACATCGGCGGCGAGTCGACGCGCCCCGGCGCCACGCCGATCGCTACGGACGAAGAGCTGCGCCGCGTCATCCCGATCATCCGGGCACTGGCGACGCAAAGCCCGGTGCTGATCTCCGTGGACACCAGCAACCCGCAGGTCATCGAGCAGGCCATCGCCGCCGGTGCGGGTCTCGTCAACGACGTGCGCGCCCTGCGGGAGCCGGGCGCACTGGCGGCTGTGGCGCGCAGCAGCGCCGCCGTCTGCCTCATGCACATGCGCGGCGAACCGCCGATCATGCAGCGCTCACCGGTCTATCAGGACGTGCGCGCCGAGGTGCGCGGGCAGTTGCAGGAGCGGTTGGCGACCTGTGTCGCCGCCGGCATCGATGCCGGGCGCTTGTGCATCGACCCCGGGTTTGGCTTCGGCAAGAGCGTGGCGCACAATCTTGAGTTGCTGCGGCATCTGGCCGATTTGACTGACCTGGGCGTGCCGGTCATGGCAGGATTGTCGCGCAAGTCGATGCTGGCGACACTCACCGGGCGCGCTCCGGAAGATCGACTGGCCGGCAGTATTGCGCTGGCCTGCGTAGCCGTGCTCAATGGCGCGCGAATCATCAGGGCGCACGATGTTGCCGCTACACTCGATGCAGTGCGCGTGGCGCACGCAGTAATGGAGACCTGAATAGTGGCCAGAATCTATTTCGGTACCGATGGCATCCGCGGTCGCGTGGGCGAGCACCCGATGACCGTGGACTTCGCGCTGCGCCTGGCCGGTGCCGCGGCGCGGGTACTGGCGCGCGATGGCGGCAGCGTGCTGATCGGCAAGGACACGCGCCTGTCGGGCTATATGTTCGAAGCCGCGCTCGAGGCGGGATTCATCGCCGCCGGCGTCAACGTACTGATGATGGGTCCGCTGCCGACGCCCGGCATTGCCTACATGACCCGAAAACTGGCCTGCAGTTTCGGTGTCGTCATCAGCGCATCGCATAATCTCTACGAAGACAATGGCATCAAGTTCTTCGATGCCGACGGCGGCAAGCTCAGCGATGAGCTCGAGGAACAGATCGAGGCACAGCTGGCGATTGAACCGCGGACGCGTCCGTCCGGTGAACTGGGGGTGGCGCGCCGCGTCGATACCTCGCGCACACAGTACCAGGACTTCTGCCGCGGCACGCTGCCGCCGGGCATGTCCCTGACCGGGATGAAGATTGTCGTCGACTGCGCCAATGGTGCTGCTTACAAGGTGGCGCCGCGCACGCTTGCCGATCTGGGCGCCGAGATCGTACCAATTGGTTCGGCGCCCAACGGCCGTAACATCAACGTTGGTTGTGGCTCGACGGCCCCCGAGTTGCTGCAGCTCACGGTGCCGGGCGTGCGCGCCCATGCGGGCATTGCCCTGGACGGTGATGGTGATCGGTTGCTGATGGTGGATCACCTGGGTCGCATCGTCGATGGCGATCAGCTGCTGTTCGTCATTGCCTGTGCGCGCCACGCCGAAGGCACACTCAAGGGCCCGGTGGTGGGCACCCTGATGAGCAACCTGGGCCTGGAGATGGCGCTGCGCCAGCGTGGCATAGCCTTCGAACGCGCCGCGGTGGGCGATCGTTACGTGCTGGCGCGCTTGCGTGAAACGGGCGGCGTGCTCGGCGGGGAAACTTCGGGTCATATCCTGTGCCTCGATCGCACCACCACTGGTGATGGCCTGGTCAGCGCCCTGCAGGTCCTGGCGATCATGCGTCAGAGTAACAAGACCCTGGCCGAACTCGCCGCCGGCATGACCCGCCTGCCGCAGGTGCTGCTGAATGTGAAGGTGGCACAGCGCTTTGATCCGTTGACCGTGCCTGCGGTGCGCGCCGCGCTGGCGAGCCTGGAGACGCGTCTGGGCGATCAGGGGCGCATCGTGCTGCGCGCCTCGGGCACCGAAGCCCTGATCAGGGTGATGGTGGAGGCCGTGGACGAGTCGACTGCCCGGGCCTGTGCGGAACAGCTTGCCGCGGTAGTGCGCGCGGCCTGATTGCGCCCCCCGGGCGGCATCGCTATTATCCCGCGCCGCCAACCCGCCCCCAATGGGCATCCGCCGCCACTAAAGGCCATTTAGACCATGCGTCGCAAGATCGTCGCCGGTAACTGGAAGATGCATGGCTCGCGCACCGAAAACGCCGTGCTGGTGGAAGCCATTGTCGCCACGGTGACCAGTGAGCGCACGGCCTGCGTCATCTGCCCGCCCTTTGTCTATCTGCACGAAGCCTGGCGCATGTTACGCGGCGGCTCGGTAACACTCGGGGCACAGGACCTGTGCGCCGAGGCGATGGGCGCCCACACCGGCGAGATTTCGGCCTCGATGCTCAAGGACGTGGGCTGCACCTACGTCCTGGTCGGCCATTCCGAGCGGCGCGCGCTATATGGCGAAGACAGCCAGCTGGTGGCCCGAAAATTTGCGGCCGCCCTGAGCAAGGGCCTGACGCCGGTGCTGTGCGTGGGCGAACAGCTGCAGGACCGCGAAGCCAACCGAACCGAGACGATTGTTGGCGCCCAGATCGACGCCGTCGTGCAGCTGTGCGGCATACAGAGCTTTGCCCAGGCGGTGATCGCCTATGAACCAGTATGGGCGATCGGTACCGGCCGTACTGCCACACCGGAGCAGGCACAGGACACACATGCCTTCATACGCCAGCGGCTGGCGCGTGAGGATGCTAAAATAAGCGCCGGGTTGCGTATCCTGTACGGCGGCAGCGTCAAGGCAGGCAACGCCCGGGATATTTTTGCCATGCCTGACGTTGACGGTGGCCTGATCGGCGGTGCTTCGCTCAAGGCCGATGAATTCACGGCCATCTTTGCCGCCGCTGACAGTCTTGCCACCTGAGAAAAATTCTTTCGAGTAAACAGATGTTGCATTCAATCCTGATGGTCATACATTTCTTCGCCGCCTGCGGCATCATCGGCCTGGTGCTGCTACAGCGCGGCAAGGGTGCCGAGGCGGGTGCGGGCTTCGGTGCAGGAGCCTCCGGCACGGTGTTTGGTGCCCGCGGGGCCGGCACGGCGCTCTCGCGTGCCACCGCCATACTGGCGGCCGTTTTCATGATGACCAGTCTGTCGCTCACCTATGTGAGCGCGCACAGCAAAGCGGCGCCCACCAGCGTGCTCGAGCGCGCTGGCACCATTCCAGCCCCAGCGCCAGCGAACCCGGTACCGGCCAGCCCGGTATCCGCGAGTCCGGCGCCGACGACAACTGTACCGGCGGCTCCGGCGAAGTGATCGCCCGGGCACCCCAAAGAATCCTAGCCGACGTGGTGGAACTGGTAGACACACTAGCTTGAGGGGCTAGCGCCGCAAGGTGTGGGAGTTCGAATCTCCCCGTCGGCACCAATTCTCTCGTAGAATTGGCAGGGCAAAGTCGGGGCGGTCAGGTAACTTTCCGCCCCTTTTGATATCAGGACACAGCCGATGCTTGAAAATTACCTGCCTGTGCTTATCTTCCTGATGCTGGCGACCCTGCTGGCCGCCGTATTGCTGGGGCTTGGCACCTTTCTCGGGCGCCTTGGCGCCCGCCACCACGGCGACGCTGAAAAACTCTCGGCCTATGAGTGCGGCTTCGAAGCCTTCGAGGATAATCGCGCCCGCTTTGACGTGCGTTATTACCTGGTGGCCATCCTGTTCATCGTCTTCGACCTGGAAATCGCCTTCCTGTTTCCGTGGGCGGTGTCGCTCGGCAGGACTGGTCGCTTCGGACTGGGCGTCATGGGTATTTTCCTGGCAGTGCTCGTGGTCGGCTTCATCTACGAATGGAAGAAAGGAGCGCTCGAGTGGGATTAGACGGGCAGGGGGGCGCAGAGACTTTTGCACAGCGCGGATTCCTCACCACCCAGGTAGACAGCCTGGTGAGCTGGGCGCGCACCGGTTCGCTGTGGCCGATGACCTTCGGCCTGGCCTGCTGCGCCATCGAGATGATGCATGCCGGGGCGTCCCGCTACGATCTTGATCGCTTTGGCATCGTGTTCCGTCCCAGCCCGCGCCAGTCCGATGTCATGATCGTCGCGGGCACTCTGGTCAACAAGATGGCGCCGGCGCTGCGCAAGGTCTATGACCAGATGCCCGAACCGCGCTGGGTGATATCCATGGGCTCGTGCGCCAACGGCGGTGGTTACTACCACTATTCCTATGCCGTGGTGCGCGGCTGCGATCGCATCGTGCCGGTCGATGTCTATGTGCCGGGTTGCCCGCCGACTGCCGAGGCCCTGCTCTATGGCATCATCCAGCTGCAACGCAAAATCGAGCGCCACGGCGGCGCTCAAACTGTGGCCTGAACCGGTACGCCGCGCTTGAGCGTCAAGACCGATAATCTGAGTAGTGAACTGCGCGCCCAGTGTGGCGAGCGCCTGGTGCTGCACCTCGGCGC
Organism: Gammaproteobacteria bacterium; assembly: GCA_043744295.1. Lineage (GTDB taxonomy): Bacteria > Pseudomonadota > Gammaproteobacteria > Steroidobacterales > Steroidobacteraceae > FEN-1191. Next base: position 177 of record JAYTUZ010000086.1, on the reverse strand, counting down.
CGGCGATGCGCTCACGGCCGAAGTCGCCGCCGTGGATCTGCTGGCGGTTGCGCTGATCCTGCGCGATCAGCCAGCACTGCGTTTCGAGCAACTCATCGACATCGCGGGCGTCGATTACCTCGACTACGGGCGCAGCGAATGGCAGGCCGAAAAGGCAACCGGTAGCGGCTTCAGCCG
>JAYTUZ010000085.1:0-5924 GCA_043744295.1 Gammaproteobacteria bacterium | reverse complement strand
GCTTAATATGTCTACAAGCTCTTGACAGCCATGGCGTGAGGTCCGCGATGAGCAGCACCGATTTGACAGTACCGGCGAATGCCCTGCTACCCACCGGGCAGTCGCTGGCAATACGGCGCGTCAATCGGCTCATCCAGCAGGTTGCCGGTTTTGACAGCAATGTACTGATACTGGGCGAGTCGGGTACCGGCAAGGAAGTGGTGGCGCGTGCCATTCATGAATTGTCAGCACGGCGTCAACGTCCCTTCGTGGCGATCAACTGCGGCGCCATTCCCAGCGAGTTGCTGGAAAGCGAACTATTCGGACACGAAAAAGGCGCTTTTACCGGGGCCCTGAGCCTGCGCCGCGGCCGCTTCGAGCTCGCCGAAGGCGGCACGATATTCCTCGATGAAATCGGCGACATGAATCCGAGCATGCAGGTCAAGCTGCTGCGCGTGCTGCAGGAGCGTATCTATGAGCGTGTTGGCGCCTGCAGCTCGCAGCGTTGCGACGTGCGCATCATCGCTGCCACGCATCGCAATCTTGAAGAGTGCATCGCCAAAGGCAGTTTTCGCGAGGACCTGTACTATCGCCTGAATGTAGTGCCGGTTGAAATGCCGCCGTTGCGCGAGCGCAGCGCCGACCTGCCGCTGTTGATTGCCACGCTGAGTGAGCGCGTGCAGGCGACGCACGGCCGCAGCGTGCGGCTGTTGCCTGAAACGCTGGCGGCTCTGCAGCAATATCGCTGGCCCGGCAACGTGCGTGAGCTGGCCAATCTGCTCGAACGGCTCGGCGTGCAGTGCGGCGCCCAGGCCGTGGCTATCGGTGATCTGCCGGCGCGCTACCAGCCATTGGGCTGGACGCCGCCCGTGCAGCAGGATGAGGGTGCGCCTGAAGGCTCGCTCGACCCGCTGGCAGAGCTGAAGAATCTCGATGATGACCAGTGTGTGGAGCCGGCTGGTGAATTGTCGCCTGGCGTTGTGGCCGAGCTGCTGTTCAGCTCAGCGGCCGCCGAGGCACCCGCCGATTTGCCGGCCGGGGGCATGGATCTGCGCGCTTATCTTGAGAATCTCGAGCGCCGTCTGATCGGCCAGGCGCTCGAGTCTGCCCACGGCACGGTGGCGCAGGCCGCGCGCCTGCTGGGACTGCGGCGCACGACGCTGGTCGAGAAGCTGCGCAAGTACGGCCTGGTCGCCGGAGAAGTTGCCGCGACGGGAACTTGACGGCCGGCAGCGGCAATGCCCTGCCGCTGAGACTTCGTTCACATCTTCAGCCCGGCACGCAAATTGCTTTATTCATTGGCAGTCGACCAGTGAACCAGGCAGGCTTGCATGCAAAGCGCTCCATTTTCCAGCTCTCATGGCGCCGATCCGGTGGCCTGCGATGCAGCATCGCTGCAGTTGCTGGAACTGGCCCGGCGCGTCGCCCGCAGCGAATGCACAGTGCTGATCGCCGGCGAATCGGGGACTGGCAAGGAAGTCCTCGCGCGCTTCATACATCGCCAGTCGCCGCGGCAGCAGGGCGTATTCGTAGCGGTCAATTGCGCGGCGATACCGGAACATATGCTCGAGGCACTGCTGTTCGGCTGGGAGCGCGGCGCCTTCACCGGCGCCCACAGTGCGCACCCGGGTAAATTCGAACAGGCTCAGGGCGGCACACTGCTGCTCGATGAAATATCCGAGCTGCCGCTCGCCCTGCAGGCCAAGCTGTTGCGGGTCCTGCAGGAACACGAAGTGGAGCGCCTCGGTGCGCGCGCGCCGATCGCGCTCAATGTACGGCTGCTGGCGACCACCAACCGACGGCTGCGCGAGGAAGTCGCCGCCGGTCGCTTTCGCGAAGATCTTTACTATCGGCTCAACGTGTTCCCACTTGCCATCAGCGCGCTGCGTAGCCGGCGCGCCGACATTCTGCCCCTGGCGATGCGACTGCTGGCCAGCCTGTGCCGGCCGGGCGCGCGTATTCCAGCGCTGTCGGCCGCGGCCGGTCAACGCCTGCTGGCCTACTCGTGGCCTGGCAACGTACGTGAGCTCGAAAACGTCATGCAGCGCGCATTGGTACTGTGCGAGGGTGCCGTTATCGAATGCGAACATGTTTCCTTCGAGCCGGCCGACAGCAGCGCGGAGCTGGCCGCCGCTCCAGCGGCAGCGCCCGCCGCAGTCGTCAATGGCGACCTGGCGCAGACGCGCGCGGCGGCAGAATATGAATTGATACTGGACACGCTGCGCCGTAGTGGCAGCAGCCGCGAGCGCGTCGCCGAGCGCCTGGGGATCAGTCCACGCACGCTCCGTTACAAACTGGCACGCATGCGCGCTGCCGGAATTGGCCTCGCGCTCATCGGTAGTGCAGCATGAGCCAGCTGCAGATCAACCAGGTGCTGGCGCAGATTCGCAGCCTCTCCAGTCACGGCCTGCAGCCGACGCGTCCCCTGGCCGGGGGCGTCTCCGAACCGGCTACCGTCACTGGCGTGAATGGCGGTGGCTTCGGGCAAATGCTCAAGCAGGGAATCGAGGCGGTCAATCGCAGTCAGCAGACTGCGGCCACCATGGCCGACTCATTCGAGCGTGGTGTCGCGGGTGTCGATCTGGCCCAGGTCATGCTCGAGTCGCAAAAGGCTTCGGTTTCATTCCGTGCGCTGACTGAAGTGCGCAATCGCCTGGTAAATGTCTACCAGGAAATCATGAACATGCCTATCTAGATGGATCTGAATTATGGCCAATGATCAAGTTGTCAATGTCGCGCATGCTCCGGCCTTCAACCTGCGCCCGTTCCTGCTGCTGATTGGCATTGCGGCAGCAGTAGCGGCCGGCGTGGCGGTGATGCTGTGGTGGCAGGGCCCAAACTGGAGCGTGCTGTACGGCAATCTCGAAGCCAATGACGCCAGCCAGGTGGTGCAGGCGCTGCAGACGGCGGGCATCAAGTACAAGCTTAACGATTCTACCGGCGCCGTCATGGTGACTGCCGCGCAGGTGCGTGAAGCGCGGCTCAAGCTCGCCTCGCAGGGTTTGCCGGAGAGCAGCAACAGTGGCCTGGATCTGATCAGCAAGGATTCGGGCATTGGCGTCAGTCAGTTCATGGAAACGGCGCGCTACCAGTACGCCCTCGAAACCGAACTGGCGCGCACCATCACGACCATCAAGTCGGTGGTGGCGGCGCGTGTCCACCTGGCCATCACGCAGCAATCGGCATTCATACGCGAACGACGCCGGGGTAGTGCCTCGGTGATGCTGCAGCTGCGGCCGGGCGGCCGGCTGGAACCCGAACAGGTGCAGGCCATCGTTCATCTGGTGGCTTCGAGTATTCCCGATCTGGGTGCCGATGAGGTGACCATCGTCGATCAGCAGGGGCGCCTGCTCACGCAGGCAGGTTCGCCACAGTCCACCATGCAGAGCGAGCGTTTCGCCGCCGCGCAGCGCATCGAGGAAAGCTATGCGCAGCGCGTTGAGGCTTTGCTGGCACCGCTGTTTGGCCCCGGCCGGGTGCGTGCCCAGGTGACCGTGGATCTGGATGCCATGGAAAATGAAGAGTCACACGAACAATACAAACCCGACAGTGCTGTGGTGCGCAGTGAACAGACTGCCGAGCAGAGTGCGCCGGCCGGCGCGGCCGCCGGCGGCGGCGTACCGGGCGCTCTGACCAACCAGCCACCGGCCGGCGGCACTGTGGCGGCGGTGTCGGCGGCACCTGCAGCTGCGCAGAGTGGCAATGCCAACGCTCCTGCCGGCGCCACGACCGCGGCTGCTGCCGTCGGCGGCACGGCCAACAGCGCCGCTACCGGTGTCGCCGAGAGCGTCAGCAGGCAGGCGACCCGCAATTTCGAGATCGATCGCACCCTGAGCTACAAACGTGAGCCAGGCGGTGGCATCAAGCGCCTGACCGTCGCGGTGCTGGTGGACAACCCCACCAAGCTGGGTGCTGATGGAAAGACCACGGCGGCGCCACTCAGCAGCACGCAGATCGATGACATTACCAAGCTGGTCAAGAACTCGGTCGGCTTCGATGAAACACGCGGCGATAGCGTCAGCGTGGTCAGCGAAGCCTTTCATGCCGAAGCGGCCGAGCTGAAACCCGAGGCGGTGCCGATCTGGCAGCGGCCAATGGTGCAGGATATCGCCCGCCTGGCGCTCGGCGCACTGCTGTTGCTGGCGATTGCGCTGGGCGTGTTGCGACCGATGATTCGCAGTCTGACGGCCGCGGCGCTGACACCGGCATTGGCTGGTGCAGGTTCTGGCGCGAATCGCCTGAGTGGCGAACTGCCGGTCGCTGGCGCCGCCGCGGACGGTGCGCCGGCGCCACTGGCCTATGAGCAGCAGATTGTGCAGGCCAGGACCCTGGTCGCACAGGATCCGAAACGCGTGGCGCAGGTCGTCAAGACCTGGGTGAGTGAGTGATGGCCGAGCCAGCGACCAGCAGCCGTTCCGGCGTCGAGCAGGCGGCCATCCTGCTGTTGACGCTTGGCGAACAGGATGCCGCGCAGGTGCTCAGGCATCTGGGGGCCAAGGAGGTGCAGAAGGTCGGCGCCGCCATGGCGCAACTCACCGGCATCTCGCGCGAGGAAGTCAGCGGCGTGCTGGGACAGTTCGCTACGCGTGTCGACCAGCAGACCTCGTTCGGCGTCGATTCGGACGAGTATGTGCGCAAGGTGCTCAACCAAGCGCTTGGTGCCGACAAGGCCGGTGGCGTGATTGACCGCATCCTGCGCGGCCGCAGCAGCCGCGGGCTCGAGGCCGTCAAATGGATGGAGCCGAAAGCAATCGCGGCCATGTTGCGACTCGAGCATCCACAGATCATTGCCATCGTGCTCTCCTACCTGGAGGCCGAGCAGGGCGGCGAAGTGCTGGCGGCACTGCCAGAGAGCCTGCGACCCGACGTGATCGTGCGCATCGCCACGCTTGATGGTGTGCACCCCACTGCGCTCAGCGAGCTCGATGAAGTCCTGGAAAAGCAGTTCGCCGGCAACAGCACCAGCAAGACCGGTGGCCTTGGCGGGCCCAAGGTGGCGGCGGAAATCCTCAATCTGGTGGGCGCGGCGGCCGAGGGCAAGATCATCGAAGAGATCGGCAAGAGCGATGCCGCGCTCAGCCAGAAGCTGCAGGATCTGATGTTCGTGTTTGCGGATCTGCGCAGCATCGATGATCGCGGCATGCAGGAGCTGTTGCGCGAAGTGCCGGGCGACCAGCTGATCGTGGCGCTCAAGGCAGCCGACGAGGAGCTCAAGCAGAAATTCTTCAAGAACATGTCGGAGCGCGCCGCGCAGATGCTCAAGGACGACCTCGAGGCCAAGGGGCCGGTAAAACTGAGCGAGGTCGAGGCGGCGCAGAAGGAGATTCTGGTGACCGCGAGGCGCATGGGCGAAGAGGGTCGGATACAACTGGGCGGCAAGGGCGGCGAAGAATATGTCTGAACTCACGGCAGCGGCGTCGAAGCGCATGCAGGCACAGGCCTGGACGCTGCCCCAGGTGCAGGGGCCGCTGGTAGGCAAGCAGCGCCTGGAAGACCTGAGCGTCCTGGAGCGCGAGGCCTGGGAGCGCGGCTTCAACCAGGGTCGGGAATCCGGCACCGCCGCCGCACTCGGGCAGCAGCAAGCGGCCCTCGAGGAACTGCGCGCGCAGGTGGCACGGCTGGGCGCCATACTCGATCTGCTGGCGCGGCCGCTGGCCGAGCTGGACGAGTCCATGCATCAGCAACTCGCCACCCTGGCCGGTGCCATCGCCCGCCAGCTGGTGCGCCGTGAGCTGCGCATGCAGCCGGAGCAGATCATTGCCGTGATTCGCGAGACGCTGGCATTGCTGCCGGCCAACACCCGCGAGGTGCGTATCGTGCTGCACCCGGACGACGCTGCGCTGGTGCGCGCGCGCCTGGCGGAGCCCAACGCCGAACGAGCCTGGACCCTGATAGAAGACCCGGTCGTGACTCGCGGCGGCTGCCGCGTCAACAGTGAGAACTCC
>JAYTUZ010000084.1:0-22886 GCA_043744295.1 Gammaproteobacteria bacterium | reverse complement strand
GGCAGCTACCAGCGCGTCAGCGGCGACCCCGCGCTGGACGCCCAGGCCGAACTGCTGGAACGCTATGCTGCCAACGCGGCGCGATTGCCGGAGTAGATCCGCAGTTTCAGCCCGCTGCTGCGCAGGAATTCGATCTCCTGGTGCAGGTCTTCCACCGACAGCGGATGGTCTTTCAGCCAGCGCGCCGGAAAGCGCACTTCCAGCGTGCGGCCGCGTGCCATGAGTTCGACCGCGGGCAGCGCCGTCGAACTGCGGCCACGATGCAGCAGCACGGCGAGGCGCAGCAGCACCATCAGCTGCAGCGCCAGCCGATCCCAGGGCGGAATCAGGTCCTCGACGCCGGCGAGCGTGAGTTTGCGCCGGTGCGCGCCGACCAGCCGCGCGAGCAGGAGCTGCTCCTCGCGCGCGAAGCCCGGCATGTCCGCATTCTCGAGCAGGTAGGCGCCATGGCGGTGATAGCCGCTGTGCGCCACATCGAGACCCATTTCGTGCAGGCGTGCCGCCCACTGCAGCGTCAGCTCGGCCTGTGGATCGGTGAGCGCCCAGCTGCCGGCCACCTGCGACAGAAACTGCAGCGCCGTGGCCTCGACGCGCGCCGCCTGGGCCGCATCGACGTGATAACGGCGCATCATCGACGCGACGGTGCGCTCGCGTGGGTCTTCATCGGTGAGCCGACCCACCATGTCGTGCAACAGCCCATCGCGCAAGGCGCCGTCAGCCATGCGCAGCTGCTCGATACCCAGGGCATCGAAGATTTCCGCGAGTATGACCGCGCCGCCGGGAAACACCGGCCGTCGCTCCTCGGTAAGCGCAGCGAGCCGCAAGTCCCGACAATGGCCGGCAGCCGTCATCTCGGCGAGGAGTTTTTCCAGACCCCGGGCGCTGATCTGCGTGGCCGTCGGATCACGCTCGCGCAGGCACTCGCCAATGGCCCGCACCGTGCCGGAGCTGCCGATCACGCTGGCCCAGCCACGCTGCAGAAACGCCGCCTGCATGGGCTCGATCTCCAGCCGTGCAGCCAGCCGCGCGCGTGCGACGCGCTTGGCGGAAAGTCTTTCGTCGCCAAAAAACCGCTCGCTCAACGATACGCAGCCGAGCTTCAGGCTCTCCAGCAGCTGCGGCTCGTAGCCTTCGCCGATGGCGAGTTCCGTGCTGCCACCACCGATGTCGATCACCAGTCGGCGGCCGGGCTCGGCCGGCAGCGTATGCGCCACCCCTGAGTAGATCAGGCGGGCTTCTTCCATACCGGAGATGATTTCGATGGGGTGCCCGAGCGCTTCGCGGGCGCGCTCGAGAAAAGCCTGCTTGCGCCGGGCGATGCGCAGCGCGTTGGTACCCACGACCCGCACACTGGCGGCCTGCATGTCGCGCAGCCGCTGACCGAAGCGCTCCAGGCAATTGAGCGCACGCGCCGCGACCTGCTTATCGAGCCGGCCATCGGCGCTGACGCCAGACCCCAGGCGCACCATCTCACGCATGCGATCGATGACGATAAGCTGCCCGTGCGAGTAGCGGGCGACGACCAGGTGAAAGCTGTTGGAACCGAGATCGACGGCCGCCAGCACGTCGGGCACGGTGCGCACCGCCCGGCTCACGCGTGAATTCAGCTCGCGGTGAACGAAGAGCCGCAACCGCAGGTGGTTACGGCATTTGGATTGCGGATCACGAACTGCGCACCTTCCAGACCCTCGCGAAAATCGATTTCCGCGCCGCCCAGGTATTGATAGCTCATCGGATCGACCAGCAGTTTGACGCCCTGGTTCTCGACACAGGTATCGCCATCCTGCAGCTGTTCGTCAAATTCGAAGCCATATTGCAGGCCCGAGCAGCCGCCACCCTGCACGAACACGCGCAGCATCAGCTTGGGGTTGCCCTCGCCCACAATCAGCGCTCTCACCTTGTGCGCTGCGGCATCCGTAAACACCAGCACCGGATCGGCGGACGGGGTCGGGGTTGTTTCAGTATCCATGCAAACAGTGTAGGCGCAGCGCCGCGAGGCGTCAAAATGCCTGTGAAAAACTGTGCGTCAGGACTCGCCGGCCGCGGCGCCCTGGACGCCGGCCTGCGCACTGGTTGGCATCAGTTTGCCGCTGATTTCGGCGCCCATGGCCATCTCGATGGCGCCGTAGCTCACGTTGCCGCGCACCCGCGCGCGCGCGCCGAGAATCACCCGCTCGAGGGCAAGAATGTCGCCATTGACGGTACCGTTGACCACCACCTGGGTCGCCTGGACCGAGCCCTCGATGAGGCCGTGCTCGCTCACCGACAGTGAGGCCGTGGCGCCTTGCGCCATGAGCACGTTGCCGGTGATGCGTCCATCGACGTGCAGGCCGCCGGCAAATTCGATATCGCCCAGCACACTGGCCGTGCGACCGATCAGCGTATCGATGCGGGCGGCAGTTTTTTCGCGGCGATTGAACATGGGATTGGGCTCTAGTTCGCGTCCGGGTTCCAGACGAATATCTGCCGGTAGGGTGCCACGCCTTTGCGCGCAGGTCGAATTTCAATGCTGGCGCGCTCAGGCTTGAAATCGGCAGGCAGGCTGATCGCCTGTTCGATATTGGCGTAATAACGAAAACTGTAGTCGAGCTGCCTGACCTTGCCGCCGGTGAGCGCGGCCAGATCCAGGCTGGCGGCCGCGCCGGCGCGCTCGCCATCCACTGTCAGAACCAGCACGCCGGCGGTAGATTCTTCAGGGCGGATGGGCCGGTTGAGCGCCAGGCGCAGGGTGTAGGCACGTGCGGCGGCATCGGTCACCAGCACATGAAACTGCTGTACCCGCACCGGCACGCTCCTGGCACCGGGCGCCTGCGGATTGGCGATCGCACGGTAAAACTCGAGATCCTGCTGCGCGCGACCCAGCTCAGCCTGCAGCTCGCCGATATTGCGCGCCACTTCCGAGCGCTCGCGCACCTGCGCGACCTGCGCGGCGTCGGCGGCGGCCAGCTGGATCCGCGCCTCGCGCGCGCTGGTCTCCAGCTGGGCAATGCGATCATTGAGCGCGATACGCTCCTGGGCAGCCTGGATGCCGTCGAACCCGGCCTTCTTGCGGCCCGATTCGAAGGCCAGATAGAGCGCCAGGGCGGCGAGCAGCACCAGCATCGTCAGCATGGTGAGGCGTCGCGCCGGTGCGTAGGTGCGCACCACCAGTTTGCCTGGAATATCCATGTTTCCGGAGGCTCTAGGCTGGCCCTGCCGCCTGCTGCTCGCTGGGCGCAAGCGCATCAGCACCAGCATCAGCATCAGCATCAGCATCAGTTTCAGCGTCGGCGTCAGCGCTGCCGCCCGGCGGATGCCACCAGGCCGGATAGGGCGGCAAGCCCTGTGGAAACGCTACCCTGCCCAGTTCATGTAATGCACGGGTATAAACCGTGCGCTTGAAATAGATCACTTCGCGAATCGGCTGCCAGTAGTCGACCCAGCGCCAGCGGTCGAATTCCGGCTCAGCGGTCAGGTCAAAACGAAACTGTGCCGCCGGCCTCTGCAACCGCAACAGGAACCAGCGCTGCTTCTGTCCCACGCATCTGGGCGTGGTATCGCGCATGAAGCGCTGTGGCAGGCGATAGTGCAACCAGCGGCGGGTTTGACCGACAATCGCCACATCGTGCCTGCTCAAACCAATTTCTTCGCCAAGCTCGCGAAACAGCGCTTGTTCGGCGCTTTCGCCGTGGAGCACGCCCCCCTGCGGAAACTGCCAGCCCCTGCCGCCCAGACGGCGACCGACGAACACCCGGCCGTGCTCCTGCATCAGAACGATGCCAACGTTGGCCCGAAAGCCGTCCTTGTCGATCACATCCGCCATAATTTTTCTGTTTTACCCCGGGGAGCCTGCGACTCTCAAGCCCAATGGCCTTGTTCTGAACCCAGTCGACTCTTTAGGCTGTGCTTATGACACGGACTACACAATATTGGATTCTGGCCGCCCTGGGCGTTTTGGCGCTGGCCAGCTTCGCCGCCTCACTGCTCATCGGCTCGGCTGATCTGCCCCTGGGGCGCGCCCTGGCAGCGCTGGCAGGCAGCGGCGACGAGCTGGCGAACACCATCGTACGGACGATCCGGCTGCCTCGCAGCCTGTCGGCGTTCGCCGTAGGCAGCCTGCTGGCACTGGCCGGAGTGCTGCTGCAGGCCCTGTTCCGCAATCCCCTGGCCGACCCCTTTGTGCTCGGGGTATCCGGCGGGGCAGCGGTCGGTGCCCTGGGCGGCATGCTGATGGGCTTTGGGCTCGCCGGCCTGCAATGGAGCGCAAGCGGCGGCGCCCTGCTCATTGGCGCCCTGGTCATGCTGCTCGGTCGCGGCGCCGAGTTGAGCCGCCTGCTGCTCTCCGGCGTGGTGCTGGCGAGCGCCTGCGGTGCGCTGACTACGGTGCTGCTGGCGATCGCGGATAACGGCCAGTTGCGCGGCATGGTGTTCTGGCTGGCGGGCGATCTGGGATGGGCGCTGCACCCCGAAATCGATCTGGCCGCAGCGGCGCTGGCGCTGTGCGCGGCGCTGCTGTTTGCCCGGGCGCTCAATGTATTGAGCGCCGGCGAATTGCGCAGCGCGACGCTCGGGCTGGATGCGCGCGTGGTGCGCCCGACGGTGTTCGTGGTGGCCGCGGTGCTGACTTCGGTCGCGGTGCTGGCGGCCGGACCGGTGGGATTCATCGGGCTGGTGGCGCCGCACCTGGTGCGCCTGGGGCTGCGCAGCGCCGATCATCGGTTGGTGGCGCCCGGCGCCGCGCTCGTCGGTGGCGCCCTGCTGTGCCTGGCGGATATCGCCAGCCGCACTATCGCCGCGCCGCGACAGCTGCCGGTGGGCGCGATCACCGCATTGATCGGCGCGCCGGTGTTCCTGCTGTTGTTGCGTCGTCGACCGTTGCGCTGATTTCAGGCGCGGCGGGCGCGCAGTTCGCGCCTGCCTTGCGTATATTCCAGACCGCGGCGCATCAGTGCGGTAAAGCCGGCCTGATCGTTGTTCGCCACGGTCGCGCGCAGATTGTCGAGCGCCTGCGCGAGGGCGGCGAGCGGCTGGGCGCCGTAGTCATTGAGCCGTTGAATCTCGAAATAGAGTTCGGGACTTTCCCGGGCGACTTCGCTGGCGATGTCGAACTGCGCATCAAAAGTGGTGCTCGACATCTGCACCAGCCGCGGCGCGGCCTCGCCGCTTTGCGCCAGTGCCGTGAAGAAGGCGATATTGAGCGCATGTGACAGGCCCAGCACGTAAGCGATGAGCCGATCGTGATCTTCCAGCCCCATCACTACCTGTTCGACCATGGTGGGGGCGAACAGCGCACGCACTCGCTCGAGCGCGTCGCCGGCGCCGGCGCCGAGATCAATGAAGATGACATGGCGACCAGAGAGCAGCTCGGTGCTGGGGCCGAACATCGGATGCACCGAGGTCACGCGCACGCCCGCGTCGCGCAATGCGCCGAGCCCGGTGCGCAGCGGCGATTTCAGTGAGCCCACATCGAACACCACGCCGGGCGGGCGCCGCGTCGCCAGCTCCTGCAGGATCGCATTGGTCACCCCCAGCGGCGTGGCGACCACAATCAGCTCATGATCGAGCGCGCTGCTGCGCCAGTCGCGCAGCGCGGCGCTGCCAGCGGCGCTGCCCGCGGGGTCGGCGATTTCGACCGTGTAACCCTGCGATGCCAGGAAACTCACGAACCAGCCACCGATCTTGCCCGCGCCACCGATCACCAGCGCGCGCAGGCCGCTGCCCGCACCATGCGCGCTGACGCTGGCCTGCTCCTGGGTGGTCAGCGACGAACGTATCAACAGGCGCATCATCGATTCAGCTACGTCCGGCGACACCCCCAGGCCCACTGCCCGGGCACGCGCACCGACGATGACCTCGCGTTCGCGGGCATAGTCGCGGGTCTGATGACCGGTGGCACGCTTGACGCGCGCCACTTCGCGGCTGGCGTGCTGGCGCTCGGCGATGAGTTCCAGCAGGCGGCGGTCGAGCTCATTGAGCTGAGCACGCAATTCATCGAGCGTCATGAAGTGTCCATGGGGCGGCGAGTGACAGTCCGTTTTATAGGCTGCGGCCCTGGTTTGCAATCCTGGCCCCGCGACGCCGGCTCGCGGACCGGGTGCAATACCCGGTCCGCGTCGTCCAAAAGCCCCTGCCGGATTGCCCGTTGTGCAGTGGCGGACGGTTCACTGGCCTGCGAGACGGCAATTCATGCGCCAGGCTCGCAAGCAGACTATGCCAACGAGCGTGAATGCGGCCTGAACGCCACGGGCGCATCGCGTAACATTGGCGCCATGGCCTGGCACCGCGAACACCTGCCCGATCCGCTGCCCGCGGAACCCCTCGATCTGGCCAGCAGCTGGCTGGCAGAGGCGACGCGGCGCGCGCTGCAGCCCAACCCCAACGCCATGGTGCTGGCCACCGCCGACACCGCCGGGCGAGCCTCGGCGCGTGTCGTGCTGTGCAAGCAGATCGTCGCGCAGCCCGGCTACCTGACCTTCTACAGCAACTACAACTCACGCAAGGGCCTCGAGTTGCAGGCCAATCCGCGCGCCGCGCTGGTCATGCACTGGGACGCCTTGCACCGGCAGTTGCGCGTCGAGGGGCCAATCGTGAAGTGCAGCGCTGCCGACAGCGATGCCTATTTTGCGACCCGTAACTGGCAGAGTCGTCTGGGCGCCTGGGCGAGCCAGCAGAGCGAGCCGGTGGCCTCGCGTGGCGATCTCTACAAGGCGGTTGCCAAGACTGCATTGCGTCTGGCCCTGCCGGTGCCGCCGCCCGACGAGCAGGCACCCGATCCGGGCCAGAGAATTGCGCGGCCGCCGCATTGGGGTGGCTATCAACTGTGGGCCGAGGCGGTGGAATTGTGGGTGGAGGGCAGCGCGCGCATTCATGACCGCGCGCGCTGGTCGCGTACCCTGACGCCGAGTGCTGCGCCAGCGGACACCGGCTTCGCGCCCGGCGCCTGGTCGGTGACCCGGCTGCAGCCTTGAGCTGAAACGAGTGACTGCCGGCGATGTGGCGCACAATCCGCATTTCATTATTGCTGCTGACCCTGCTCGCGCTCGCCTTCGGCGCCTGGTTCGACCAGCACCACACCACCCGCTGGGAGCACACCGTCTGGGTTGGCGTGTTTCCGGTGAACGCCGACGCCAGCGCGGCAGCGGCGCGCTACCTCTACGAGTTGCGAGACCAGGACTTCGCGCCGATCGGTGCCTTCATGGCGCGTGAAGCGCAGCGTTACGGCGTGAGTCTTGGCGAACCGGTCAATGTGCGCCTCTATGCGCCACTGCGCACGGCGCCGCCGCTGCTGGATCCGGGCGCCGCAGCGCTGACGCGCATGTTCTGGAGTCTGCAACTGCGGCATTACCGCTGGCAGGCGCTGCGTGGCATCAGGCGTTCGCGCCCGCAGATTGCCCTGTTCGTGCTCTACCACGACCCGGCGCGCAGCGCAGTGCTGCCCCATTCACTCGGGCTGCAGCGCGGCCTCATGGGCGTGGTGCACGTGTTTGCCGCACGCTCGCAGGACGATCAGAATGCCGTGGTCATTGCCCATGAACTGCTGCACACCTTTGGCGCCACTGATAAATACTCTGCCGATGGCGATGCCCCGCTGTTTCCCGAGGGCTACGCTGAACCCGAGCGGCAACCGCGTTATCCGCAACGCTACGCGGAGCTCATGGCCGGACGCATTCCCTTGAGCCCGAGCACGCAGCTGATGCCCGATGATCTCGGCCAGGTGCGGATCGGCCCGGCGAGCGCCCGCGAGATTGGCTGGAGCGCAAGATGAGCGCGCGCCTGCCCGGCGCGGCTGCGGTAATGACCACGCACGAATTGGGTGTGCGCGCCGGCGAACGCCTGCTGGTGGAAAATCTTGGCCTGGCGGTCGCCGCCGGGGAGTTCATCGCCGTGCTCGGTCGCAATGGCAGTGGCAAGAGCCTGACCCTGCATACCCTGGCGGGCCTGCGCGCGCCGGCCGCCGGCCAGATTGAACTGGCTGGCACGACCCTCGATAGACACAGCCGCCGCGCCATCGCGCAGCGACTCGCCTTCCTGCCCCAGGACCGCGAAGACTCGCTGCCACTGAGTCCGCACGAAGCCGCGCTGCTGGCGCGCCATCCGCAGCTGGGCTGGTGGCAGCGTGAATCGGCCAGCGACCTGGGCGCCGTCAACGCCGCGCTGCAACGCTTCGGGCTTGCCGATTGTGCCCATCGTGCGCTGCTCACGCTCTCGGGTGGCGAACAGCGCCGCGCGGCCATGGCCGCCACGCTGGCGCAGCAACCGCAGATCTTCCTGCTCGATGAGCCTACCAATCACCTCGATCCGCATCATCAGGTGGATGTGCTGCTGGCGTTTCGCGAGCGCTGCGCGGGCGGCGCCGCGGTGATCGCCACGCTGCACGATCCGGCGCTGGCCGAGCGCTGTGCCGACCGCGTACTGCTGCTCTACGGCGATGGCCGCTGGCAGCTGGGCCGTACCGCCGAACTGCTCAACGCCGCGGAACTCACCGAACTTTACCAGACGCCGATGACCGAGCTGGCCGGCGGCGGCCGGCGCGCGTTCATACCGGCGTAGTGGCCCGCACCCGCATCAGTCGCGCATCGCCGCCAGCACCGGCGCGTGCAGACTGGCATTGGCCGCCAGCACCGTGCTGGTCGCCAGGCCGACGGCGGCGCCGTGCAGATCGGTAAACACGCCACCCGCTTCGCGCACGATCACGCTGAGCGCCGCAATGTCGAGAATGTTCACGTCCGATTCCATCACTACTTCGAGCGCGCCGCGTGCCAGCAGATGGTAATGCAGGAAATCGCCATAGCCGCGCAGCCGGTTCACCTGGCCGACGAGCCGGCCATAGCGCGCCCAGCCTGTAGCCGAAGCCGCCAGCGTTTTCAGATTCCCGGTGGAGAGTATCGCCCCGGAAAGTTCGCTCACCGTGCTGACGTGAATGGCTTGTCCGTTGAGAAAGGCGCCGCCGCCCTGCTCTGCCCAGGCCAGCTCCCCGTAGGCCGAGGCGCTGGAGACGCCCAGCACCAGCCGCCCGCCCCGCAGCAGCGCAATCTGCGTGGCAAAGAACGGGCAATCGCGCACGAACGATTTGGTGCCGTCGATCGGATCGACCAGCCAGATGTTCTCTGCGTCCATCGCGTGCTGCCCGGTTTCCTCGCCGTAGAAGCCGTAGCCCGGAAACTTCCCGCTCAACACCTCGCGGATCACGCGCTCGGCCTGCAGGTCGGCCTCGGTCACCGGGCTGCGATCAGCCTTGATCTGCACCGCGAGATTGCTGCGATACAGGCGCTGAATCACTTCGCCAGCGGCGCGCGCTGCGCTCAGTGCCGCTTCGAGTTCGGGTGATGCCAAGGGTAGCCCTGCAAAGTCAGTAACGGCTGCGCCCGCTGAGCCGCTGCTCAGAGTTCGGCCCGCAGCCCTGCCGCAAAGGTGCGCGGCAAGGCTCCGTACCCTGCAACCGGTTGGTAACGCTTGTCCAGAACATTGTCAACTCGGGCATAAAATTGCAACTGACGACTGATTGCCAGGGCAGCGTGGCCATTGGCCAGGACATAGCCCGGCAGCGAGCTGCTCTGGTATGCGTCATCGAAGCGCGCACCCGTGTAGCCAAGGTCTGCGCCCAGCGAGCACCTGCGGCTGGCCTGCCAGCTGATGCGCAGATTTGCCATCTGGCGCGGGCGCCGGGCCAGATCGTTCTGGCTCGCCAGATCAATGGCCTCGAGGTAGGTGATATTGCCAGCCAACACGACGCTAGCCGACAGCTGCGCTGTGACTTCAAGCTCCACGCCGCGCGCCCGCGAACGATTGATATTGTCATAGTAACCATAGGGGCGCACTGCGCAGGCCGGCGAGACCACGCCATAGCAGCTGTAGAAGTCGATCTGATCCTTGGTGCGGCGCTCGAACAGGGTCAGCGACGCGCTGGCGCGGCCGCCATGGAAGCGCTGATCCAGGCCGGCTTCCCAGCCGCGCGCCGATTCCGGTGCCAGCCTGGCGACCGGGTTTGAATACTCGGAAAACAGCTGATAGAGGCTCGGCGCCTTGAAGCCGTCCCCGTAGTTGGCACGCAGCAGCGTAGCGCCGTCCCGCAACTTCCAGGCGGCCGCAAGCTTGAGCGAGGTGTGAGCGCCAAAGTCGCTGTCGGTATCGTGTCGCAGCCCTCCCGTCAGGGTCAGTTGCGGAACTATTGTGGTCTGGTACTGCAGGTAATAGCCGTTGACCCGCGTATCACCACGCGTCGGCAGCGGATTCGGATCGAAACTGCTGGGTGCGCCGGTTTTCAGCTTGGTGCGCTGGGTTTCGGCACCAAACGTGAATTGTTCCGTGTTCGTGGCGTCCACTGTGCCCTGGTACTCAAAGCGCTGCGCCTCACCGATGGCGAAGAATTCCTGTGCGAGCGCGAGTGTCGGATCGAAATTCCTGCGCTCGCTGGAAGTAGCCGTGACCGCGATCCGGTTCTGCAGGCGTCCCGCGAAGGACCTGACATTCAGGCCCAGGTACGCTGCCAACAGCTGATCATCTCCGTACTCAGGCGTATCCTGAAAACTGTAGTCTGGCGGTGGATAGCCGTCAAAAGCGCTGCGCGCCTCAACGTAGTAACCACGTGCATCAAGGCTGACGGTCTCACCAAGCTGCCAACGAATATTGCCCGTCGCACCAACATTGCGGTAACCATCCGCCTCCGGGTTGCCGTCCCGGGCATCGGCAGCGGAAATTCCGGCCGTACGGTAGTAGTTCACGGCGGCGCCATACTCGATGGCGCCGTCGGTGCCGTGCGCGCTCATGTTTCCACGATAACTCGCCAGTGAGCCCGCCTCGGCGCTGGCACCCAGTTCGCCTGGACTGGCGCCGCCACGTCGGCTCAGGATATTCACCACACCGCCTATGGCGTCGCTGCCGTACAGCGTGCTTTGCGGCCCGCGCAGGACTTCGATGCGTTCAATACTGTTGACCAGCAGGTCGGCCAGGATCGCGCTGCCATCGGGAGCACTCGGATCGTTGATGCGCACGCCGTCAATCAGCATCAGCGTCTGGCCGGTCAACGCCCCGCGCATGCCTATGCTGGTGGTCTGGCCAACCCCGCCATTGCGCACGATGGTCAGTCCGGGCGTCTGTGCCAGTGCATCGGCTACCAGCACAATCTGGCTGGCGCTCAAGTCGGCTGCCGAAATGACTGACATCGACTCGCCCGTCAGAGCGCGTGGTTGGTCGGTACGCGTGGCCGTGACCACTACGGTGTCCAGATCAGCGGTGGACAGATCGTCCGCAGCAACAACCGGAATCAGAACCGGGGCCAGAGCAAGTAGCAAGATTGAACAGACAGACGCGGTGCGCATGATGAACTCCTGGAATAGGGACCAGAAGTCGCACAGCGGAACTCCAACGACGGCAATTTAGCTTTGGCAGCACGAAGGAACCCCGCAGTAACGACTTCAACTGTCGCCACCGCGGAATTACCGCAGCTCCCGACGCACCCCGGCCGAAAGCAGGACGACGGCGCAAAGCAGGTTTCCTGGCTTCCAGCTGCTTCGCGATCATCCGCCTTCCCGGGTACTGACCCAGTGGCATTGTGGACGACCGCTCGCCGGTTACAGTTGCGGGGGCAGCCGCGGCTCTAAACCGCGTTCCCTTGAATCCCTTGCGGGAACCTTGCGCCTGGGGGGCACACTAGCGCAGCGACGGCGTGCTGGTCAATCCTGTGATCACCGGGTTAGCGCAGCGCGGCGCTTGCCTGGCGCTCGCCTTGCAGCCGCGCTTGGGTTAGCTTGCTAGTCGATACAGGCACTATGGCAGCAGCTGGATCGAACATGGGCAACCGACTTTCAAAAATTGTGACGCGCACCGGCGATGATGGCACCACGGGCCTGGCCGATGGCACGCGCGTGCCCAAGGACAGCGCGCGCATCGAGGCCTGCGGCACCATCGATGAACTCAACAGCGCCGTAGGGGTGTTGCTGGCCACGGCGTTGCCCGAGGCGCTGGCGGCACTGCTGCTCGATATCCAGCACGACCTGTTTGATCTGGGCGGCGAGCTGGCGATACCCGGCAGCGTGCTGATTCGTGCGCCGCAGGTGGAGAAGCTCGAGACCGCAGTCGAGCACTGGAACGCCAGCCTGCCGCCGCTGCGTGAGTTCGTGCTGCCGGGCGGCAGTGTCGCGGCGGCGACCTGCCACATGGCGCGTTCCATCTGCCGGCGCGCCGAGCGGCGCTGCTGGACGCTGACCCGCGCCGAGGCGCTGGGGCCGCACGCCCTGCATTATCTCAATCGGCTCTCGGACCTGCTGTTCGTGCTGGCGCGGGTGCTGGCACGTAGCGCCGGCGGCAGCGAAGTGCTGTGGCGGCGCGAACGCGGCAAGCCCGGCGCGTGATACGGGACCGCTAGACGGCGCTCGTGCCGAGCAGCGCCCGCAACCGTGCCCAGTTGAAGGCGGCACCCGGATCGCTCTTGCGCCCCGGGGCGATATCGCTGTGACCCACGACGCGCTGCGCCGACAGGTCCGGATACGCCGCGCACAGGGCGTGAATCACTGACGCCAGACTCTGGTACTGCGCGCTCTCGTAGCAGCTGTCATCGGTGCCTTCGAGTTCGATGCCGATGGAAAAATCGTTGCAGTTGGCGCGACCCTGCCAACTGGAGGCGCCCGCGTGCCAGGCCCGTTGCTGGAACGGCACGAACTGGTTGACCCGGCCGTCGCGGCGCAGCAGCAGATGGGACGAGACCCGCAGCGCTGCCACTTCGGCAAAGTAAGGATGAGCCTGCGAGGGCAAGCCACCCGTGAACAACTGCTCGATCCACGGCCCACCATATTCTCCGGGCGGCAGACTGATGGCGTGAACGACGATGAGCTCGGGCGTCACGCCCGCCGGCCGCTGGTCCCAATGTGGCGAGAGCACCTGGCGGACGCCGGTCAGCAGGCCGGAAGCGGCGTGTACATTGAAGGCGGACTGCATTGCGGCGCTCATAATGCCAAGATAGCACCGTGGCTCCAAGCCGTGATAACAAGCCAGGCGCGAGCCCTGGCAGTAACAGCGCGGCCTGTGCGCCTAGCGCCGTGCCCCCGAGCAGGGCGTAGCAGATTGCCGCAGAATGCGTCGACCTTCTGAGTGGAACCTAGAGCATGCGCAATACCCGCATTCACGTTGACCTGGGGATCGAAAGCGAGCGCGAGCTGTTGTTGCCACCCATGGCCTCGGCACACCTGCTGCGCGTGCTGCGACTGCGGGTGGGTGCAGCGCTGACCCTGTTCAACGGCCAGGGCGGTGAATATTCGGCCGAATTGATCGGCACTGACAAAAGCGGCGCGCGCGTCAGGATCGGCGCTTTCGACAGCGTCGAGCGCGAATCGCCGCTGCAACTGACCCTGCTGCAGGGCATCGCGCGCGGCGAGCGCATGGACCTGATCGTCCAGAAGGCCACCGAGCTGGGCGTCAACTCGATCGTGCCGCTGTCGTGCGAATTCAGCGTGGTGCGGCTCGCGGCGCAGGCGCTGGCGCGACGCCGCGAGCGCTGGCAGGCGGTGGCGATCAGCGCCTGCGAACAGTGCGGACGCAATCGCCCGCCGCGCGTTGAAGCGATCGTCGAACTGGATGCGGCCTGCGCGGCCATCACGGTGGGAGATGCGAGTCTGCGCCTGATGCTGGTGCCGGACGCCAGTGAATCGCTCAGCGCCCTGGCGCGCGGCAGCCTGCGCAGCGTGGCGCTGCTGGTCGGGCCAGAAGGGGGCCTCAGCGGTCGTGAACAGTTGCTGGCGCAGCGCGCCGGCTTTCGCGCCTGTCGCCTGGGTCCCCGTACTCTCCGCACTGAAACGGCGCCGCTGGCGGCGCTGGCGGCGCTGCAGGCGCTGGTGGGCGATCTGGCCAGCTGAACCCGCCGCGCAGCCAGTGCTTAAGCCTGCGCCACCGAGGTTTCGTCGGCGATCAGGACCTCCAGGCGCTGCAGATCGGGAATGCGCGGCGTTTCATTCATCATGCGCACGCGGCACAACACCGGATGCTGCTCGGGCACGGCATAGCCGGAATCGGGACGGATCACATCGGCACCGACACGCACCAGTTGCGGAAAACCCTGGGCGACGATGCCGAACACGCCGCTCTCGAGCCGCTCGCCCAAGGCATGAAACAGCACGATGCGCGAGCGGCTGCTGACCTCGGGCACCACATCGCCGCACAGGCCCTCAAACGACACCAGTGGCACCTGGTTCCCGGTCCAGGCCACCAGACCCAGGTACCAGGGCGGTGCTCCGGGCATCGTCGTGGGCGTCTGGTAGCCGGCGATTTCCGCCACGCAGGCGCGCGGCACCAGCAGTCGGCCGCCGCCAAGCGGAATCAGCAGGCTGAAAATTTCACCCGCTGGCTCGCTCATCGAGCGGCGCCGGCGGCCGGCAGCGCGGCGCGGCGGCGCGCCACCAGCGGCGCAATCGCATCGAGCAGCTGGCTCTCCTGGTAGGGTTTGCCCAGATAGTCATCGACACCCAGTTCAATCGCACGGGCGCGATGCTTGTCGCCGACGCGCGAGGTAATCATGATGATCGGCACCTCGCTGAGGCGTGGATCGGCACGCACCTGGGCGGCGACTTCGTAGCCATCCATGCGCGGCATTTCGATATCGAGCAGGATGATGTCCGGCACGTGCTCGGTCAGCAACTCGATGGCCTCCATGCCATCGCGCGCGGTCAGCACGCGCATGCCGTTGCGCTCCAGCAGCCGCTGGGTTACGCGGCGCACGGTGATCGAGTCGTCCACCACCAGCGCAAACACGCGCCGATCCTCGCGTTCGCGCAGCACGGTAGGCGCGGCGCGGCCGCGCCATTCGGCGCGCACCAGCGCCACGATGTCGAGAATGATGACCACCCGTCCGTCGCTGAGTATCGTGGCCCCCGAGATACCGCGGATCGAGGAGATCTGCGGCCCGGCCGACTTGACGACAATCTCACGGCTGCCGATCAGCTCGTCAGCCACCAGCCCGGTCGAATGCTCGCCCGCCCGCACCAGCACCACCGGTATCGCGGCGTCGGTTTCCGGCAGCGGCGAGGCCTCCATGCCGACGTAACTGGCCAGAGGCTGCAGTCGATACTTGTGCGCGCCATAGCTGAAGGTGGCGCTCTCGCTGCGCAGGTGCGCAGCGACTTCATCGCGCGGCAGGCGCACCACGCCTTCAATGGTCGGCAGCGGCAGTGCGTAGTACTCATCGCCGGTGCGCACCACCAGCGCATGACTCACCGCCAGCGTGAGGGGTAGCCGGATGGTAAAGCGCGTGCCCTCGCCGGCTTTGCTGTCCATGTGCAGCGCACCGCCGAGCTTCTTGATTTCGGTGGCGACCACATCCATGCCCACGCCACGACCGGCCTGCTGTGTCAGCGACGAGGCGGTCGAGAAACCGGGCTCGAGCACCAGCTGCATGACATCTTCGTCGGAGAGCACCTGATCGCTGTGGATCAGGCCCATGGCCAGGCCCTTGGCCCGGATCGCCGCCAGATTCATCCCGGCGCCGTCATCGCGAATCTCGAGGATCACCTCGGCCCCTTCGCGCTGCATCTGCAGGTAAATATGACCGACTGCGCTCTTGCCGCGAGTCACGCGCTCGGCCGGCGTTTCGATACCGTGCACCACCGCATTGCGCAGCAGGTGCTCGAACGGCGGCAACATGCGCTCGAGCACCTGGCGATCCAGTTCGCCGGCGGCGCCCTCGACCACGAGTTCGGCCTGCTTGTCGCTGTCGCTGGCCGCCTGCCTGACGATGCGCGCCAGACGCTGCACGTGACGCTGCAGCGAGACCATGCGGGTACGCATCAGGCCATTTTGCAGTTCGACCACGGTGCGCGATTGCTGCTGCAGCTGATTCTGTGCCTCCGCCACCAGGCTCTCGAGCAACTGCTGCAGGCTGGCCACGTCGCTGGCCGATTCGGCCAGCGCCCGTGAAAACTGCTGTATCGATGAATAACGATCGAGTTCCAGCGGATCGAAATCCTGGCGACTGCGCGGTTCCTGATCATGGCGGTGCAGGATCTGCGCCTCGGTCTCCATTTCCAGTTTGCGCAGCTGCTCTTTCAGGCGTGTGACGGTGCGCGAGAGCTCACCCAGGTTGAACTCCACGGCGCCGAGCTGCTGTTCGAGCCGCGCGCGGGCAATGCTGACTTCGCCGGCGTTATTGAGCAGCTGATCGAGCAGATCGGCGCTGACCCGCGCCATCTCGCCACGCTCGGCCGCCGCCACCGGCTCGCGACCTGGCGGCACCAGCGCCGCGGCCGGCAATTCGAAGGGCGACACCGGCACGGGCGCAAGGGCTGGCGGCGCAAGCGCTGCGGCAGGCGCGGCTGTCGCCACGCTGGCCGGCGGCTTTGGCGCGCTGCTGTCGATCACGATATCGAAATCGTCGGGCGCTGCTGGCGTCGGCACCACCGGCGTGGCAATGGCCGGCGACACTTCCGCTGGCATCGGCAATGGCGGCGGCGTTGGTGGCGGCAATGGTATCGGCAATGGCGGCGGCGTTGGTGGCGGCGGCGGCAGAATCACGGGCGTGGGCGCCACGGCCGCTGCAACGGGCAGCGCGAGTTCGGCTTCCGCGCCGCGTGCGATCGCCTGAATTCTGCCGATCAGCGCCTGCGCCTGGGGCACCGGGCGTCCGGCCGACACCTGTTCGCGCATCCTCGCCAGTTCATCGACGGCATCCTGGGCAATGGCGCGCGCGCGCTCATCGCCGCTCGCCGTGCCCAGCGAAATCTGGATGATCAGGCTTTCAAGTTCATGGGCAAGATCGCCCATGGCAGCGATGCCGGCCATGCGCGCGCCGCCCTTGAAGGTATGGAGCGAGCGTTTGAGCGCCGCCAGGTGTTCGGTCGAGCCGTGCGAGGAATTCCAGATCTGCAACGCCGATTGCGATGACTCCAGCAGCTCACTGGCCTCCTCGCAGAAGATCGCGGCCACCTCCGGATCGTAGTCAATGCTCAACGTTGGCGTGGACAGCACGTCGGCCGCCACAGCCGATGCCGAGGTCACGGACGAGGGCTCTGGTATGACCGGCAGGGCGTGGACGCCGGTGCGCACGCTCTGCTCGTTCGATTCGGCGATGCGCCGGTCCAGTTCCAGCTCGGCGCGCGCCACGCGCGCACGCAGCGTATCGTGCACCACGAAATAGCCGGTCGCTTCATCGAGATGACCGGCCACCGTCTCCATCGCTGTCATGCCATCGGTGAGCAGCAGCAGGTCGGAATCATCGAGCCCGACGCCACTGTCAAAGGACTTTCTCAGCCAGTGATTGAGCGGCTCGGCCAGCCGGATGCCGTGGCGCGCCTCGGCCATTTTCGAACTGCCCGAAAGCGTATGGCAGGCGCGGTAGACCTCTTCGATGAGCACGTGCGGCGCTGGATGCGGTTGCTCGCGCGCCAGCCAACGCCGCACCGTCGCGACGTGACTCGAAGTTTCACGCGCGTAGATCTCGCGCAGCGCCGAGTCGTCGTCGCTGGGAGCGGCGGCGGCTTCGAGCGGCGGCGGGGGCTGCGGGCCGGGGCGGCCGGCGGCCGCAATCGCCGCGGCTTCATCTGGCGTCAGGCGCAGGGTCGCGGCATAGGGTGCGGGCGCCGCGCCGGGGCTGGCTATTGCCGCTGCCGCCGCGGCCACTGGCAACTGCGCCGGCGCGAGCGAGCTGATCGGTGTGGGCGGCGCCGCAGTTGCGCCGCTCGCCTTCGGCTGCTCGCGACCGGCGGCGAGCGCGTGCGCGCGCGCCACCAGTTGCGCGGCATTGCTGCGCAGCGGCGAATCGCTGCTCAAATCAGCCACCAGTGCCGGTAACACGGCAACTGCAGAGCGCAGCGTGTCAAGAATTTCGGCGGAACGCCCGAGCGTGCCCTCGAGCAGGCGGTTGAGCAGGTTTTCCATGGCCCAGGCGCAGTCGGCGAGTTCGCGCGCCCCGACCATGCGGCCACTGCCCTTGAGGGTATGGTAGGAGCGCCGCACGTTGGCGAGCGCCTCGACTTCCAGCGGGTTCTGATCCCAGACCGGAAACTGCAGGCGTATCTTCTCCAGCTCCTCCTGGGCTTCTTCGGCAAACAGTTGCAGCAGCTCCGGGTCCGCGGGCTCGCTGGCCACAGCGCCAGCCGGCGCTGCCGCCAGCACCGGTGGCGCCGGCAAGCGCCCGGTGCCATCGAGATCGACCAGACCCGGACCCGGAATCCCGGGTGGCGCAGCGAGGCGCACGGTACGTGCATAGTCGACCGCGCCCATGGGCGCAACCGTCGGCACAATATGCTCCGGCTCGCGCTCGAGCACCTCGAGGCACAGCTGCGCGTTGTCGAGCATGTACCAGGGGTCACTCCGACCGGCCTGCAGGGTTTCGATGTAATACTCGAGACTCACGATGGCGTCAGCCAGCCGGTCCAGGTAGGCGCCCGAGAGCGGCATGCCGCCCGGTTGCATCACGCGCTTGAGTTGCCCGTTGAGGCCATTCACGACCTCGACCGCGCGTGACTTGCCAAGCATCAACAGGCCAGCCTGGATGCCGCGCATCAGCTCGGCCCAGCCATCCAGGCCGGCAGCGTCGAGCGTGCCGCCGACATTCTGCGCCACGCTTTCCTTGACGCGCGCCAGGTTGACCACGCACTCGCGCAGCACCGCACTCTGCACCTGTTCGAAATCCTGATCGTGTTCTTCGCTGACGCCTTCGAGCGGAATTTTCCTGGGCAGGATCAGCCCGACCAGCTGATCATCGAGCCGGTCTTCCACCCGTATGAGCGTGGCCGCCACCTGCACCAGCGTGGCCTCGTCAGCGCTTTCGCGGCCGGCCACGACGCCTTCCAGCCGGGCGTTGGCTTCCTGCACATTGGCGCGCAGTTCGCCCAGGCCCAGCACGCCGAGGGTGTCGCCAATCTTGCGCAGCAGTTCAATCTGCGGCGCCAGCTCCTCGGCCTGCCCGCCGCCACGGCGCACGAAAATATCGAGCACGTCCTTGACGCGGGTCAGATCCTCGCGAATCGCCGCGGCCACCGTGTGCATCAGCTTGACGGAAGGCGCCGACAGGTTCTCGCGTTCCTGCTCGACCGATTCGTCCACCGGCAGCAACTCGGCCAGGCGGAACGAGGCGCGCACCGCTGCCACGCGCGGCCCGGCCGAAGTGGAGCGGGCGATGTAATAGAGCAGGTTGTTCAGCAGCTCGACCGGCGGGCTCTGTGCGTAGCGCGCCTCGCCGAGCTCATAGAGCCGGCGGATTTCGCGATCGGCCAGGCCCAGCAGCCGTTTGATCGAGACGTTGCTCTCGATGCCATTTTCGCGCAGCGCTTCCAGCAACGCTCCCGTCACCCACCACAGCTGGAACACGCACTGCTGCGTAGCCACCTGCTCGAGGCGCGTCGCCACGGTGGCCAGGATCTCGAGATTCTGCTCGAGCCGCTCGCCGCGTATCCAGCCGACCAGGCCGGCCTGAAAGCGTGAGCGCAGCCGGCGCGCCCATTGCGCCGGCGACAGCGGCGCCTCACCCGGTGCCGGCGCGGTCGGCTGCGCCTGGCGATCCGACTTCAGATTGAGCAGCAGCAGCGTGCCTTCCGACAGCAGCGCGCTACCGCGCACGGCGCGCAGATCGTTCAGCAGCGGCAGCAGCACCAGCGCCATGTCACGCCCGCCGGCCAGCACCCGCTCCAGGTAGCCGGGCAGCTGCACCATGGCGCGCATCAGGGCATCGAGCGATTCAGTCTGGTTCTTGCGCTCACCGTGCGAGCCGATCAGGTAGCGTGCGACGTGCTCCATCTCTTCGGCCAGCAGCGCGGCGCCGTAGATTTCCAGCAACCGCAACGCACCCTGCACCTGGTGCACTTCACTCGCACAGCGCTCCAGCAGCGCCAGGTTGTCGCTCTGTTCGACATGGGCTTCGAGCGCCGCGCGCGCCTCGCCCAACGCCACGCTGATCTCGCGCGCCGCAACCTGCAGGGTCTGTGTTGCCAGTTCACTCATCGTGGTGCGCCGCCTACGGTCCGCCCAGTATTTTCAGGCGCGTATGCGAACCGGTCTCGCTGCTCGGCTGCCTGGGCGCCGCCGTGGCCGCCGACTTGCGATCAACCGGCTCGGCCGCTGGCGCCGGTGGCAGCTGAAAACCGGCCACCGACTTGCGCAGTGCGGTGGCCAGATCCGCCAGCTTGAGAATGGCCTGCGAAGTGGCGCTGGTGACGTCGGCGGTCTGCACGCTGACTTCGCGCAGCACCTGGGTGTTGCGCGCGATGTTCTGCGCGGCCGCTGACTGGCTGCGCGAGCTGCTGGATATGTTCTGTACCAGGCTGGCAATCTGATTGGATACCTGCTCGATTTCCTGGAGCGCCGCGCCGGCGTTTTCCGCCAGCAGTGCGCCGCCCACGACATCGGTGGTACTGCGCTCCATCGACACCACCGCTTCGTTGGTATCGGTCTGAATGGTGCGCACCAGCACGTCGATCTGCTTGGTGGCGGTAGCGGCGCGCTCGGCCAGGCGCTGCACCTCATCGGCGACCACCGCAAAGCCGCGGCCCGCCTCGCCCGCCATCGAAGCCTGAATCGAAGCATTGAGCGCCAGGATGTTGGTCTGTTCGGCGATGTCGCTGATCAGTTCGACGATATTGCCGATCTCCTGCGAGCTCTCGCCCAGCCGCTTGATGCGCTTGCTGGTTTCCTGGATCGTTTCACGAATGGCGTTCATGCCATCGATCGTGCGGCGCACCGCTTCGCCACCCTTGTGCGCCACGTCGACGGAATGACGGGCCACATCGGCGGCCCGTTCGGCGTTGCCGGAAACCTCCTCGGTCGAAGCGGCCATGGCGGCAACGGATTCCGTGGCTGAAGATATCTGCCGGGTCTGCGTGGTGCTGGCCTTGCCCAGCTGCGCCGCCAGCGATTGCGTCTGGCGCGCCGCGCCGTCCACCTGAATGGCGGAGTGATTGATGGTTGTCACCAGCTTGCGCAGCGCTTCGACCGCGTAATTGACCGAGTCGGCAATCGCGCCGGTAATGTCCTCATTGACGGTGGCCTGGACCGTGAGATCGCCATCGGCGAGGTTGGCCATTTCATCGAGCAACCGCAGGATCGCCTGCTGGTTGCGTTCATTCTCCTGGCGCTGCAACGCAGCGGCCTGCAATTGCCGCTCGGCCGAGCGCGCCACGGCCGCGAGCTGCAGCAGCAGCACCCCCAGGGGCGCCAGGGCCAGCAACAGCACCAATGCCGCCAGCCAGGCCAGCGCCGGCCGGGAGGCTGCGAACAGCCCGAGAATCGCGCCTGCCACCAGCAGCCCGGCGGCGCTCAGGGTCAGGCGCCGCAGCAGGCGGGTGTCGATCAGGTCGGAGCTTCTCATGCCGCCGCCGCCGCAAACGTCGGGTCTTCGAGCAGCCGACGCAGGCTCAGCACCGGCCACTGCTCGGACTCATGCTGGAAAGAGCCGGCCAGAAAACGCGCGCACGGCACGATGGTGACCGGCACCGCGCCGGAAAATTCGCTCTCGGTGAAGCGCCGGAAACCCAGCACTTCATCGACCACCAGGGCTGCCGGTACATCGCGATGGCTGGTGATAATGATGCGCGTGGTGCGCGACAGCGGCGTGACGCCGCCGCCCAGGAACTGGCGCAGGTCGATAACCGGATAGAGCTGGCCGCGCACGCTGGCGAGCCCCAGCAACCAGGGCTTGGCACCTGGCACGCGGGTCAGCGGCGCGGGCACGCCCAGTACTTCACGGGCCTCCTCGCGCGCCACCAGATAGAGCTCGCCGGCCATGCGTGCCGCGACCCCGACCCACTCGCGGCCGGTGGCGGCCACCGCTGCCGGGCTGGCCGTGGCATTGCGGCCACGCCGCTCGAGCTCCGCGAGGAGTTCGTACGGCTGGTCGCGCAGAGCCTTTAGGGATGAGACGCTATCCGTCATTTTTCAGCAGTACATGTTCAGGCCGCGAGTGCGGCTTGCGCCTTCTCGACCAGCTGATCCGGTGACACCGGCTTGACCATGTAATCGACCGCGCCTTGGCGCAGGCCCCAGATGCGATCAGTCGCCTGCCCTTTGGAGGTCACCATGACGATCGGAATCGCGCGGGTGTCAGGATCGTTCGAGAGCGTGCGCGTGGCCTGATAGCCATTGACGCCCGGCATGACGATATCCATGAAGATCAGATCCGGGTGCATCTGGCGCGCCAGTCTGATGCCCTCAGCGCCATCGCCTGCCACAGCGGTGCGATAGCCGTGGCGCTCGAGCGCCTTCTGCATCACGTGCACTTCCGTGGGCGAATCATCGACTATGAGGATCAGCGCCATGGCTCATCTACCAATGTGCGCTTCGATCGCGCCAAGCAGTTCGTCCTTGGTGAACGGCTTGGTAAGATAGTGCTCGGAACCGACAATGCGGCCGCGGGCGCGATCGAACAGCCCGTCCTTGGACGAGAGCATGATCACCGGAATGGAACGAAACACCTTGTTGTGCTTGATCAGCGCACAGGTCTGGTAGCCATCGAGCCTGGGCATCATGATGTCCACGAACACGATGTCGGGCTGATGATCGGCAATCTTGGTCAGTGCATCGAAGCCGTCGACGGCGGTAAACACCTCGCAGCCTTCCTTCGCCAGCAGCGTCTCGGCGGTTCGCCGGATCGTCTTGCTGTCGTCGATGACGAGCACCTTGAGGCCACGAAATGGCGAGCTCGAATCGTTCACGTCCGAGTGACTCCTGTGGGCATTGGTTTCCATCGTCCGCCACCCTTGGACGTGTGCGCTGTGACGCAGGCAACGCCTTGAGATAGATATGACCTTTTTAACATATCGGCACCCACCCGGCTATGCCAATGGCGTCACGTTTTGAGCAGCCGAGTGCGCGCCATAGGGACATAATTCACGCCAGGCCCGGTTGGCAGCGCTCGCCGCACAAGGATTGATGATGGCAAAGACCGTACAGCTGCTCGTGGTGATGGATCCCATCGAGCAGATCAAATTCGAAAA
>JAYTUZ010000083.1:0-23341 GCA_043744295.1 Gammaproteobacteria bacterium | reverse complement strand
CAGCAGCTGGAGAGTACCGTGGCCGCCGTAATTGTCAGAAGCCTTCCTGATGAAACGCTTCGAGCACTCAAGCAACGTGCTGCCAAGGCCGGCCGGAGCACCGAAGCCGAGATTCGCGAAATCCTGTCCAATGTCGTGCGCAGCCCCTTCGGAATGGGCTCGGCGCTCGCTCGTATTGGGCAGCAGCTGGCAGGTGTGGACTTTGACCCCGCGCAAAAGCGAAGCACAGTCAGGCCGGCTCGCTTGTCGTGATCATCCTTGACACCAACGTGGTCTCTGAGCCGCTCAGGCCACAGCCAGATCGAAACCTCCTGGCTTGGCTCGACCGCCAAGCTCCCGAAACGCTCTACCTGACGGCCATCACCGTCGCCGAGCTTTGGGCCGGCATCGCACAGCTTCCCGCCGGCAAGCGGCGCACGCAGCTTCAGCAGGCAATGACCGGGGATCTCCTGCCACTGTTTGAAGGGCGCCTGCTGGACTTCGGACCGGAGGCCGCTTCCGCGTTCGGTAACGTACATGCCAAGGCGAAGGCCGCTGGGAACTCCATGGATTTCGCGGATTGCGCCATAGCCGCCATCGCCTCCACGCACCGGTTCATGGTGGCGACGCGCAATCTGAAGGACTTCGCAGGGGCAGGTGTCAAGCTGATGAACCCTTGGGATCCTGGCGCGTAGAACAGTCACACGGGAATCGCATGGGCTGCGGTTGGATGCGGTCGAGCTGGGCGACCAGGGCGGTGCTCGACACAGGACGACCCAGGACGACCCAGGAAGCGGCGTAACAACTCGGGCGTGTCGACCGACACGCCGAAGCGAAGCAGGTTCCGGGCCGTGTACCGTAGCTGATCATGTAGCCCGGAATATCGACGAGCTGAACCCGCAGCGCCCACCATGCGAGTTCCGGATGGGGGCGAATGTTCAGGTACGTGGACGTGATCGCTGTCCACACCGCGTTCGGATCGGCATCGGGGTCCTGGAACATCCGGAGTTCGAACAATCCCCAGGCGACGTCGAGCATGACATTTGCCGATACTCGCGAAGTCGGCGTAATCGACTCGGGCGGCACCCGCGCATCGAGCGGATGTGTGTCGCTCGTGTAGCGACTCCAGTAGTCCCAGGGCTCAAGCGAAGCCCCGGGGTTGGCGGCCCGCCAGTGCTCGAGGATCGTTACCAACCACGCTTCAATGTCCTGCGGCGTCGCCCCGAGGGTGTGCGCGGCGTCACTGATCGGCGAGCGCGCGCAGCATCGTGGCGCGTGCCCGCTCGTCAGTGCGGCCAAGCTTGAGCGACTTCACCTGGTCGAGCGCCACGACGAGCGCATTACTCGCATCGAGCCAGTCGGCATAGCGCTTCTCCGCAGCAGCGGCTGCCGGACAGGATTCATGCGGGCGGGATCGACACGCCGGGGCGGGAACCGCCGTCCGCGCCCACCTTGAGCCGCGATAGATATTCGCGCACCGCCTCACGATATCCTTCGCTGCTGGTGACGGTGCGGCCGCCGTTCAGAACCAGGATGAAATCGCCACGCGGCGTACGACTGAGTTCGCGCAAATGGTTGATATTGACCAGGCAGGAACGACTGATGCGCAGCATGGGCTCACTCTGCACGCTCTTTTCCGCCTGCGCCAGAGTGCTGCGCACATGGTAAACGTCCCGACCGACGGCGAGCTTGACGTAGTTTCGATCCGCTTCAAGAATTTCGACCTGCGTGACATCCAGCATGTGCAAACGCCCGCCGTTTTCAGCCAATAGCCGTGGCCTGCTGTCGGTCGCGGCCCGGGCGCATTGTTCCAGCCGCGTCAGCAAAGCGGCCAGTTCAGCGTTCCGCTCCTGGGCGCCGGAGGCGGCGGCGCGGCGCTGAACCCGGGCGAGGGTTTTCTGAAAGCGCTCCTCATCGAAGGGCTTGAGCAGGTAGTCGATCGCACTGACCTCGAAGGCTTCCAGCGCATATTGATCGTAAGCGGTCACAAACACGATGAGCGGCAGCGTCTCAGGATCCAGGGCGCGCGCCAGCGACAGGCCCGTCATGCCATCCATCTGAATATCCAGAAACAGCAGGTCTGGCGGCTGGGCGCGAATCGCCTGCAAGGCGGCGCGCGAATCGCCGAATTCGCCCACCAGTGTGAGCTGCGGCGCGTTGGCGCAATACTCGCGCAATGCGCGGCGCGCCGCCGGCTCATCATCGACGATGATCACATTCACTGCCGATCCCTAAACGCCGCCCAGGAAGCTCAGCTCACCGGGGCGCCTGCATCGCGCAGCTGCGGCAAGAGGATTGCGGCGCACCATACACCACCCTCGGCCGAGCGTGAACTGAAAGTCGCGCGCGCGCCGAACTGCACCGCCAGGCGCTCGCGCACATTGCGCGTACCAATACCTTCACCGCCGCAGATTCCGACTGCGGCAGCGGTCGTGTTGACAACACGCAAGATCAACTGCTGGTCCGCGAGCTGCGCCTCGATTCGCACCGTTACCGGGCCGTCGTGTCCGGCAAGCCCATGCACTACGGCGTTTTCCACCAACGGCTGCAAAATCAGGCTGGGCACCCACACCGCGGGCAGCGACTCACGATCAGGTGTGAGCACGCTGAGACGGTCCGCAAAGCGCTGCTGCTGCAGTTCCAGATACAGCTGCACGAACTGCATCTCATCGGCCAGCGTCGAAAAATCGCGCTCGCCCGCCTTGAGCAATCGGCGCAGCAGATCGCCGAGCTTCACGATCATGGCCTGCGCGGCTTTGGGTTCCCAGGCGATCTGGCCGTGGATGGCGTGCAGCAGATTGAACAGCGTGTGCGGCGAGAGTTGCATGCGCAGCGCCGCCAGCCGCGCCGAGCTGAATTCACGCTCCAGTGTGGCAACCTGCAGCTGCGCAGCGCTGTAGCGCTGGAACAGGGAAAACCCGGTGACCAGCGCCAAGCCGAATCCATAGGCGAGAAACATGCTGGTGGCGCTCGCCAGCCACAGCGACAGGTTCGCGCCTGAAAACAATTCCCACCAGGCCATGGACTTCATGTGATCCATTGCATCGTGCCCCACCAGGAACAGTGCGCCCTCCAGCACGGGCGACCCCAGAACGGCAAATGCCATGGCGATGACAAGTTGCATCGGCAGCGCATACCGCAGCGGACGCCAGTTGATTCTCAGCGAGGCCCAGACGCTCGCCAGCAGTGCCGGATACAGCACGGCGTGCTGCAGCACCCGCGCATTCCAGGGCGCGAAGTGGTGCTGTGTGTTCATCGCATCGAAGCCAGCGCTCATACTGCTCGCGTACAGGATGTTCGACAGCGTCACGTACACCCAGTAGCCGGTCAGGATGCCCAGCGACGGCCAGTATGAGAGTGCGGCCGATGATTCCGCTTGATCGTTCATGAGCCGTAGGTTACGGCATGCGCGACTGATTTGAAGGGCGCAAAGACCATTCGGGGACGAACTCGTAAGCTGCGGGGACGAACCCGAGGTCCACCCGCAGAAATGTACCGGCCCGAAGGAGTTTCATACACCCGGCGCCGAATGCGGCGAAATGCAGTGAATACCAACCCAACTGGAGAGATGTATGAAAAACGCAGAACCCACTCGTAGGATTGCCAGCCGCGGCGCGGCCGCATTGCTCGCACTGACGGCTGCCTTTGGCGCGCTGTCCAGCGCCTCCGCGGCGACGCCGGACAACAGCATACCGTCGGTCACCGTGCGCTATGCCGATCTGAACCTGTCGACCGAGGCTGGAGCAAAAGCCCTGTATCATCGCATCACGTATGCCGCGAAACAGGTTTGCCCGGCTGACGAGATCCGCAACCTGTCGGCGCTCGACAAGGCGCGCGCCTGCCAGCAGGCGGCCATCGAACACGCAGTGCGTTTGATCGACAGCCCGCAATTCGCGGCCGTCCACGCCGCTGCGACGCGTCACGGTTGATCCTCGGCATGAAGCCGGCGCACCGACAGGGAAATCGGGCGCCGGCTGCCTACCAGATGCCGCCAAGCGCCACCGTGATCGCCTCCCCATTCACTCCCCCGGCTGCATCGGTGCACAGGAACGCGATCACCTCTGCAACCTCGCGCGGCTCGAGCACCCGGTTCTGCGGATAGATGGCGGCGCGCTCGCTCCACACCTGCTCGACGCTGATGCCGCGCCGTTCGGCCGCCGTCTTCGCCGAGCGCTCGGCCATTGCCGTCCGCACCCAGCCGGGCAGCACCGCGTTGGAGGTGACTCCGAACGGACCCGCATCCTGCGCGACGGCACGCGCGAGCCCGATTACCCCATGCTTGGAGGCGGTATAGGCACTCCCCGATCGCTCCGCTTTTTCGCCCGCGGTCGAACTGGTGAAGACCAGCCGGCCGAAACCACGCTTGCACATGCCGCCGACCGTCAGCCGCGCGAGCTCAAACGGCGCATCGAGGTTGATGCGCATCGTCTCGCGCCAGACGGCAGGATCCTGCTCCCACACCAGCCGCTCGTGCGCCGAACCGATGCCATGGTTTACGACCAGCAGATCAATCGGTCCCAGTCGCCGCTCGGTCTCGGTCACGGCCAGCGCGCAGCCTTCGGTAGTGCCGAGGTCGGCGGCGACGTGATCGAGACCAACGGATGCCAGTTCCGTCGCGCTGCGCGCCACGATCATCACGCGCGCTCCCGCTGCCGAGAGCAGCAGCGCAGCCTCGCGGCCGATGCCGCGGCCACCACCCGTCACCAGTGCTACACGTCTTTTCATCTGTTAACTCCTGTACTCGTACCAGCCTTTACTCGAGTTGACGACCTTGACCACCAGCAGCATCACAGGCACTTCTATCAGTACACCGACCACGGTCGCAAGCGCGGCACCCGAGTTGAACCCGAACAGGCTGATGGCCACAGCCACTGCCAGCTCGAAGAAATTGGAGGCGCCGATCAGCGCCGAGGGGCAGGCAACGCTGTGGGACTCTCCCGCGCGCCGGTTCAGCCAGTACGCGAGCGCCGAGTTGAAGAACACCTGGAGTAGAATCGGAACCGCCAGCATGGCGATCACCAGCGGTTGCTTCAGGATCGCCTCGCCCTGGAACGCGAACAGCAGTACGAGCGTGGCCAGCAGCGCGCAGATGGACCAGGGCCCGATCCTCGCCAACGCCGCATCGAACGCCGCCTGGCTGCGCTTCAGCAACGCGCGGCGCCACCACTGCGCCAGCACTACCGGTATGACGATGTAGAGCACGACCGAGGTGATCAGCGTGCTCCACGGCACGCTGATCGAGGAAATGCCCAAGAGCAGGGCCACGATCGGCGCGAAGGCAAAGACCATGATGGTGTCGTTGAGCGCCACTTGCGACAGCGTGAACAGCGGGTTGCCTCCGGTCAGCCGGCTCCACACGAACACCATGGCCGTGCAGGGCGCCGCGGCCAGCAGGATCAGACCGGCGAGGTAGCTGTCCAGCTGTCCTGCAGGCAAATAAGGCGCGAAAACATGGCGGATGAACACGTAGCCCAGCAGCGCCATTGAAAACGGCTTGACGGCCCAGTTCACGAACAACGTGATGCCGATGCCGCGCCAGTATCGGCGCACCTGGTGCAGGGCGCCGAAATCCACCTTCAGCAACATCGGGATGATCATCACCCAGATCAGCAGGCCCACCGGCAGGTTGACGCGCGCCACCTCCAGATGAGCAATGATCTGAAAGACATTCGGCAACCACTGCCCTAGCGCGATACCAGTAACGATGCACAGCAACACCCACACCGTCAGATAGCGCTCGAACAGGCTCAGTGGAGCGACAGTACTCATTGTCTGATGTTCAATGTGACGCGATGTCTCGCAGGGCCGCCTGCAATGCGGCGTTGTCCATGTCTGCCAACGGCAGGTGCAGCAACTGCAGCATGCGGTATCCCATGGCTTGCCGGACCAGCTCGAACGCAATGCGTTTATCGGCGTCACTGCCGGGCGCATTGGCGGGGTCGGGGTAACTCCAATGTACCTGCACCGGGCTGCCGGGCCAATAGGGGCAGGTCTCGTTCGCAGCGTTGTCGCACACCGTAATGACGATGCGCATGGGCGGCGCAGCGGGCGCCGCGAAATCATCCCAGCTCTTGCTGCGACACCCACTGGTGTCGATGCCAGCGGCTTTGAGGACTTCCAGCGCCAGCGCCTGAATACGTCCACTGGGTGCGCTGCCTGCGCTATAGGCCCGCACCTCACGACCCAGCCGCCGCGCCAGATGGTTCAGCATGGCTTCACCGAGGATGCTGCGCGCCGAGTTGTGCGTACAGAGAATCAGGACATTGGTGCTCTCAGCCATTGCGAAACAGGAAGCTGTAGGCGTTGAGCGCCGGCACGCCACCGAGGTGTGCGTAGAGCACTCTTGATCCGGGCGGAAACTCGCCGCGGCGCACCCAATCGATCATGCCCTGCATCGACTTTCCTTCGTACACGGGGTCCGTGAGCATGCCTTCCTGCCGCGCGCACAACCGGATGGCCTCGAGCGTGCCCTCGTTCGGCAGGCCATAGGCAGGGCCGGCGTAGCGGGTGTCGAGTACCACATCCCGCTCGCTGATCTCGCGGCCCAGTTCCACGAGCCGGGCCGTGTTCTGGGCGATGCGCAGAATCTGCGCCCGGGTTTTCTCGGGCGCGGCCGAGGCATCGATGCCGATGACACGATCGGCCCGGCCGTCCGCGGCAAAGCCGACCACCATGCCCGCCTGGGTGCTGCCGGTGACCGAGCACACCACGATATAGTCGAACCTGAAGCCAAGCTGCGCTTCCTGCGCGCGCACTTCTTCGGCAAAGCCGACGAAACCTAAACCACCCAGCGGGTGCTCGGAGCAGCCCGCGGGAATCGGATATGGCTTGCCCCCTGCCCTGCGTACGTCTTCCATGGCCTGTTCCCAGCTCGCCCGAATGCCGATGTCGAAGCCAGCCGCGTCCAGTCGCACCTCGGCGCCCATGATGCGCGACATCTGGATATTGCCGACGCGATCGTAGACGGCATCCGAATAGTTGACCCAGTTCTCCTGCACGAGCACGCACTTGAGTCCCAGGTGCGCCGCCACCGCTGCGACCTGCCGCGTCTGATTGGACTGAATGCCGCCGATCGACACCAGCGTGTCGCAGCCCTGGGCCAGCGCCTCGGGAATCAGGTACTCGAGCTTGCGCGTCTTGTTGCCGCCAAAGGCCAGCCCGCTGTTGCAGTCCTCGCGCTTCGCATAGAGCTCAACCTTGCCGCCGAGATGGGCGCTGAGGCGCTTCAGAGGCTGGATGGGCGTCGCGCCGAAAGTCAGCAAATGGCGCGGAAAGCGCTGCAGGTTCATGGCGCGGGCTCCTGGGTCGAGGACACAATTGGCGCTATGAGGCGATCAGCGCTCAAGCGGAAACGTCAATTGACAGGATGTTCCGCCGCGCACCTCAAGCCCGAGTTGCGCGTTGAGCTGCCGGGCGAGCGTATCGACCAGCCGTAACCCCATCGAATGGCAACGCGCGATGTCGAACCCAGTCGGCAGACCCACGCCGTTATCGGTCACAGTGAGCGTCACGCGAGTGGCGTCAGGCCGCTCGACGCTGATGCGGATTGAACCCTGGCGGCCGTCTGGAAAGGCATGTTTCAACGCGTTGGTAATGAGTTCGTTGAGTATAAGACCGCAGGGAATCGCCACATCGATCGGCAGCGCGATTTCTGGAATTGCCAGCTCGAGTGACACGCCCGTCGCTGGCACGCTGGCGGCCTGGAAGATATCGCGTGCCAGGCTGCCGATGTATTCAGGCAGCGGCACACTCGCGAGGCTCTTGGCCTGGTACAGCTTCTCGTGAATGAGGGCAATGGCCTGCACCCGGTGCTGGCACTGTTCCAGGGTTTCCCGGCTCGAGGAATCCGGCAGGCGCCGCAGCTGCATGTTGATGAGACTCGAGATAATCTGGAGATTGTTCTTGACCCGATGATGAACCTCCTGCAGGAGTACCTCCTTCTCACGCAGCGAGGTTCGCAGCTCCGATTCCATGCGGCGGTGGGCATCAATATCCAGGGAAATGCCGACCACTTTGCGCGGCGTCCCGTCATCGGCGCGCTCGACCACGCGGCCACGATCGAGCAGCCATTTGTACTCTCCGCTGGGCATCTGGATACGATACTCAGACTGGAAATACCCCGTGGCGTCAGCGGCAAGGATAGTTTCCTGCTTCGCACAATCCTCCGGATGAACGTCGCTCAGCCAGGTCTCGGTGCGCTGCCGGGCCTCCCCAATAGTCGATTCGCGCCCAAGAGCCTGGTGCCAGTAAGAGTTTCCGGTGACGGTGTCAGTGACAACGTCATATTCCCACACCGGAAGCCGAGCTGCGTTGATCGCGAGTTCGTAACGATCCTCCGCATTGCGCAGAGCGAGCTCCGTGCGCTTCAGAGTGTCGATGTCGATGCACACTCCGGCAAACAACAGTGGGGTACCATCGCTGTCGCGGGCCGTCACCTTGCCGCGCTCATGAATCCAGCGCCAGTTGCCGTTCCGATCGCGGATTCGGTACTCGAAGGCATAGCGGTCCGCGGTGTCATACCAGTTGGGTTGACCCACCCCCAGGTAGGCGTCGATGCTGTCTGGATGGACCCGCTCAATCCAGCGTTGGAGTCCGTCGACTCCGATGCACGGATCGACGCCGAAGCGCTCGCACCACCGATTAAGCCAGCGAACGTTGTTCGTACCCGTGGACTCCCACAGCCCAATGTCCGTAGCCCAAGCGACGGCTTCGAGCCGGACCTCGTTGATCCGCAGCCGCTCTGCGTCGCGATGTCGCTGTATGACGAATGCCGCCAGTGAGGCGGCAAACTGAATGAGCTCGGTTTCCTGAACCGACGGGGTTCGCCGCTCGCGATAATACATTGCCAGTGTGCCGAGCACAGTGCGTGCATCGTCAAAAATTGGCACCGACCAACAGGCCCGAAGTTCATGCGAGCGCGCCATCGGGACGTACCTGGCCCAAAGCTCGGACTGCTCAATGTCTTCGACCACGACCATCTCGCGGCGGGCCGCAGCCGTGCCGCAGGATCCGTACCCATCTTCAATCGGCACCGGGCCGATGGCATTTGCGTACGCCGCGGGCAGGCTCGGCGCCGCCCCCGGCACCAGCAGCTGGCCAGTCGAATCGACCAGCAATACCGCGCAGTGGAGCCCTTCCGCCCAGGTCTCGACGTAGGTCGCGAGCCCCTCGAGCAGCACGTTGAGAGGCGCCGCGGAGCTCAGCAGAGCGAGCAGGCGGACCTGCGCACGCAGATCATTCGGTTGCGAGCCTGAGGTTGGCGCGCGACCCACGATGGCGTCGACGCCGCCGGCCCAGTTGCTGCTTGCAGCGGCAGGAGGCACGCGGCTCAACCGACTGTCAACGTTGCCTGGCGTTGCCGGCGGGCGGTAAGCTCGATGGTCGTCCTGAGTGCTGAATCGCTGACCGGCTTGATCAGATAGGCGTAAGGCTCAGAATGCCTGGCCCGCTGCAGGGTAACGTCGTCGGCAAGGGCAGTGACAAAAATGACCGCGGTAGCGAATTCCCGACGCAACTGCGCCGCTACTTCTATGCCATCGACGCGACCGTCGATACGAATATCCGTCAGGGCGATGTCTGGACGCTGTTGGCGGGCAATCGCCAGCGCCTCGGCCGCCGATGAGGCGATCGCATAGGCGTCGTAACCCAGACCGTTCAGCGTTTCCTGCAGGTCCTCGGCGACAATACGCTCGTCCTCGACGATCAGGATGCGCGGCCGGTGGGCCGCCACCAGATCAATACCAAGGCGACTGGCTGTCTGGATCAGACAGACCAGAATTTCCCCGAACTCGGCTTGCGCACGCTCGCGCTCGTGTGGTGCCAGAACACCTAACCGCCGCACCAGGCACTGGAGTGCCTGTTTCACTTCCGACAACTGCATGCCCGTTGCTTCCCTCACCCCTGAAGGTTTCTATCGCGGCATGGGTATACCACGGCCCCGATGAGAGGGGAAGATGGTGCGCCGCGCTGGGAATATATTCATATTATTCCTTGGCTTGCCAGACATTCGGGTAGTCTGTCTTCGTGGCGGCCCGGACATTCTGGACTCGCCAGCGGGAATGTTGCACCACACCACGGGGCACAGTGACGTGAATCAACGTAACAGATCCTGGTGGGCACGATTGTTCCGGTCCGCCGCCGTCATCGAGGAATTCGAGCTTCGGGCCGTAATCCTCAGCATGCTGTATTTCTTCTTCCTGTTCGGCAGTTATTCCATCGTCAAGCCGGTACGCGACGCGATGGGCACCGTCTACGGGATGAGTCACATCCAGGAGCTGTTCACCGGCACCTTCCTGGTGAGCCTGGTGCTCGCCCCGGTGTACTCCGGGCTGGCTGCGCGCATCAGGCTGTCGACCTTCCTGCCATGGGTGTATGGATTTGTCGCTGCATCGATCCTCCTGTTCTACGCCCTCTTCCAGAGCGTTACGCAGGCCGACCCACTGCGCTGGATTGCCGCCGCATTCTACGTCTGGGTGAGCACCTTCAATATCCTGATCATCTCGGTGTTCTGGACCTTCATGGCCGACATCTACTCGCGTACCCAGGCCAAGCGTCTGTTCGGATTCGTGGCGGCCGGCGGCACCCTGGGCGGCATCGCTGGTCCCGCGATCGCCACCCTCCTGGTCAAGCAGATCGGCAATAACAGCCTCATGCTGATCTCGGCGCTCGGCTTCCTGGTAACGGCCTGGCTGGTGCACACGCTGGCCCAGGAGAAGCAACGGCTGGTGGCCCAGGGCGTGGCCGTGCAGCACACCTCACTGGACCGGAAGCTGGCCGGCAATCCCTTCGACGGCTTTCGCCTGCTGTTCAGGTCGCGCTACCTGCTGCTGCTGGCGCTGTTCCTGCTGCTGATGACCTGGATATCCACGATCGTCTACATCCAGCTGGGCGAGCTGATCACCAGAGCCTTTGCCAGCCGCGAGGCGCGCACGCAGGCCTATGCGCTGATCGACCTGGCCGTGAACAGCCTTGCCGTGCTGATACAACTGTTCGGTACTGGCCGCCTGATCGCACGCTTCGGCGTGGGCACCGGGCTGCTGGTCAATCCGATCATCATGGTCGTGGCCTTTCTCGCCGTGGCCTTCTCGCCGGTACTGCTGCTGCTCGGCGGCATCCAGGTGCTGCGACGCGTGGCTGAATACGCCATCGCCAAACCCACGCGCGAGATGCTGTTCACCGTCGTGGATCAGGAAAGCCGCTACAAGGCCAAGAACGTCATCGACACGGTCGTCTACCGATTCGGCGATGTCAGCTCGGCGTGGGTAAGCGCGGCGATCCTGCCCTTTGGGGTCGCGGGTCTCGCGATCTTCGGCATCGCGGTATCAGCCGTCTGGTTTCCAATCGCCTGGCTGCTGGGCAGGCGTTATGAAGCCGAGCGCACGGAAACGCGCTAGCAGCGGCCGCGCCATGACCAGGTTATCGCTGGATCAGGGCATGCGTAAGCTTGGGCCCGGGCTGATCACGGGCGCCGCCGACGACGATCCGAGCGGCATTGCCACCTACTCGCAGGCCGGCGCGAAATTCGGCTACGCCATGCTGTGGACCGTGGTTGCGACCTTGCCGCTGATGATCGCCATTCAGCTCGTCAGTGCACGTATCGGTTATATCACCGGCCGCGGCCTGGCCGCGAACATCCGCAGCAGCTTTCCACGCTGGGTGCTCTACTCCGTGGTCGGCATGCTGATGCTCGCCAATACGCTCAATATCTCAGCGGACATCGCCGCCATGGCCGCGGCGCTCAAACTGGTTCTGGGCGGCTCGGCGCGCGTCTATGCGGTGTGCTTCGGCCTGCTGTGCCTGGTGTTGCAGGTCTTTCTCCCCTACCAGGCCTATGTCAGGGGTCTTAAATGGCTCACCCTGGCGCTGCTCGCCTACGTCGCCGTGGTGTTTTCGCTGCATGTGGATTGGTGGCGGATCGCTGCTGAGCTGCTGCAGTTCCCACGGTACTGGGATCACGACAGGTTGCTCATGGTAGTCGCAGTGTTCGGCACCACGATCAGTCCGTACCTGTTCTTCTGGCAGGCCGGCCAGGAGATGGAAGGCGTCGCGGGCAAACCTGGCCAGCCCCATGAGCCGGCAAGAGCCCGTCGGCACCTGCGCAGTATCAAAGTGGACACGATCATCGGCATGACCTTTTCCAACCTGATCGCTTTTTTTATCATCGCCAGTGCCGCCGCCACGCTCCACGCAGCCGGAATCACCGACATTCAGACCTCCGCGCAGGCCGCCGAGGCCTTGCGGCCCCTGGCTGGGGACCTGACTTTCCTGCTGTTCAGTCTCGGCATCATCGGCACGGGGATGCTGGCCGTGCCCGTTCTGGCCGGCTCTGCCGCCTACGCGATTGCCGAAGCGGCTGGGTGGAACGGCAGCCTCAACCTGCGACTCGACAAGGGCGAGGGTCGTGGATTCTACGGCCTGATTGCCGCAGCGACCGCCGGCGGAGTGATACTCACCTTCTTGCCCATGGATCCCGTCAGGGAGCTGGTGTGGGCCGCCGTTCTCAATGGCGTCATCGCCGTGCCGATCATGGCGGTCATGATGCTGATTGCCAGCCGCAAGGCCACGATGGGCGAATACGTGATCGGCACGCGACTGAGTGCGCTCGGCTGGTTCGCTACCGCCACCATGGCAATGACCGTGACGGCGATGTTGGCAAGCTCCTGAGGCGAAGCTGCCCAGCTTGTCAAGTCGCATAGGGGAAATACGCCGTGATACTATCCGGCCGGCTGGCAAATCTGCCTATCCTCCAGAGGAAACCAGTATGGCTTTGGCCCGCAGCAAGGCGCACTTTTCGCAGATCATTCTGCTGTTCGCTGCGGCGCTATGCTGTTGCTGGCACAGTGTGTTGGCGTCGGCGGAGGAACCGCTGGTACCTCTGCATGTCGCCACATTCGATTCCGGTTTCGGCGGCTACCTCACGGCCAAGAGCGTCGAACGCGAGGCGGCACCGCTGCTGCGCGAATACGCGGCCGACATCACCATTCATCATTACGGCGATACCAGGAATCTACCCTACGGCGAGAAGACTCCCGAGCAGATCGCCGCGCTCGGCAGCGCGGGCGTTCTGACTGCACTGCGCGAGGGGGCAGATGTGGTGTTCATCGCGTGCAATACCGCTTCCACTCAATATGAGCGCATTCGCGAGGCTGTGGATGCGGCCTACCCGGGCGAGAAGAAACCC
The DNA here is from genome assembly GCA_043744295.1 of Gammaproteobacteria bacterium. GTDB lineage: Bacteria > Pseudomonadota > Gammaproteobacteria > Steroidobacterales > Steroidobacteraceae > FEN-1191. The sequence goes on along the minus strand of JAYTUZ010000083.1, from coordinate 10,182 downwards.
GTAATTTCGATCATTGACGCTTCTGCGCAGGAGGCCAAGCAGCGCATCGATTCCGCGCTGGCGGACCACAAGATTGCTATTTTCGTGATCCTGGCCACGCCCGCCACCGTAAAAAGCATGGTCTACCCGAGGAAGCTTGCGGCGCTCTATGGGACGGCGCTCGCGGAAGAGCCCGCGCAGGCGACCACGCAACCACGCTGGTTCAGTACATCCGGGGCAACCCTGCAGAGCCTCACTCAGAAGAGCGTGCTCAGGCTGCCCGAGGGGCGCCGCATCGACATCTACCAGCTCGCACCCGCGAATTGGGTCGAGATGATCGAGCATGGCGCGGACCTGAAGGTCAAGCATGATGCGGTACAACGCGACCTGGCACTGCTCCGGGCCGCACTGCCAGCGGGAGCCACGCCGGACGTCGTGGGGTATTTCTGTACGCACTACCCGATCCTCGATGGCATGATCCGCGCCGAAATGACGGCCGGCGCTGCCAGCCCAGACGCCACCAGCTACATAGCGCAGGGGCAGTTGATGGCTACCCTGTTCAAACGCATGGCGGTAGCGCGATTCAAAGGACACGAGCGCGTGCTACCGATCTCCGACCAGGAGATTGCGCGGCTGCAGGAGCGCGCGCGGGCCACCATCACGATCAGCGGCTCCAACGGCACCACCACGAGTGAACTGGCGCGGACGCTGTTCCCGGGCGATCCGGCTCCGCAGGTCACTGAAGAAGACATGGGTAACCTTGCCGCCACGGCATCCGGGGACAAGCACTGATGTACGGGCGACTGACGGTCTTGAGATCCACACTGGTGGTCATAGTGAGCGCCGTTCTCCAAGGATCGCTCGCCGCTGCGGCCCCTGCCTCCTCCCCAAAGGAAGATTTGCTGTGGGAACATTTGCGCATCTCAATCGCCGACGTTGAAGGCCAGCTGAGCGGCGTCGTCGGGGTCGCGATCCTCGATCTCACGACCGGGCGCGAACTCCTGGTGCATCCCGACGAGATCTTCCCGCAGGCGAGCTCGATAAAGATCGCCGTGCTGGCCGAGCTGTATCATCAGGATGCGCAGTCGTCGGAAGGCGTGCACGGCAAGGCACGGCTGCTGGATCCCTACAAGGTGCGTTCCGAAGATCTGGTCGCCGACAGCGCCATCATGGGTGGGCTGACGCCGGGGGTTACGCAACTCACCAACCGCGATCTGGCCACGATGATGATCGCGGTGAGCGACAATTCCGCGACCAATGTGCTGATCGATCGCCTCGGCATGGACAACGTGAGGCGCCTGACCGAGGGTCTCGGCCTCAAGAACACGCAGCTGCGCCGCAAGATGATGGATCTGAAAGCCGCGACCGAGGGCCGGGAAAATATTTCCACGCCGCGCGAGATGATGCATTTACTCGAGGCGCTGTATCGAGGCAAGGTTATCGCGCCGCAGCTGCAGGATGATTTCCTCGCTGTCCTGGCAACGCCAAAGGACAGCTGGCTGCCTCGGGAACTGCCCCCGGATGTTCGAATCGCCAACAAACCTGGCTCGCTGGAGGGCGTGCGCAACGATTCCGGGATCGTCTTCGTGCACAACCGGCCTTACGTGATCTGCGTGATGACGACGTTCCTGGCAAGCGAGCGCGCGGGCGAAGCAGCCATCAGCCGGATTTCCGCAGAGACCTACGGCGTCTTCGATCGGTTGGCGCGAGCCTCCGAGTACGGGCGGGTCATTTCCCCCGGCAACGGGAATAGCCGATAGCGCGACGGCGGTTCGGCGAACCCCGCTCTCCAGCAAAGCCTGCCGGAACAATCAGAGGGCTGCATGCCAACTGCGCGAGTTGTCCTCTATACGGTTCTGGTGATCGTCAATCTGGCGGCCATCCTTGCGTGGATCGTGGTTGCCAAGCAGCGTCACTCCCGTGAGCGACCGACCTGGGCGGACGGCCTCATCGGCTACCTGGCGAACTTTCTCGATACCCTCGGCATCGGCTCCTACGCGCAGATCACGGCCCTTTTCAAGCTGAGGGGCAGGCCGGCGGACGAGTTGATCCCCGGCACGCTCAACGTCGGCAGCAGCGTTCCGGCCTTTCTCGGCTCGCTGCTGTTCTTTGCCGCCGTCGCGGTTGAACCGGTGTTGCTCGCCAGCATGGTCATCAGCTCCGGCCTCGGTGCCTGGATCGGCGCCGGCCTGGTCAGCCGCATGCCGCGGCGAGGCATCCAGCTGTTCATGGGCGTGGCGCTGCTGATCGCCGCGGTCTTCTTCGCAATGACGGCGCTCGGTGTCTTTCCGCCGTCCGGAGTGGCAATGGGCCTGTCGGGCTGGCGCTTTGCCGTCGCGGTGCTCGCCAACTTCGTGTTCGGCGCGCTGATGTGCATCGGCATCGGCAACTATGCCCCGAGCATGGTGCTGCTCGGACTGCTCGGCATGCATCCGCTCGCTGCCTACCCGATCATGATCGGCAGCGACGGCGTGCTGATCCCGGTCGCCACCATGGGATTTCTTCGCTCGGGGCGCTACTCACACGGCAGCGCACTGGGTCTCACGCTCGGCGGCCTGCTCGGCACCTTGTGCGCCTTCCCGCTCGTCAACCGGATTGGCGAGCACCTGGCGCTGATGCGCTGGTTCGTGATCGTCGTGATTATCTACGCGGCCGTGTCAATGCTGCGCTCGGCTAGGGCGCCGGAACCGCCAGCGCATAGTGGGCATGGGTGATCTTCCACGCCCCCTTGCGCTTGGTCCACACATCGGTCTCGAACGCGTGTTCGTCGATCGTCTTGCCATCGGCATGGCGGGAGAGTCTTGCCGAGACGACCACGTTGCCGGCTTTCACATACTTTGGCCACTCCTGCCTGTATCGGGCGAGCGTCCAGCGCTCGTTGTAGAAGATGGCCACCAGGTCGTCGGCGTAATAGCTGAAATACTTGTCGAGGCTGTTGGCCGCATAGGCGGCATTCACCTCCTGCTCAAGCTGCGCGATCTCACGCTCGATGGCGTTGGCGGTCGCCGCCTCGGCCGCCGGGCAGGCGGCAGCGAGTAGCGCGAGTCCGGCCAACAATATCATCATGGGTCTTTGCATCATGTTGCTCTCCTTACTCTGAATATGGCATTTCTGGCGGCTGGTGGCGCAGCACTCCCGCATCGATGCCGCTCATGCTGGTCCGCCCCACCAGCGCCGTCGTGACCCGCAGTTCACGCTGGATGATTTCAAGCGCGCGGGTCACGCCCGCCTCACCCATGGCCGCGAGCGCGTATAGAAACGACTTGCCGATGAGCACGCCCTGCGCGCCCAGGGCCACGGCCTTGAGAATATCCTGGCCCGAGCGGACGCCGCCATCAAACAACACTTCACAGCGGCCAGCGACTGCGGCTGCGATCTCCGGCAGGACGGCAATCGTGGAAGGCGCGCCATCCAGTTGCCGTCCGCCGTGGTTCGAGACCACGATCGCATCGGCACCACTGGCGAGCGCAAGTTTCGCATCCTCGGCATCGAGCACACCTTTCAAGATGAGTTTCCCGGGCCAGCGGCTGCGCACCCATTCCACATCGCGCCAGTTCGTGCTCGGGTCAAACTGTGTTGCCGTCCATTCCGCCAGCGTGCGGATGCCCGAGGCGCCACCGATGCGACCTTCGAGATTGCCGAAGCTGCGGCGCTTGCCAAGCAGCACCCTGAGCGCCCAGGCCGGCTTGCTCGCGACATCGAGGGCGTTTCGGAGCGTCAATCGTGGCGGGATGGTCAGCCCGTTTCGTGCGTCCCGGTGCCGTTCGCCCAGCACCTGAAGGTCGAGTGTCAGCACCAGCGCGGAGCAGCCCGCATTGCTTGCCCGATCGATCAGTTCCTGGTTGAAGCCGCGGTCTTTCATCAGGTACTGCTGAAACCAGAAGGGCTGAGTGGTCGCCGCCCGCACGTCTTCGATCGAGCAGATCGACAGCGTGCTCAGGCAGAATGGCACACCAAAAGCGGCCGCAGCGCGTGCGCCGAGGATCTCGCCATCGGCATGAAAGAATCCCGCGAGTCCGGTGGGCGCGATGGCCAGTGGCATGGCCACGGCCCGGCCGAGCAGGCTCGTCGCGGTGGAGACACCCGAGACATCCACCATGACCCGCTGGCGAAACTGCAGCGCCTCGAGATCGGCGCGATTGCGACGCAGCGTGATTTCCTCATACGCGCCGCCATCCGCATAGTCGAAGATGGCGCGCGGGATGCGGCGCCGGGCGAGTGATCGCAGATCTTCAATGCTGGTGATGATCGCCATGAAGTACCCTCGAGCATCCTTCAACAGTATGGATTCCTGCCGCGAATTGTCATATAACCCCCAGCGGTCCGCCAGCATCACGGTCCGGACGCTATCGATCCCGCGAATTCGCCTGGTTCCTACTGGAGTATAAGTATGCATCCACGCGCCATGTTGCTATCCCTCGGTTCCGCCGTTCTTGCCATCGCCTGGAGCAACGCACCGGCTCACCCGCCCAAGGCGGACGCCGCAGCCATCGCCATCTCCATCGCAAATCCGGACCGCCCAGCCGCCGACCGCGAGCGCGATAGCTGGGCAAAACCGCAAGTCGTGCTCAATTTTCTCGAGGCGCGGCCGGGCATGCAGGTCATCGATTATCTCGCCGGCGATGGCTATTACAGTGAGCTGCTGGCGCGCATCGTCGGCACGAAGGGTCGGGTAGTCGTCTATAACAATGGCGGCTACGCCGGCTACATTGGCCAGGAGCTTACGAGGCGCTTTGCCGGCAGGCGCGTACCCAATACGCTGCTCAAGGTGACTGAAATCGCCGCTCTGAAAATGCCGCCCGACTCACTCGATGCAGCGCTGTTCGTCATGTCCTACCATGATGTCTATTTCGCGCCGCAGGGCGCTGCCGGGCCGATGGGTGACGCCTCGACCATGGTGGTCAATCTGTACACGGCCCTGAAGCCGGACGGTGTCGTCGTCGTACAGGATCATATGGCGAACGCGGGCAGCGACCCTGTGGAGTCCGTGAACAAGCTGCATCGAATCGATCCCGCTGTGGTCAGGCGCACTTTTGAGCAGGCAGGTTTCAAGCTCGAGGCCCAGGACGCGACATTTGCAAACGCAACGGATGATCACAGCAAGCTGGTATTCGATCCGGCGATCCGCCACAAGACGGACCAATTCATGTATCGCTTTCGCAAGCCGAAATAAGTGCCGGCTGCGGGGAAATGTGGCGCATAGCGGCGTATATGCAGGTGCTGCACCAGAACAATTCACTGGCATTCAATGAACCTTTAAGGCCAGCGGCGCGATGGTTGCGCCCCCGGCAATCGCCGCTGGCGTGATTTATGTGGCCAGCATGGATGGCAATCTGTACGCCCTGGGTTAGCGCGAACTTGCCAGCTTTCCTGCGCCGATGTATGCGAGTACAGTTGCCGCCGTCCAATAACAATCAATTCAGGAGCTGATTATGCGTTTCAAGGCAAGCTTGCTGGCTCTGGGGATGACCGTTGCTTCGGTCGCGTACGCGGATCTCACACCATGGAAGGACTACACCGAGAGTGATGCCGTCTGGTCGGTCACCACCGTTAAAGTGCACTCGAACATGTCGGATGCCTATCTGGAAGGCCTGAAGTCAACCTGGGTGGCATCGAATGAGGTTGCGAAAAAACTCGGGCAGATAGAGGAATACAATATTTTTCGCAGTGACCTGCCGGAGAGTGGCAATTTCAACCTGCTGCTAGTCGTTAAATTCAAGAACACCGAAATGCTGGCACCCAACAAGGCACGCTACGACGCGTTCATGAAGGAGTGGGGCGAAGAGCGCAGCAAGAAGAGCACCGAGACCTCACAGCGCGCGTACCCGGCAATGCGTGACATTACCGGTGAATACAACCTGCGGGAAATCACCCTCACGAAGTAGCCGTCGAATGCTGCGGCGGGGCCGCGTCTGATCCCAATTACGGGGACAGGCGCGGCCTCAATTTCTACGCCACAGCAGCAACACGACTCCCACCAGCATAATGCTCACGGCCAGCCATTCAAAGCTGGTGACAAACTCGTTGCCGAGCGTGATCCCCAGGACCAGGGCAACGATCGGGTTGACGTAGGTATAGCTGGCGGCGAGCGAGGGTGTCGTGCGCTCCAGCAGAATCATGTAGGCGGTGTAGCTGATCAGCGAACCGGCAAATGCCAGGTAGATCCATGAGGCGAGTGCGAGCGGCTGCGGCGGCCAGCTGGGCACTTCGCCCACCACCCAGGAGAGGATGAGCAGCAGCACGCCGCCGATCAACATCTGACTGGCGTGACCCATGGAGCCCGGGGCAGTGCTCAATTTGGCGCCACCTGGGAGTCCGTGCACCGCCCACACACTGCCCAGCACCCACGCGCTACACGCGCAACTGATCGCCAGCAATCCGGTGAGCGAGGCGCTGAGCCCCTGCCCCTGCGTCAGCATCACGACGCCGCCGAGTCCGATGACGACACCGGCGATCTGCCTGGACGCGGGGCGCACGCCATAAGGCCATTCGGCCAGCACCAGCAGAGTTGGAACCACGGCGTTGAACGCCACGACCAGCCCCGAACTGATGCTCGTTTCAGCGATCGCCGTGAATCCGTAACCGACGCCCAGCAGCAAGCATCCCAGTACCGCACCACCCAGCCACTCCTGGCGGCTCGGCCACGCCGCGCCCCGGACTTCGGGCCACCACGGCCAACAGCGCGCCCGCTGCCAGGAATTGACTGCCCATCTGGAAGAACGGAGGAAAGCTGACCAGGGCCCACTTGATGGCCAGGTACATCGAGCCCCAGACGAACCAGGTTGCTGCCAGGCAACCTACAACGGTCACGGACCACACGGTCCTGACGGGGCCAGGCGCTGGATTTGAGTTGGCGATGGCGGCTATTCCGGTAGCGTGGCGATGCTGCTCAACGAATCATGTAGATCTTGGTCACCGTTTCATGAACCGTGCAGACGCCGCGCCAGTTCTCCGGGAAGAACGCGGCGGTATCCGGCGCGATCTCGATGACCTCGCCGCTCTCGTGCACATAGGTGCAGCGACCCGCCAGGAAATGGCAGAACTCATCACGGGTCACGTGGCAGAACCACTTGCCGGGCGTGCAGCGCCAGATCCCGCATTCCGAGCGGCCGCCCGGGCCCTTGTGCAGCAGTTTGCCGCTGGTGTGAGAGGCGCCCTCCAGCATCGTGGGAATCACGCCCCATTCGACGAGCTCAGCAATCGAGAGCGGATTCTTAAGTACGGGCGTGACCAGGGACGGCGCTCCTTCCTGAAGATCGGCATGATCGCTCGCCAGCATGTAGGTGTTGCGCAACGCGGTGTGCACCGTGCACTCCCCGCTCCAGCCGGCCTGGAACAGCACCAGCGTCCCGGGCGTCACCTCGATCATCTCGCCAGTATTGCGCCGGTAGCTGGCCTCGCCGGAGACGAAATAGCAGAGCTCATCGCGCGGTATAGTCAGGCGCCAACGACCGGGCGTGCAGACCCACAGCCCGCTTTCCGGCTGATTGTTCGGGCCCTTGAACAGCAGACGCCCCGAGGATTGCGAGACACCTTCGATGGCATCGGGCTGCACGCCCCAGGAGACCAGGTCGGTGCGGGTCGAGGCGTGCGCCAGGTGTGGCGCGGAGCTGCCTGGATCAACCATTGGCCTGCCCCGGCTGCAGCAGACCCATCAACAGGCGCGCGGCCTTGGCCGGTCCGTTCTGCGCGCGCATGTGCGCACTGGTCGCTGCCAGCCTGGCACGCAATCTGCCATCGTGCAGGCAGGCTTCAATGCGCGCAGCGAGTTCGGCTTCGGTCCAGGTGGCGCGGCCCATGGCGAAGCCGTGGCCGGTCTCCTGGACCCGGGTGGCATTGTCGTGACCGTCCCAGGCGAAGGGCATGATGATCGCAGGTTTGCCAAACAACAGGCACTCGGTGAAGGAGTTGTTGCCGCCGTGATGGATCGCGACGTCGATCTGCGGAATGACGGCGGGCTGCGGGAACCAGCTGTCGATGATGACGTTGGGTGGCAGCTCGGTGTACTGATCCTTGTGATCGCCAACGTTGACCAGGGCGCGATAGGGCATGCGGCCGAGGGCCGCGATCAGGCGCTTGAGCAGCGTGACATCGCCTGCGCCCAGGCTGCCAAAGGACAGATACAGGAGCGGCGCATCCGGGTGCGCGGCAAAACGCGGCACCACGTAGGAGGCCTCGCGGCGCACGCAGCCCTCGAGGTACTGGAATTTCTCCGGCGGCAGCGGTCGCGAGCGCTCGAACTTCACCGCCTCGGGGTAGAGCAGCAGGTTCAGGAACGGCGAGGTCTCAAAGAACTGGCCAAGCGGATACGGGCGCTCACCCTGCGAGACGAGAAATTCGTTGAAAGCGGCATGCAGCGGGCCGATCACTTCGTTGAAGCGCGCGCGAAAACGTTCATGACAGGCATGGTCGTGCGCTCCGCAGCCGGACAGGTGCGGGGGAATCGCCGGATCCTCGATCTCGTTTTCCGAGCACGAGACGATGCGCACCCAGGGCGCCCCGTGCTGCTTGATGGCCGGAAACAGGATGACGTTGTCCACGCAGATGAGATCGGGATCGAGTTTTGCCAAGACCTGCGACAGATCACGTTGCGCATAGCGGGCGCTGTCGACGATAGCCGCCCAGCAGTCCTTCACGTAGCTGTCGATCTGCTCATATGGCGACTTGTAGAAATTGGCAAGATGCCCGTTGATGAAGTCTTCCCAGAACTTCGCCATCTGTTTGGGCGGCAGCGGTTCGGATAGATTGACCGGGTAAGCGTCGAATCCATACCCCCGATAGACTTCGAGGAATCCGGGATCGGAGATGAACACGGCCCGCTGGCCGCGTTCCAGCACGGCCTGGGCAATCGCTACGGAATTGAGCGCCGGCCCGAACGCAGCCTCGGGAAAGAACGCGAAAGTCTTCGGCTGCTGGTCAGACAATTGGCATGGACTCCCGGCGCTGGCGAAATTGCAGACTAGCTCTGCTCGTCAACTGCACGCGACGGCCGCAGGTAGATAAACCAGTACACGCCTCCGACCAGCAGGCCGCCGCCAATGATGTTGCCGATCGTGACCGGCACCAGGCTGGTGAAGAAGGCGGGCCAGGTGAGCGCTGCCAGATCCGGCGCATTCACTGTCGATGACATCCATGATGCCGCCGGCGTCCAGGCTTTCAGGAACAGGCCGAGCGGGATGAGGTACATGTTCGCCACCGAGTGCTCAAATCCGGCGGCTACGAACGCCGAGACCGGGAACAGTACCGCCACCACCTTGTCGGTAAGGGTTCGGGCGCCGATCGCCAGCCAGACGGCAAGACAGACCAGAACGTTACAGAGTATGCCCAGAAACAAAGCGTGCACGAATGGCAGACTGGACTTATCGAGCGCAAGCTTGACGGCGACCGCCGCGACGGCACCACTGCCACCACTGGGTTGACCCGAGAGGCAGACCAGCATTGCCGTCCCCATCGCGCCAACGAAGTTGCCCACGTAAACGATGCCCCACACTCTCAGCAGCTCACGCAAGCGCACATGGCCCGCCGCTACGGCCATCACCATCAGGGCGTTGCCGGTGAACAGCTCGGCTCCGCCGGCAATGACGAGAATGAGGCCGAGGCAGAAAACAACTCCCGCCAGCAGCCGGCTGACGCCGAAGGGCAATACACCGGCAGATCCGGCCAGCACTGTAGTCGCAAACATGGCCCCCAGCGCGATGAATGCACCACCGAGTATCGCGAGCATGAAGATCTTGCCGGCCCGCTCGCGCACTTTCTGCGCGCCAATCTGCTCGGCCCGCCTGGCAATCTCCACCGGCAGCAGAGCTGCGATACCGTCGCCGGATCCGTCCGCTGTTGTCATCATGCTAGCGACTCCACCTGCAGGCACATTAGCGCATATTCAAGAGCTCACCAAGGGGCTACACTGACTATTCACCCGCTGCGCCTGGCATTGAAATGAAAGACCGGATCGCTGCCTTGTTGCTCACGCTGCTCGCGCTGACGCTGCCGGTTTTTACGCGGGCCGCGGTGCAGGTGCTGGTCGGCCCGACGCCCATTGTGAATGGCGCGGCGCGCGCCAGTGCTGATATCACCGTCTTCAATGGCAGACTGGCCTTTGCCATTGCGGTGGGCACTGCGGTTCCGTATGGCGTGCCACGCGGCGCCATCATTGATGTGGCGCCAATCAGCAATGGCCGCATCGGGCGCGATCGCGTGGTATTC
>JAYTUZ010000082.1:0-1901 GCA_043744295.1 Gammaproteobacteria bacterium | reverse complement strand
GAACAGAGTCTCGGCGCCGATGGCGCGGCGCGCGATTTGCAGTTCCAGAGCGCTGGCGCGCTGGTGGCGCGCTACAGTTCGCTGCTGATTGCCATCTGGGACGGGCAGGAAACCGAGCACGCAGCCGGCACGGCGCGGGTCGTCGGGTTCCGGCGCCGCGGCATTTCACCTGACGATCTGCCACGACTGCAACGGGCGGATCTGCTGCTGGGCGCGCAGGACAACGACCTGACCTATGAGATTCGCTGCTCGCGCCAGCGCACCCCGGCCGGCACCGGTGCCGGCGTGGCTGGTGTGCGCGTGCTCGGCTTCGAAAGTGGTGAGGAGCGATTCGGCCCGGTCGCGCGCGGCTTGCCCAAGGCGCTGAAAACGCTGCTGCGCCGAACCAGCGGCTTCAATCGCGATGTCGATGACTACGGTGCGCAGATTGCCCGCCAGGGCAGGCGGCTGGCGCCGCCGACGCCCTACCAGACGCCGGCTTCACTGCAGTACATTGATCGCTTGTTTACCGCCGCCGATTGGCTCGGCGTGCATTTTCGGCGTTGCTTCACCCGTGCGCTACGCGCGCGCTATGTGCTGTGGGCGGTGCTGGCGCTGCTGCTGCTCACCTTCAAGAAGCAGCACGACGGCATCGGCGGCCTGGTCAGCATACTGGGGGTGTTGCTGATCTTCGGGCTGGGTTGGTTGCTGGCGCTGTGGGCGCATCGACGCAGCTGGCAGCGTCGCTATCTGGACTACCGCGCGCTCGCGGAGGGCTTGCGGGTCGATTTTTACTGGGAAATTTCCGGCGTGCGCGCGCAGTTCGAAGGCGAGTTCGCGCACGAGAGTTTTCTGCAGAAGCAGGATGTCGAGCTGGAATGGATTCGCGCCGCGATGCGTGCCGTGAGCCTGCGCTGTGCGCTGCATCCGGCAGTGACCGTGCCAAATGGTTACGCGCACACCTTCGCAGCCTGGGTCGGTGATCCCGATCCGGTGAACGGTTCCGGCCAGCTGCTCTATTACCGCCAGCGCGGCCAGGCCTTGTCGCGCCGCCAGGAACTGGCCGAGCACATCGCCCGTGCCATGTTATTCACTGGTCTTGCGCTGGGCGTCCTGTTGGCGGCGGCGGCCGTGCTGCAGCTGCGTGGTCCCTCGCCACTGCCATCCGCACTGCATAGTGCGATGCTCTGGGCGCTCGCCCTGCTGACCGTGTACAGCGCGATATTCGAGATCTACCTGGGCGAAAAGGCCGATCGCGCCCTCATTCGCCAGTACCGTTACATGGATACCCTGTTCAGCTTCGCGGCCCGCGAAATGCGCTCCGCCCGCTCCGCCGCCGAGAAGCTGGAAATCCTGCGTTCGCTCGGCCATGCCTGCCTCGCCGAGCATGCCCAATGGATTCTTGCGCACCGCGACAAGCGTATTGAGGGAATGCGCTGGTAGGGTCAAGCACGTGGCAGCCCAGGGGCGCAGGAAAGCTTTTTATTTCAATGAGTTAAAAATAAGCGCAACTAATTGTTGCGAATCGTTGACAGGGCCGTTTCCACCCCTATAATGCGCGCCCTCAGCTTGATACCGCGCCGCGGTTCCCGCGGTGGCGTTTTCAGCGAATGTACTTATGTTGACGGGGAGAGCCTTAGGGCTATACTCCCCGGCCCTTTCTGCGGCCCAATGCGACCGCAGTGCTCTTTAACAATTTGGCAGGTAATTTGTGTGGGGACTCGCGTCGATCCATCCTTTTGGGTGCCATTGACCGAGTGACCAAAAAGTCCAGCAATGGGCCTTTGATTCACTCTTTTAAGTTGAAGCTCATAGCTATCAAGTGAAGAGTTTGATCCTGGCTCAGATTGAACGCTGGCGGCGTGCCTAACACATGCAAGTCGAGCGGTAACAGGTGTAGCAATACATGCTGACGAGCGGCG
>JAYTUZ010000081.1:0-6116 GCA_043744295.1 Gammaproteobacteria bacterium | reverse complement strand
CTCGACGAATACGGCGGCGTAACCCTGAACGGCATAACCGCCGGCCTTGTCGACCGGCTCGGTGCTGTCCCAGTAACGGGCTATCTCGGCCGGCTCGATGCGCCGAAACTGCACGCTGCTGGCCGAGAGTAGCAGCCGCTCGCCGTGTGCGCTGAGCAGGGCCACGGCGGTCAGCACCTGATGAACGCGCCCGGATAGCTGGCTCATCATCGCCACTGCCGCGGCACGATCGGCCGGCTTGCCCAGCATCTGCCCATCGAGCACCACGGCCGTGTCGGCACCGAGTATCGGTACGCCTGGGGCCCGCGCCTGTATCTGGCGGGCCTTGGCCAGCGCCAGTCGGCTCACACAGGCCTCTACGACCTCGCCCGCAGCGCGCACCTCCGCCACCGCGGGCGCCATCACTTCATGCGCCACGCCGATCTGGCGCAGCAGCGCGCTGCGTCGTGGCGAGGCCGAAGCGAGTATCAGGGTGGCGTCATTCACGGTGATAGGGATGATGGGCAAGCAGAGTCGTGGCGCGATACAGTTGTTCAGCCAGCAGCACACGCGCCAGCGCATGCGGCAGGGTCAGCGACGAAAGCGAGAAGCGCAGCGCGGCACGTGACAGCACTTCAGCCCCCAGGCCATCTGGCCCGCCGATGATGAAATTCAGTGTCGCACCGGCCTGGCGCCGCACTGCCAGCCATTCGCCCAGTTGCACGCTGCTGAATTGCCGGCCGCGCTCGTCGAGCGCCACAGTGAAACTGCGCGGCTCGAGCAGTGCCAGAATCGCCCTGCTCTCGGCGGCAATCGCGCGCACCACATCGCCACGCGCGCTGCGCCGGCCGGGTGGCACTTCGCACAGTTCCAGCGCTTCGGCGCCGCGCAGGCGTCGCGCGTAATCATTGTAGGCCGCTTCCGCCCAACCGCCCAGCCGCGTACCCACGGCGATCACACGCCAGTGCACGCCCGCTCAACCGCTCGGCGGCCTCGAGGCAACGGGCGCCGCACGACGCGCCACCGCCGGCGCCTCCCACAGTTCCTCGAGCGCATAGAAGTCGCGCACCCGCGGCAGCATGACGTGCACCAGCACGTCCTGCAGGTCGACCAGCACCCATTCTGCGTCCTGCTTGCCCTCGGTACCCAGGGGCCTGCGCCCGGCAGCCTTGGCGCGCTCGATCACCAGCTCGGCGATGGCGCGCACGTGGCGATCCGAAGTGCCGCTGCAGACGATCATGGTGTCGGCCACGTCGGTCAGGCCGCGGACATCGAGCAGCCTGATGTCGACGGCCTTCATGTCTTCGAATGCTGCCAGCACCAGTTTTTCAAGGGCGATGAGCGCCGCACTGCGCGCTACCCTGGCGCGGCCGGTAAAGGTGCCAATGCTGGGGCGGACGGACTTGCTGGCTTTAGGCACCGGCTTGGGAGTGCGTTTTGGGGCCCGCTTTGGGGCGCGTCGGGCGGTGCTCTTGCTGGACGGGCGGCGGCGAGTGGTAGCCATGCTTGGGGTATGACCTCGGAGTGAAGCTCAGGAACTGCGTTGAGCATAGCACCCGCTGGCCAGGATCAGCTCGCGCACTGCCTCCGGCACCAGGTAACGCAGGTCCTGCCCGCCCACTATCAAATGGCGCAGCTCGGTCGAAGATATTTCCAGCTGGGTCACGGCCCGGACATAGACCCGGCCGGCGCTGCTCACGTGCAGATCACGCACGTTGCCGGTACCGCGATCGACCATGATTTCACCCAGCGGCCCGGTGGTCGGCACCTTCCACCCGGGACGATGCGCCACCACCACATGCGCAAGATCCAGAATCTCGCGCCAGCGATGCCAGTGGGGCATGCCCAGGAAAGCATCCATGCCCAGCAGCAGACATAATGAACGATCCGGATATTCGCGGCGCAGGTCGAGCAGCGTGTCGACCGAGTAGGACAGGCCGCTGCGGCGCATTTCACGATCATCGGCCACGAACGCTTCCAGCCCGGCGATGGCCGCGCGCACCATCTCCAGGCGCAGCTCCTGCGAGGCCAGTGTCGCGCCGCGGTGCGGCGGATCGCCGGTCGGCAGGAAGCGCACCTGCGCCAGGCGCAGCGCTTGCCACAATTCAAAGGCGGTACGCAGGTGCCCATAGTGAATGGGATCGAAAGTGCCGCCAAAGATGCCAATCGGTTCAGTCATGCGCGCGCCCGCACCTGCAATACCGCATTGCGCGGCAGCGGCAGTGTACGCTGCCCACACAGTTCCACGCTCAGCAATGCCATTTCGTCCCAGGCCACACCATGCGCCCGGCCCTTGATGCAGCGATCGGCACGGGTGGCGCGCGCCGCCAGGCGCGCCATGGGCACCTTGGGGGACGTCTGCTCGTGCATGGCGCGCGCCAGCCACCACAGCACCTTGACCTCTTCGGCACCTTCAGCGCGCAACCCGGCCAGCACCCGCAGGGCCCGCACCGCGTCACGCGCGCCGATGGCGTCGGTGAGCGCCCTGACATCAAAGCGCGCACTGTCACTCAGGCCCTCGGCGAGTGTCGCAGCGTCCAGGCGTGCGCCGCTGCCGTAGCGCAGCAGCAGCTTGTCGATTTCCTGGCGGGCTGCGAGCAGATTGCCTTCGGTGGCCCCGGCCAGCAGTGCAATCGCCTCATCGCTCGCCTCGAGGCCGGCAGCGCGCAGGCGCTGGCGCAACCAGCCGGGCAGACGCGCGGCCTCGATCGGCCACAGTGGCAGCCAGGCGCCGCGTTCCTGCAGCGCGCGCACCCAGGCGGAATTCTGCGCCTCGCGATCGAGTTTGCCCGTCAGCACCAGCAACAGCAGATCATCGCCGGCCGCCGCGATCAGGCGCAGCAGGCTCGCTGCGCCGTGGCCGGGTTTGCCGCCAGGCATGCGAATCTCGAGAATGCGCCGGCTGGCAAACAGCGAACGCGTCTGGGTCGCGCCCAGTGCCTCCTCCCACGCGGCGGCGCTGCGCTCGATGGACACCTGCACGCGCTCATCGAAGCCGGCCTGGCGCGCCGCCAGGCGGATCGCATCGAGTGCTTCCATAGTCAGCAGCGGATCGTCGCCCGAGATGAGATAGACCGGCGCCAGCGGCCCGCCAAGATGGCTGGCAAGTTGCTCAGCGGCAAGTTTCATGTGCGAACCTGTCAGGTGCTGCAGTGGCTACAGATTACCGCATGCACCGGCACAGCGCGCGACTTGCCGCCGGGCCGGCGCCGCATTAGTCTCGTGCCATGCCCACACTGTTCGAACGCATCATTGCCGGCGAGCTGCCGGCCGACATCGTCCATCGCGACGCCCAGGTCACTGCCTTCCGCGACATTCACCCGCGCGCACCGGTGCACATACTGATCGTGCCGAACAAACCGATCGCCACGGCCAACGATATCGCCGATGGGGACAAGGAGCTGATTGGCCATATGTACACCGTAGCGCGCGATCTGGCGCGCCGCGAGGGCATCGCCGCAGATGGCTATCGGCTGATCGTCAACTGCAATGCGCACGGCGGGCAGGAGGTCTATCACCTGCACCTGCACCTGCTGGGCGGCCGGCCACTCGGGGCCATGGTGGCAAAGCCATGAGCGCCGGCAACAATCTCTACCCGCCCGTCAAGGCGTTCAATCGCGGCATGCTGCGCGTCTCGCCGGTGCACGAACTCTATTTCGAAGAGAGCGGCAACCCCAGGGGCAAGCCTGCGCTGTTCCTGCACGGCGGGCCCGGCGGCGCCACCAGTCCGGCCATGCGCCGCTTCTTCAATCCGCGGAAATATCGCATTGTGCTGCTCGATCAGCGTGGCTGCGGTCGCAGCCGCCCGCACGCTTCGCTGATCGACAACACCACCTGGCATCTGGTCGCGGATATCGAAAAGCTGCGCGAGCACCTGGGGCTGAAGCGCTGGCTGGTATTCGGTGGCTCCTGGGGCTCGACGCTGGCGCTGGCCTACGCGCAGGCGCACCCGCAGCGTGTCAGCGAACTGGTGTTGCGCGGCATATTTCTGCTGCGCCGCTCCGAACTGCGCTGGTTTTACCAGGATGAACTCGGCGCCGCCGCGCTGTTCCCGGACCTGTGGGAAGCATATATCGCGCCGATTCCGCGCGCCGAGCGTGCCGACATGATGGGCGCCTACTATCGACGCCTTACCTCGCGCAGCGCCGCAGTGCGGGTGCGCGCCGCGCGCGCCTGGTCGGTCTGGGAAGCGGCCACCAGTTACCTGCAGGCCGGCAAGAGCGCGATCGCCAAGTTTGATGATGCCGATTACGCCGCTGCGTTCGCGCGCATCGAGTGCCACTATTTTGTCAACCGCGGCTTTCTGAAACATGAAGATCAGCTGCTGCGCGAGGTGCGCCGCATCCGGCACATTCCGGCCGTGATCGTGCAGGGTCGCTACGACGTGGTCTGCCCGGCGCGCAGCGCCTGGGCGCTGCATCGCGCCTGGCCCGAGGCGGATCTGCGTATCGTGGGCGATGCCGGGCATTCGGCTTTCGAGCGCGGCAACATCCGCGAGCTGGTCGCGGCCACCGATCGCTTCGCCGGCGCGCGGCGCGCCAAGACCCGCAGGCGCTGACTGCGCGGCTGCCACCGGCGGCTTACAACCCTTCTGCAAACTGGTAGCGTGAATTCATGAAATCTGCAAACACCTTTCCGGTCGCGTCCGCGCTGCACCCGGCACGCGCCGCGCTGCGAATCTGCGCTGCGCTGCTGGCCATTTCCCTCGTGGCCACAGGCGCCGCAGCCGCGCCAGCGCGCTACGCTGCGGTCGCCACGCCCGACGAGTTCGGATCGCGCACCGCACTGGCGGTGATGAAACGCGGCGGCAATGCCGTGGATGCCGCGGTGGCCACGGCCTTCGTGCTGGCGGTGACCTACCCGGAAGCCGGCAATCTGGGCGGCGGCGGCTTCATGATGATCTACCACCACGGCAAGTCGGCCTTCCTCGACTACCGCGAGACCGCCCCGGCCGCCGCGACGCGCGACATGTTTCTGGATGACAAGGGTGCGGCGATCAAGGATGCCAGCGTCATCGGGGTGCGCGCCGCGGGCGTGCCGGGCACGGTGGCCGGCATGTGGTTGGCGCATCAGCGCTACGGCAAGCGGCCGTGGCGCGAACTTCTGCAGCCGGCCATCGAGCTGGCGCGTGATGGCTTTACCGCCTCGGCGCACCTCGCGAATCGCATCCAGGAGGCACGCAGCACTTACACCGGCGTGACCAATTTCGATAGCTACTTCGCAGCCGTGCGCGCTGGGCAGCTGCTGCGCCAGCCCGAACTTGCCGCCACTCTGCAGCGCATCGCCAGCGGCGGTCCGCGGGGGTTCTATCGTGGCAAGACCGCGCAGCTGCTGGTGGCGCAGATGCAGCGCGGCGGCGGCCTGATCACCCTGACGGATATGGCCGGGTACCGGGCCAAATGGCGCGCGCCGATGATCAGCGATTGGCGCGGCATGCAGCTGCTCACCGCTCCGCTGCCCAGCTCCGGCGGCTTCGCGCTGATCGAGCTCCTGAAGATGCACGATGCACTCAGTGCGCAGTTCCAGGGACTTGCGCACAACTCGACCCAGTACGTACACCTGATCGCGGAGATGGAAAAACGCGTTTTCGCGGACCGCGCCGAATATCTCGGCGACCCGGATTTCGTGCACGTGCCCATCGAAAGACTGATCGACCCCGCCTACATCGCACGCCGCGCCAGCGAAGTGCGGCTGCACGAGATCTCGCCCGTGAGCAGCGTCCGGCCCGGGCTGGAGGAGAGCATGCACACCACGCACTACTCGATCCTGGATGCCGAGGGCAATGCGGTCGCCAACACCTACACCCTCAATGACTGGTATGGCGATGGCGTGGTGGTCGAGGGCGCAGGTTTCCTGCTCAACAACGAGATGGACGACTTCAGCATCAAGCCCGGCGTGCCAAACCTCTACGGCGTAGTGGGCGGCAGCGCCAATGCCATCGCACCCGGCAAGCGCATGCTCTCGTCCATGGCACCGACCATCGCCCTGCAGGATGGTCATGTCGTGCTGGTGGCGGGCACGCCTGGCGGCACCACCATTTTCACTTCGGTGTTTCAGACCATGCTCAATATTTACGACTTCCACATGACGCCCGCGCAAGCCGTGGCGGCCGGGCGCTTTCACCATCAGTTGCAGCC
>JAYTUZ010000080.1:0-23601 GCA_043744295.1 Gammaproteobacteria bacterium | reverse complement strand
AGCGCCAGCTCGCAAAGATCGGCAAGCCACTCGATCGCAGTGAGTGGGGCATGACGCCCACGACGGTGAATGCCTATTACAACCCGCAGATGAACGATATCAACTTCCCGGCCGGCGTACTGCAGCCACCGCTTTACGATCCCAGGCTCGACGATGCGCCCAACTACGGCAACACCGGCGGCACGATTGGCCACGAATTGACGCACGGCTTTGACGATGAAGGCCGCCAGTTCGACTCGGCCGGCAACCTCAAGGACTGGTGGAGCGCGAGCGATGCGAAGAATTTCCAGGAACGCACGCAATGCGTTGTCGATCAGTATGCAAAATACGTGGTGATCGATGACATTCACATCAACAGCCGGCTGACGCTGGGTGAAGACGTCGCCGACCTGGGCGGCCTGATCCTCGCGCATATGGCCTGGGTGGTGCAGACAGCCCATGACCAGCTTGAGAGTCGCGACGGACTGACGCCCGAACAGCGCTTCTTTGTGGGCTATGCGCAGTGGGCCTGCGAAAACAACCGCCCGGAAAACCTGCGGCTGCATGCCAAGACCGATCCGCACTCGCCGGGCCGCTACCGGGTGAATGGCCTGGTGGTGAACATGCCCGAGTTCGAACACGCCTTCGCCTGCAAGGCCGTGCAACCGATGGTGAGCAACCAGCGCTGTCGCGTGTGGTGAGTCAGGCCGGCAGGCGGTACACCATGCGAAAGCGCGCGTTGGTGGCGATGCCGTAATCGCCTGGGGCGTACTGCAGCAGCCAGTCGCCCGCCTGGCCCTGCAGCCAGTCGCCGCCGGCGCTGCGCGCGCAGCGAAACTCCATTGGCATCTGTTTGGCCAGCACCGGGCGGGGCCGATTGCGATAGCGGCCCGGCGCACCGTGCCTGGCCGGCGCCAGCGGCACATAGCCGGCATCGAAGCGCTCGCGCGCTACGCACCAGCAATCGCCATCTGCGCCCGTGAGCAGCGCATCGCCGGCCACATAGTGATTCTGGCCAACACGCGAAGTGAGCACGCCGGCTGCGGTCGCGAAGCTGACGCTCACCGTCTCGTGCTTGATGAATTCCTGCGCGGCCTGATCGGCGCGCAAATCCACATCATGCAGTTCAAGCATGGCCGCTGCTCCCTGGCAGCTTGGCTGCGCGTGTGGAATCTGGAGCGGGTGATGGGAATCGAACCCACGTTAGCAGCTTGGGAAGCTGCAGTTCTACCATTGAACTACACCCGCAGCGAGTCTTGAGTTTACGGCCCAAGACGCCGATCCGCAAAGCGTCCGGCGGCCCGCAGTTGCTGGCCGAGGGGCGTCAAACGCACTAAAGTAGCTGCCCCGGCTGCACAGGCTCATTCACCATGACTGCATTCAACCCCCGATCCTGCATGCCGCGCGCCATGCTCCTGCTTGGCCTGCTTGGCGTGGCCGCGCACGCCTCGGCCGCCGAGCCGGCAACCGTTCCCGCACCTTCGAGCCACTGGCTGCGCTGCGGGGCACTGTGGGACGGCCGCGGCGGGCCGACGCGCGGGCCGGTGCTGATCGAGATCCGCGGCGATCGCTTTGGCGAGCTGCGGCCCGCGGACCGGGTACCGCCCCCCGGCCCGGTGACGGACCTCTCGGGTCTGACCTGCCTTCCGGGTCTCATCGACAGTCACACGCACGTACTCCTCCAGGGCGACATCACCGCGGAGGACTACGACGCGCAGCTGCTCAAGCAGTCACCCGAGTACCGGACGATCCTCGCCACGATGAACGCGCGCCGCATACTGTCGTGGGGGTTCACGACCATCCGCGACGTCGAAACCGAGGGCGCTGGCTACGCCGACGTCGATGTTCGCAATGCCATCGAGCGCGGCATCATTCCGGGGCCACGCATGCAGGTTGCCGGCCGCTCGATGGACGTCACCGGCGCCTACCCGCTGCTCGGCTATGCGCCGGCGCTCGTCATGCCGAAGGGCGTGCAGGAAGTCGACGGCGCCGAGGGCGGGCGCCGGGCGGTGCGCGAGCAGCTCTCGCACGGTGTCGACTGGATCAAAGTGTATGCCGATCGAAGCTATCGCGTTGCCGGCAACGGTGTGCTCGACGACATCCCGACCTTCACGCTGGATGAACTCAAGGCGATTGTCGACGAGACGCACCGCCAGCGGCATCGGATCGCCGCGCATGCCATGGCGCTCTACGGCGTGCACAATTCAGTCGAGGCCGGTGTCGACAGCATCGAGCACGGCAACTACATCGCCGATGAGGACCTGCGCACGATGGTGCAGAAGGGCATCTACTACGTGCCGACGATCTATGTCGGCGAGTATGTCGCCAAGGGCCGTGCCAGTGCGGGGGCTCCGGTGTGGCTCGATATGCTCGCTATTCATGAAAATACGTTTCGCCGCGCGCTCAAGGCGGGCGTCAGCATCGCCTTCGGCACCGATATCGGCGGCTTTGACTGGCACATCAACCCGGCGCGGGAATTCGCGCTCATGGTGAAGTACGGCATGACGCCCGAACAGGCGCTGCGCTCGGCGACCGTGGTGGCTGCCGAACTACTCGGCTGGAGCGATCGCCTCGGCAGCGTCGCGACCGGCAAGTTCGCCGACCTGGTGGCCGTTCAGGGCGATCCGCTCGCCGACGTCAAGCGGCTCGAGCAGGTGCGCTTCGTCATGAAGGGCGGTGTCGAGTACCCGACGAACGACGAGCGCGCGCAGCCCTAGAGGGTCACGGCGCTGAACAGGGTGGTGGCCAGCAGCATGATCAGGCCACAGACCAGGTATGCAAGCAGCAGCACCGTGAACTTCAGAAAGGTAAGCGAGCCCGATTGCGCGTAGACCAGTTTCACTGATCGGTACAGATAGCGGAGCAGGTAAGCGCCCATTGCCAGGCTAAACAGCCCCGCCCAACCTTGCGAGCTGAGCCAATGTGTCGCTAGCAGCCAAATAGACAGCCACAGAAAAACGAAAGCGTGGTTGTGCAGCAGCAGCAGCAGATGCTCGAGATAGTAGCGGCGCGGCCGCCAATACAGCAGCTTCATGAAGCCCGCCAGCAGCGGCAGAAAGACAAACATGCCACGCCCAAGGTTATGCACGACGCTCTGGCCCAGTTCGCGGCCACCCTTGGTCAGGATCTTCTGGCAAGCCACAATCATGCGCGGCCTTAACCAGGAAGCGCCGGGCACGTCGGTCTGAAGGTTACTGCTGCACTTGCTGACGTCGAGCGCGCCGGCCTGGATATTCACCGCCGGCGCACCGCTGTTCAACCAACCGGCCAGCAGCAGGAACACCACACTCAGGATCACGTACAGCCGGAACGGCTGCAGATAGCGGGCGCGATGGCCGGCAAAGAATTCGCGCGTCAGAAAGCCCGGGCGGGTCAGCAAGGGCAGCAGGGTGTTCCAGACGCGCGAGTCGGCGTGGGTGAGCACCTCGGTGGCCTCGCCCAGGAAATGCCACAGCGAATAAATATGGGTATCGAACCGCTGGCCGCAATGGCCACAATAGCTGCCCGTGCCTGGGGTCGCGCAATTGGCGCAGGCCAGGATGACCGGTTGGGTGACAGCGTGGGCTTCGGAATCGTCCATAACTGGGGCACGATCATAAGCCCTGGCGCGGCGCTTGTGGGTAACCGCCAACCCCTGGCGGGTGTGCCCCTCAGTTCAATGGTCGCGGCAGCATCAGTGCCCGCCGCGGCGAAGGCGGCAGACGGCCGTCCATTGCCGCACCACTCTGCGCACGCAGCGACTTGCTGATCCCCGTCGGCGGCGCAGCGCACATGCCGGTGTTGTTCTGGCTATAGCCCAGCGCTTCGGCCAGTCGCGCCTCGGCCGGATCGCCAAGCTGGTGGCTGAAATCATCGGCCACTGAACAACCTGGCAATGGCACGCCAACCGGCGTGCCACCGGTTACCGCCAGCGTGTTCTGCGGCGAAAAGCCATCGGTGTAATCACCGAAGTTCAGGGCATTCACGCCCCGGAACTGAATCGAGAAATAGGTCGTGCCGCAGTTGTCGGTGGGATAAAAGCCGTAGGGCTTGCCGCAGGTCGTCGAACCGATCTGGATCACCGCGACGCCGGCGCCTCGCAGTCCATTCACTACGGCCTCGCTCGCGGAACAGGTGTCGGGGCCGGTCAGCACGAAGACCCGCGCCAGGTTGAGAGTGGGCAGCGGCTGGTTCGCGGCCAGGCCTGCGGCAAATCCCAGCGACAAAGTATGAAACGGGGTTGGCGTGATCGTGCTTTTCGTTACCGGATCAATCGTTGGATGCTTGTCGTTGAACTGCGTGAGTTCAAAGGTCTTGCCGCTGGTGCGGCTGGCGCCGGCGACCATATAACCCACTTCACTGGCGATATCCAGGTAGCCGCCGCCGTTGTAGCGGATGTCGATCACGAGATCCGTGACCTGGGCGGCCTGCAGGGTCGTAAAGGCGTCGTACAGCGCGCGCTCGGCGGTGGCCAGGTGATCGTTGAAGAGCAGGTAGCCGACCGTGCCGTTCGCCGTGGTTATCGTCTTCGTATTCTGCACCGAGGCCGTAACGATATCAGCCGAAGTCATGCTTATGGTACGAGTCGCGCCGCCTGGCGCCTGAATCACGAAGGTATGCGACTGGCCCGCAGCCGACGGAAACAGTCCGGCATTCAGTATGTCTATCTCCGCCTGGGTGTTCCCGTTAGGCAGACTGACGCCGTCGACCTCGATCACCGCTTCTCCACGCTGCAGATTCACTGCGGGTGCGGTCGCGGGGGAATTGGGTTCGGTATAGGCGACCAGCAGACTGCGCGGCAGAGTCTTGGGCTTGCTGGTAATGATCCACTGCGCGCCATAACCGGCCTGCGAACCAGTCAGCGCGAGCGCTTCCCAGGCAGCCGTGTCATAGGTGAAATGAAATTTGTCCTTGGGCGCGCCAGATGGCGTGACTGCCGTGGTTGTCAGGACGTCAAAGTAAGCGAGGGTGGTGGCAAAGTTTGCCGGGTTCTGGTCGAGCACTTCGCTGTACCAGAGGTATAGGTCGTTGTTCCAGGAACGCAGCCAGTTCTTCTCATCAAGCAGGGTACCGGCTCGATCGGGGTAAGGCATATTAGTGAACGGGTCGGTGCCGCTGCGCGGCATGGCGCACTTGTCGGCAAAACTGCTCGCCGCCTGAAACACGCCCGACTGCCATGCTGGCGTCAGCTGCGTACTACCGCCACCGCCACCGCCACCCCCGCAACCTGCCAGGGAAAGCGCGAGCAATAGCGTCGCCGTCAGAATTCGCATGGCCGCTCTCCCCACCGACAGTCGAATGTTTGGCAAGCCTGGCCGATCATAGGCGGCCCGCCTCGAGCTGACAATTGTCGGCAGCGGCCAACAATCCGACGACTATGTCTCAGGCCACCATACTGGGCGCTTCCGTGTACGAAGCCACGAACGCCGGAATCTCCGCGGGCGCCAGCGCCGGAGCGAACAGGAAGCCCTGCAGGGCATCGCAACCTGCCGCCTCCAGGAATTCGAGCTGCTCTGCCTGCTCGACGCCTTCGGCAATCACGAGCTTGCCGGTCGCGGCGCCCATGCCGATCACTGCCCGCACCAGCGAACGCACCGATTCATTGACGGTCAGGCCGGCGACGCAGGAGCGGTCGATCTTGAGCGCGGTCACTGGCAAGTCACGCACTGCACTCAGGGATGAATTGCCATCGCCGAAATCATCCAGGGCGAGGCGCACACCGCGCTGCGCCAGCTCGTGCAGCAGGGCCACGGCCTCCGGCCCTTCCTGCAACATGCCTTCGGTGATCTCGAGCTGCAGCTGCGAGGGCTGCATGCTGCTGCGCTGCAGGCAGGCGAGTACCGTGGCGAGCAGGCCGGAGTGGCGCAGCTGCCGCGCTGAAACATTGACGGCGATGTAGTCCAGGCTCAGACCGCTGCGCTGCCAGCTGTCAAACTGGGCGCAGGCGGCGCGCAGCACCCAATCGCCCAGATCCACAATCAGGCCGCTCTCTTCCGCGACCGGGATGAATTCCGCCGCCAGCCGGCTGCTGCCATCACTGCCGTTGGGCCAGCGCACCAGCGCTTCGACAGCGCTGACATGGCGCGAATGGGCGCTCACAATCGGCTGGTAGGTCAGCGTAAATTCCTCGCGCTGCAACGCGCGTTGCATACCGGATTCAAGCGGTGAGCGCGCCCTTGCTGGCGGCGACGCCGCAGCGTCGATCAGCGGCGTGAGCAGCAGCCCCGGCACGCGACTGGCCAGCGCCAGGCCCAGGCGTTCGGCGATTTCATTGGCGCCAAAACCTGCGTCTGCCTCGGCATGTGCATCGACCCGGAAGCCGACGCACAGAAAGCCACGCACCTGGTCGCGATATTCCAGCGGACACAGACGGAAAGCCTGCGCACCAGAAGCCCTCAGGCCGGCAAGGAATTCCTCGGCATCTACGCCGACGGCAGCTACCTCAAGCCCGGTCTCCTGGGCACTCGCGGCGCGCAGCTGCTCGGCATTGATGGCGATGCTGCGCGGAGCCGGCATCGGCACCCGGGACTCGCTGATAAAATCGAAACAGCGCGCACTATCGCCCGAGGTCTCATCGAGCAGCACCACCGAGACCGCGCGACACTGCAGCACTTCAGCAATCAGGGGCAGCACGCCACGCACCATTTCTTCAACGGCACCAACCGACAGCAGCCAGCGATCCATTTCCAGGACCGAGTGCAGTTTGCTGAATTCACGCCGCAGACGCGAGGCGGCATCGGCGTAAACCTGTCCCAGGCGCCAGGCGCTGGCCTCGTCAAATTCCCGCATTGCCGAACCCGGCACCTGCGCGAATTCGCGCCGCCCGAGTCGACGGGTGGCAATTACCAGGCCATCGATCTGCTGCGCATGGCGGCGTCGCAGGTTTACGGCCGCGGCGCCGGCCAGGATGACCGTCACGCTGGCCGCTATCGCGAAGAACAGCTGATTGCCGCGTGGCGCATCGGCGAGCAGCATCGCCCCGGTGAGCGCCAGGGTCGGCAGCGCCGCAGCCAGCACCAGCGCGCACCAGCGCGCGCCCGAGCGACTGTCCAGTACCTGCAAACTTGAGCTGTCCATCTCGGCCCTCGCCATCCCGACCAGCGGGTTAATGTCACATTGGCGTGGATTCTGTCGCGTGGTGGCGACCGGGAGTTAAGGCCTGGTTCAGGTTTTTGACGTCATGTGAACAGTGCCCGCGGAAAGCGGGAACTGCGTCACAGCGCGCGGTAACATGAACCCGGGCTCGGTAACAGCACTTGCAGGGGGAACACCATGGTCTGGGTAGATATCGTCGGCTTGCTCGCACTGGTTCAATTGCTGGTTTTCGGCGCGCTGGTGGGTAGAGCCCGCGGCAAATATGGCATCAAGGCTCCGGCCACTACCGGGCATCCCGTCTTTGAGGCCTGGTTTCGAGTGCAGGC
The DNA here is from genome assembly GCA_043744295.1 of Gammaproteobacteria bacterium. Taxonomy (GTDB): domain Bacteria; phylum Pseudomonadota; class Gammaproteobacteria; order Steroidobacterales; family Steroidobacteraceae; genus FEN-1191. Next base: position 16,222 of record JAYTUZ010000080.1, on the reverse strand, counting down.
CAACAGCGTCGAAATGCTCATCGCCTTTCTGCCAGCCCTGTGGCTGGCAGCCAGATACTGGTCACCTGGCTATGCCGCCATTACCGGCGTGGTCTATCTTGTCGCTCGAACGCTGTACGCGCAGGCATATGTCAAAGAACCGAGTAAACGCGGTCCGGGCTTTGGCCTGTCATTCGCAGCGGTGGCTGTGCTGATCGTCGCCGCTCTCATCGGCGCCGTGCGGGCGCTGACTTCATGAGGCTTGAAAGATTATTCCCAAGAGGCGCCTAATGCGGCTGCACCAGGCTCCGCAAGCAGCCTGGGCACAGATACGGGTGAATCATGCGGGTGCTACTAGTTGAAGACGACGCGCAGCTGGGCAAGGCCGTGCAAACCGGCCTGCAGCAGCAGGGTCATGCGGTCGACTGGGTGCGCGATGGCGTAGCCGGCGAGAGCGCGGCGCTGGCGGGCGAATACGCTGCCGTGCTGCTGGACCTCGGGCTGCCACGCCAGGGCGGCATGCCAATGCTGCAGAAGTTGCGCGCTGCCGGCTGCATGACCCCAGTGTTGATCATCACCTCGCGCGACGAAATACCGGATCGCATTCTGGGGCTGGACGCCGGTGCCGACGACTTCGTGATCAAACCCTTCGATCTGCAGGAACTGGGCGCGCGGCTGCGCGCCGCGGCGCGCCGCTCGGTGGGCCGGGCGCAAACCCTCATCGAGCATGGCGCCCTGCTGGTCAATCCGGCGGCGCGCAGCGTCGCGCTCGCTGGCGTTGATGTGCCGCTGACCGCGCGCGAATTTTCCCTGCTGATGCAACTGCTCGAGAATCGCGGCACGCTACAGAGCCGCACCCAGCTGCACGATGCGCTCTACAGCTGGAGCAACGAAATTGAGAGCAACGCGGTCGAAGTGCACGTGCATCACCTGCGCCGCAAGCTTGGCCGCGACCTGATACGCACCGTGCACGGCCATGGCTACATGATCGATGAGCCTCAGCAATTTAGTTCCGCCCACGCCGCGGGCTGAGTCGGCCGCCGGCTGGTCGCTGCGCGGCCGCTTGCTGGCCTTGATGATTGCGGTCAGCTGCGCTTTGGTGGCCGCTGGCGCCGCCGCGATGTATTACACCGCGCGCACTACCAGCCAGCATCTGTTCGATGAATCGATGCGCCAGACGGGCGAGCTGCTGCTGGAACTGGCGCAGCACGAGATCGAAGAACACGGGCCAACGCTCGGCGAAGCGCTGCTGCGCGCCGAAACCCTGCCCGGTCCGTTCGCGTTTCGCTATCAGATATGGACGCCCGAATTGCGCTCGTCCTACCGCACGACGGATACACCGTTGACGCCACTCATGCCGCTGACGGCCACCGGGTTCGGCTGGGCCAGCATTGACGGCGAGGCGTGGCGCAGTTTTGCCACCTGGAACCGTGGCCACACCCTGCTATTGCAGATTGCCGAATCGCTGCGCTATCGCCGCGAATTGCCGTCGGCCTTCTTCTGGGCGCTGGTCACCACCCTGGCTGTACTGCTGCCGCTGGGCAGTGTCCTGATCTGGTGGATCATTGCCCACAGCTTCCGCACGGTGCGCACCGCCGCGCAACTGGTCGCGGCGCGCACTGCTGGCGACCTGCGGCCCATCGACGCGCAGTATGTGCCGCAGGAAGTATCCCCCTTGCTGACTGCGCTCAACCGCCTGCTGGAGCGCATGCGCGAGGCCCTCGACTTGGAGCGCCACTTCACCGCCGACGCCGCCCATGAACTGCGCACACCGTTGGCGGCGATACGCGCCAACGCCCAGGTCATGCAGGGCGCGCGCAGCCCGGAGGAATTTTCACACGCCTGCGCTGACCTGCTCATCGGCGTCGATCGCAGCGGGCGACTGATCGAGCAACTGCTGGCGCTGGCGCGGCTCGATACCGGCAGCGATGCCCGGCAGCGCTTCGCCCTCGTCGATCTGGCGACTGTGGTGTGTGCGCAGGCGGAGGAACAGCAAGCGTTTGCGGCCCGCCGGCAGATACAGCTGGCAACAAACGCTGCCACGGCAATGGTGCGCGGCGATCGCGACCTGTTGGGTATTCTGCTGCGCAATCTGGTCGACAACGCCATCCGTTACTCACCAGCGCAGTCGCGCGTGATTGTCAGCTGCGCGCAGCATGAGGACCACGTTGAGCTGGTAGTCAGCGATCAAGGTGTGGGGGTGCCGCCTGAGGAGCGCGGGCGCATATTCGAGCGTTTTTACAGAGTGAGCGGCAGCCAGGACTACGGCAGCGGACTGGGCCTGTCGATCGTGCAGCGCATTGCCGATCTGCATGGCGCGCATATCGAGGTTCGCAGCGGCGAGCAGAATCGTGGCCTGGTCTTTGTGTTGCGATTCCCGATCGTGGCTGGCGGCGGCTTTACCGCCGCCTGAAAAACACCGACCATGGGCGGATGAGCGAGGCGCCGCCCCCACACTTTCGCACTGTCCGCTCTTATGTGCGGCGCAGTGGCCGCGTCACCAGTTCGCAGGCCCGCGCTCTGAGCGAGTACTGGCCGCGCTTCGGGCTCGATTTCAAATTGCAGACTGTCGATCTCGACGCACTGTTCGGGCGCACCGCCCTGCGCACCCTGGAAATCGGCTTCGGCAACGGCGAACACCTGCTGGCGCGAGCCATGGCCGAACCGGAGCGCGATTTTCTGGGAGTCGAAGTGCACCGCTCCGGCGTCGGGCAACTGCTGAACGCGGCAGTGGCGGGAGCGTTGAGCAATATTCGCATCGCCTGTCGCGACGCCATCGAAGTGCTCAAGGCGCAGATCGCGGTCGCGGCGCTCGATGAGGTGCAGATTCTGTTTCCAGATCCCTGGCCGAAGGAGCGTCATCACAAACGCCGGCTGATCCAGCCTGAATTTGCCGAACTGCTGGCCACGCGCCTGCACAGCGGCGGCCGGCTGTTGCTGGCGACCGACTGGGCGCCGTACGCTGAACACATGCGATTGATTCTAGACGCCTGCCCGCTCTTTGAACGTCTGGACATGGGCACAACAGAGGCAGGTGCAGCGACGGCGCGTACACAGACGCGCTTTGAGCGCCGCGGAGTGCAACTAGGCCATGCGGTCAGCGATTTCTGCTACCGGCGCCGCTGACGCATCGCAGCAGCTTACGCCGGTATGGCAAAGTGTGAACGGCTATCGCAAATGCGCTCGTTGGCGACACATTTCGCTCTTGTACCGTGCCGCAGTCGGGCGCAACATCTGCGCTGAGGTGGCGCAATGACCGTGCAACAACCTGGCATAGGCGACTGGTATCGGCTCCACGACAACGAGCTGTTCGAAGTGGTCGCCATCGACGATACCGCGGGTACTGTGGAAGTGCAGTTCTTCGATGGCACGCTGGAAGAGTTCGAGTTGCAGGATTGGCACACCCAGTGCGCCAGCGGCGCCATCCGCGATGCCGAACCACCCGAAGACTGGCACGGTTCAGTCGATGTCGAACCCGAAGACGAGCGCAGCGGCATCGACCCTACGCAGGATGATCGCACCCTCAATGCCAGCAGCGCCGGCGGGCTCGATCTGTTCGAAAACGGCTGAGCCGCCGGCCATGCGGCTCGATTCTCAGGGCCGGGCGCTGCTGCCAGCCTGACGCTCCAGATATTCCCAGCGCTCGAGCTTTTCGTGCAGCTCCACTTCGATCGCCGCCGCACGCAGGCTGTCGCTGCGCATGCTGGCGGGGTCGAGGCGATGATAGTCGCGCGCACTCATGCGCTCGTGCAGCGCCCGCTGCTCGCTCTCGAGCGCCACCAGCAGGTCGGGCAAGGCCGCGAGCTCGCGCGCATCCTTGTAAGACAGCTTGGCGCGCGCCGCTTTCGCGGGCCTGGAGGAATCCGCAGTGCGCAGCGGCGTGCCGCCGGCCGCACCGCTGGCGAGCGCCGAGCGCTGCGCCAGCCAGTCGCTGTAGCCGCCCACATATTCCTGCCAGCGGCCATCGCCCTGGGCCACCAGCGTCTGGGTGACGACATTGTCGACAAACACGCGATCGTGACTGACCAGCAGCAGCGTGCCCGCGAAGGACTGCAAGGCCGATTCCAGTAGCTCCAGCGATTCGATATCCAGATCGTTGGTGGGCTCATCGAGTACCAGCACGTTGGCGGGTCGCGCAAACAGCCGCGCCAGCAGCAGGCGATTGCGCTCACCGCCGGACAGGGCCCGCACCGGGGTGGCGGCGCGCTTGGCGGAGAACAGGAAGTCAGCCAGGTAACTGCTGATGTGGCGACGTTCGCCACCGACCTCGACCCAGTCGGAACCGGAGGAAATGGTGTCGGCCACGGTCTGGTCGAGATCGAGCTGCGCACGCAGCTGGTCGAAATACGCCACCTGCAGATTGGTGCCGAGGCGCACGCGGCCTGAATCGGGCTCCGTCTCGCCGAGAATCAGCCGCAGCAGCGTGGTCTTGCCGACGCCGTTTGGTCCCAGCAGTCCCAGCCGGTCGCCACGCATGAGGCGCAGGTTCAGATTGCTGACGATGGCGCGCTCGCCGAAGGTCTTGCCGACGCCTTCGAGCTCGGCGACCAGCTTGCCGGAGCGTTCGCTGGCATCGATGGCCAGCCTGAGGTTGCCAATGCGCTCGCGCCGCTCGGCGCGCGCCACGCGCAGCTGTTCGAGCCTGCGCACACGACCCTCGTTGCGGGTGCGCCGCGCTTCCACGCCGCGGCGGATCCAGACTTCTTCCTGTGCCCAGAATTTATCGAACTTGCGCTTGCCGACGGCTTCAGCCGCGAGTTCCGAGGTCTTCTGCAGTTCGTAGGCTGTGTAGTTGCCGGGATAACTGCGCAGCCAGCCGCGATCGAGTTCGAGTATGCGCGTGGCGACCCGATCCAGGAACCAGCGATCGTGCGTGACAAATACCAGTGTTGGTCCCTTTGCCAGTAGTTCCTCGAGTTGCGCAATCGCGCTCAGATCCAGATGATTGGTCGGCTCATCAAGCAGTAGCAGATCCGGATCGAGTGCAAAGGCCAGTGCCAGCGCCGCGCGCTTGCGCTCGCCGCCCGAGGCCATGGCCGGATCCACTGCAGTGTCGAGCCCGAGACGCGTGGCGTATTCCACCAGCCGCGTTTCGGTGTGCCAGCGATAGCGATCGTCGTCCAGCGCTTCGAAATCGCCACGTATGCGCAGGCTCTCGAGCAGCGTCGCGGCAGGCGGCAGCAGCGGTTCCTGCTCCACGGTCGCAATGCGCAGGTTCTCGCGGCGTTGCACGCCACCGCCGTCGAGCATGGTGCGACCAGCGATGACATTGAGCAGGGTCGACTTGCCGGTGCCATTGCGGCCAATCAGGCCGATGCGCTCGCCTTCATTGAGCGTGCAGGAGGCCGCATCGAGCAGCGGCGTGAGCCCGTAGGCCAGTTCGGCCCCAAGTAGTGACAGCAGTGACATCCCGGGATGTTACCGGCTTCGCGCCTGTTCGGTACTCTCCGCCAGCAGCACCAGCCCGTCGATGATGCACACCGGGATGGGCCTCAGTGACCCGCCGACGCACGGTCCCGCCGCGCAAAAGCCCGTGGCCTTCTCGAACAGCGCGCCGTGCATGCAGCAGACAATCATCGTGCCATCGTGGCTCAGGAAGCGATCGGGCAGCAGGTTCAGCGGCAGCGCACGATGTGGGCAGCGGTTGACGTAGGCGCGCACGCCGGCGGCGGCGCCACCTGCAGGGCCAAGGTCGAGCACAAAGCCCTTGAGCGGCCAGTCGCCGCCGCCGAGTCGAAATTCCCGGCAACCAGTCGCCCTCAGCTCCTCGAGCCGGCACAACACGCGTTCCAGATCGATCTCAGCGCGGGACATCGAGCGCCGCGATGCGATCGCGCATCAACCACACCATGAACAGCCCGGGCAGGCCGACCAGGAAAGCGACCACGAAGTAGACGCTCCAGCCACCCTGGTCGGCCAGCCAGCCGGCCGGGCCGCCGAGCAGATAGCGCGGCAGCAGCGCGAGCACCGAGAGCAGCGCGTATTGAAAGGCGCTGAAGCGTGAATTGCACAACGCCATGATCAGCGCGACCTCGGCAATATTGCCCATCGCCGCCGACAGGTTCTCGATGGCCGTGGCAGCGATCATGATGGGAAAGCTCTTGCCCACTACCGCCAGCACATAGAACGACAGGGTCGTCACGGTCTGCATGGCGCCGAACAGCAGCATCGAGCGCAGCAACCCGAGACGGATCATCCACAGGCCGCCCAGAATGCCACCGACGATAGCGCTGCTCGTGAGCACCGCTTTTGCGACCAGGCCAATCTCGGTCTTGCTGAAGCCGATGTCCATCAGAAATGGCGTGAACAGCTTGAGCGCCAGTGCGTTGCCGATCTTGAAGGTGACGATCACGCCGATCAGTCCCAATGCGCCCGGTGAGCCGAGCAGTTCGCGCAGCGGCGTCAGCACCGACTCGCGCAGTGAGCTCGGCGGCGGTGCCTGGTATTCCGGCTCGGGTGCGAACCAGGTGACCAGCGCAAAAACCGCCATTACGGCGGCCAGCACCAGAAAGGCCTGGCGCCAGCCAAAGTGGTCGGCCATCACCAGTGCTGCGGCGAAGGCCAGCCAGGCACAGGCCCGATAACCCAGATTGTTGGCGGCAGCGGCGAGCCCGCGTTCATGCGGTAGCGACACGTCGGCCCGATAGGCGTCTATGACGATGTCCTGGGATGCGGAGAAAAACACCACGATCAGCGCCGTCACCGCGACTGCCGTCAGGGACACGCTCGGGTTCTGCAGGGCGAACATGGCAATGGCCAGCGCGAGGCCAAGCTGAATGACAAACATCCAGCCGCGTTTGCGACCCAGCAGGGGCAGCGGGAAGCGATCGAGCAGCGGCGCCCAGAGAAATTTCAGCAGATAGGGGATGGCAACGTAGCTGAGCAGACCGATCGTGGTATTGCTGGTGCCGGCATCCTTGAGCCAGGCCTGCAGGGCACTCTCGGTGATCTGGTTCGGGAATCCGGAGGCGGCGCCGAGCGCCATGATGACCAGCAGCTTGGGGCTGGAAAAGATTTCGCGCAGTCTGGGTTTGGCGACTGGCATCGAGCTAGAACTCGTAGTCCATGATCAGCGGCGCGTGATCGGAAAAGCGCTGGGCTTTGTAGATCTGCGCCGCGCGCGCCGCGCCTGCCAGCCCGGGCGTAGTGATCTGATAGTCGATGCGCCAACCCACATTCTTCGCCCAGGCTGCGCCGCGATTCGACCACCAGGTGTATTGATCGGGTCGGCCATCCACGCTGCGAAAAGCATCGATGAACCCTGTGTCATCAAACAGTGTGTCGAGCCAGGCGCGCTCTTCGGGCAGGAAGCCCGAATTCTTCTGGTTGGCCTTCCAGTTCCTGAGGTCAACGGCTTTGTGAGCGATATTCCAGTCGCCACACAGGATGGTGTGCCGACGGCGGCGGCGCAGAGCGCGCAGCTGCGGCATGAAGGCCTCGAGAAACCGGAACTTCGAAGCCTGGCGCTCTGCTCCCGATGAGCCGGAGGGCAGATACAGCGAGACCACGGAAAAGCCCGGAAACTGCGCTTCCAGATAACGCCCTTCGCGATCGAATTCATCCGCGCCAAAACCACGCAGCACGCGTTGCGGTCGTGCTCTGGAATACAGCGCGACGCCGGCGTAGCCGGGCCGCTCGGCCGGGAAATAAGCCGCGTGGTAGCCGGCCAGGCCGATCGCATGGCCGGCAAACTGATCCTCGCGGGCACGCACTTCCTGCAGGCAGATCACGTCGGCCTTTTGGCCCGCCAGCCAGGGAAACAGGCCCTTGCTGGCGGCCGAACGGATGCCGTTGACGTTCAGGGTGATGACACGCATGGCGACATGATAGCCTGCCGCGCATGCACGATTACCAGCGGGATTTTCTCGCCCTCGCGCTCGAACGCCAGGCCCTGCGATTTGGCGAATTCAGGCTCAAGTCGGGGCGCATGAGTCCGTATTTTTTCAACGCCGGCCTGTTCAACGACGGCGCCTCGCTGGCACGCCTGGGACGCTGCTACGCGGCGGCGCTGGCCGCTTCGGGCCTGGTTTTCGATCAGCTGTTCGGCCCGGCCTACAAGGGCATTCCGCTGGTGGCCGCCTGCGCCATGGCCTATGCCGAACACCACGGGCGCAACCTCCCCTGGGCCTTCAATCGCAAGGAGGCCAAGGATCACGGTGAGGCGGGGCTGATTGTCGGCAGAGCGCTGCAGGGACGGGTGGTGATTGTCGATGATGTGATTACCGCGGGGACCGCGGTGCGCGAATCCATAGAACTTATCCGCTCGCTGGGCGCCCAACCAGTAGCCGTGGCGGTGGCGCTGGATCGACAGGAACGCGGACTGGGGGCGCAATCGGCGGTGCAGGAAGTGAGTTCACAGTTTGGGTTGCAATGCGTAAGCATTCTCACTCTGGATGGGTTGATCGAGGCGCTCGCGGCACCGGGCCAATTGGCCCTGGCTCCCGGCCAGCTGGCCGCCCTGCGTGCTTACCGGGAGCAGTACGGAGTCGCAGATTAGGGCTTTGGGGAGAGCACATCCCTTGCTCTGGATCGTGGGGCGTGGACAATGGGGCTGGCCGGATTGGCGGTGGAGTGACTGACATAATGAAATGGTCGTTGGGCATTGCCGGGTTTGCGCTGCTATGGGCCGCCGGCGCGGCGCCGGCGTGGGCGGCCGAACCGGGCAAGAATCACAACTACAGCTGGGTGGACAAGAACGGTGAGCGCCACTATGGCGATGCCGTGCCCCCCGAGTACGCGCAAGCCGAACGGCGCGTGCTCAATTCCCAGGGCATCGAAGTGCAGCATATCGACGCCCTCAAGAACGCGCAGCAACAGGCCGAGCAGCACCACCGCGAGCAGGAGATTGCGCAGCGTGCGCAGCATGATCGCTTTCTGCTCACCACTTATACCTCGACCAAGGACATCGAGCGGCTGCGCGATGAGCGGCTCAATCAGGTCAACGGCCAGATCAAGGCAACCAACGCCTATATAGAACTGCTGCAGACGCGGCTCGCCGCCCTGCAGGCGCGCGCCATGCACTTCAAGCCCTACAATACCAAGCCGGACGCCCGGCGCATGCCTGATGATCTCACCGAGGAACTGGTGCGCGCTTCCAACGATGTGCGCACCCAGCAGCGGGCGCTCGATAATCGCACCAGGGAGCAGGTAACCGTGCGCACGCAGTTTGAGTCGGATATCGCGCGCTATCGCGAGTTGACGGCCAACTCGAGCGGCTGAAGTTCACGATCTGCCGCTGTGCCCGAAGCCGCCGGCACCGCGCTCCGAGGCGCCGAACTGCGCCACCACCTGCAGCTCAACCTGCACCACGTTGATGAGCACCATTTGGGCGATGCGCTCACCGGGTTGCACCGTGTAGGCAACGCTGCTGCGGTTCCAGCACGAGACCATGAGCGGCCCCTGGTAATCGGAATCGATCAGCCCGACGAGATTGCCCAGCACCAGGCCGTGTTTGTGGCCCAGCCCCGAACGCGGCAGGATCACCGCCGCGAGCGCCGGATCGGCGACATGGATGGCGAGGCCCGTCGAGATCAGCTCCGCCTGGCCAGGCTGCAGCGTCAGTGGCGCCGCTACGCAGGCGCGCAGATCGAGCCCTGCAGAACCGCTGGTGGCGTAGGCCGGCAGAGGAAATTCGTTGCCGATGCGCGCATCGAGGATGCGCACCTGCAGCGCACGCAGCTGCGGCGCGCTCACTGAGGTATGCTGGCCGGCAGCGCCGCCGGCGTAGCGGCGCAGCACGCCGTCGCCAGCCGCTCGGCGATCAGGGCCACCAGTGCGCTGGCCAGCTCGCGTTTCGAAGCCTGCGGCAGCTCGACCCGCCCACCGCCGCGCGCCAGCACCAGCAGCGCGTTGTCATCGCAGTCGAATGCCTTGCAACTGCTGACTTCGTTGGCGGCGATCATGTCGAGATTCTTGCGCAGCAGTTTTTCCAGGGCATGCTGTTCGACGTTGTCGGTCTCGGCCGCAAAGCCGACCACAAAGGGCCGATCCGGGCGCGCGGCGACCGTCGCGAGGATATCCGTGGTGCGCGTCATGGCAACGCTCAGCTGCTCGTTGCGCTTCTTGATCTTGCGCGGCGCGCTCTCGATGGGCCGGTAGTCGGCCACGGCGGCCGTGGCGATGAACACGGCCGTGCCGGCCAGTTCCTGCTGCACCGCCTCGTACATCTGCACCGCGCTCTCGACGTTGATGCGCCGTACGCCGGCCGGCGTACTCAATGACACCGGCCCGCTCACCAGCACCACTTCGGCGCCAGCCGCACGCATCGCCTGTGCCAGGGCGAAGCCCATCTTTCCGGAACTGCGATTGCTCACGAAGCGCACCGGATCGATGCACTCACGGGTCGGGCCGGCGGTAATCAGTACGCGCTTGCCGCTGAGCGGACCCGGATCAGCCAGCAGGGGCTCGATCAGATCGGCGATCTCCAGCGCCTCGAGCATGCGCCCGGGACCCACTTCGCCACAGGCCTGATCGCCGCTGGCAGGTCCGAGCAGGCGCACGCCGCGACTGCCGAGCGTGGCGACATTGGCCTGGGTGGCGACGTTGAGCCACATCTGCTGATTCATTGCCGGCGCCACGACCAGCGGCGCGCTGGTTGCCAGGCACAGGGTGGCCAGCAGATCATCAGCGCGGCCACCAGCCAGGCGCGCGAGAAAATCGGCGCTGGCGGGCGCGACCAGCACCAGATCGGCCCAGCGCGCCAGTTCGATATGACCCATGGCCGCTTCGGCGGCCGGATCCCACAGACTCTCGCGCACCGCGCGACCGGAGAGCGCCTGGAACGTGAGGGCGGTGATGAATTCGCGGGCAGCCGCAGTCATGACCACCTGCACTTCGGCGCCGCGCTCGATGAGACGGCGCACCAGTTCAGCGCTCTTGTAGGCAGCGATGCCGCCGCTTACGCCCAGGATGACGTGTTTGCCACGCATGGCCACATTATCGGTCAATAGGGCTGTTTCGTGCCATGCCCGGCTGATATGACGATCACACCCGCAGGCCATGTCGGGGAACAATGAGCGCCCGATCCATCAGCGAATGTGAAGCGCCTCACATGAATCTGCGAGACTGGCCAGTGGCCGAGCGCCCGCGCGAAAAGCTGCTGGCTGGCGGCGCCGCGGTGCTCTCCGACGCCGAGCTGCTGGCCCTGCTGCTGGGCGGCTCCGGCCTGCGCGGCAGCAATGTGGTCGACCTCGCCCGCTCGCTGCTGGGTGCGCATCATTCGCTGCGCGAACTGCTCAGTGCTGATCGGGCCGCATTGCTGGGGCTACGCGGCCTGGGTGCAGCCGGGTACTGTCGCCTGCAGGCCGCACTCGAACTGGCGCGCCGCCACTACGCCGAGGCGTTGCGCACCGGCCCGCTGCTCGATTCTCCCGCTGCCACCCATCGTTTTCTCATCGCACGATTGCGCGACCAGCCGCATGAGCTGTTCTGCTGCCTGCATCTCGACAACCGTCATCGACTGATCGCCTTCGACGAACTGTTTCGCGGCACGATAGATGGCGCGAGTGTGCACCCGCGCGAGGTGGTCAAGCAGGCCCTGGGTCGCAACGCCGCGGCAGTAATACTCGCGCACAACCACCCTTCGGGCGTGGCCGAACCCAGCCAGGCCGATGAGCTCATCACGCGCCGGCTGCGTGAGGCGCTGGCGCTGGTCGATATCCGCGTGCTCGACCATTGCATCGTGGGTGACAATGGCTGCTTGTCGTTTGCCGAGCGCGGGCTGCTGTAAATCGCGCCGCCGCTGCCCGCAGCGGCCATTGACCTCATTCCAGCAATTCGGCATGGTGTGCGAATGAGCACACGCGCGCACCAGTCAATTGCATTTACCCTGGCCACGATAGCTGCCCTGGTCTGCGGCGCCGCGTTCGGCGCCGACGAAGAAATCCAGGTCTACATGGACGAACTGGGCAAGCCCGGCGAGTTTGGACTCGATGTCCACACCAGCTACGTGGCGAGCGGCGATCTGCTCGTCGACTACCCCGGCAATGAGCCCTCCCTGCATCGGCTGCGGGTGACACCCGAGTTTGCCTATGGCCTCACAAACTCATTGGAGCTGGGCGTCTACCTGCCGCTGGCGACACTGGATCGGGACGGCCAGCTGGGCCTGGGCGGAATCAAGTTTCGCCTGAAGTACATCGCGCCCAGGGCGCCGGAGGACAGCTGGTTCTGGGGCGCAAATCTGGAGCTGGGCCGCGTGAATCACAGCCTCGATGCCAACCCTGTAAACGGTGAACTCAAGGGCATCGCCGGCACGCGTAGCGGCCCATGGACGCTGGCCTTCAACGCCAATGTGGGTTTCAAGGTCTCGGGGCCCGAGCCGAGTCCGGCTACTTTTGAGCTGGCGACGAAACTGATGCACAGCATCGGCAACGACGCGTCCCTTGGTATCGAAAGCTTCAACGGCATGGGCGAGCTGCGCTCGCCGGGACACTTCGGCGACAGCGATCAGGCGGGCTTCATCGTGCTGGATAAATCCATAGGGCGGTGGGAGCTGAACCTGGGGGCGGGCATGGGCTACGGAACCAGCCCGGACCGGCTGATCCTCAAGGCCATCATTGGCGTGCCTATAGACTGAGGCGCGCCGGGCTGGTATAAAGCCCGCCCTTCGCCCCTGCCTCGCAGCGGCGGAGCACAATAGCAAGTTATTGATTTACAAGGATTACTGTCATGTCGCGCGTCTGTCAGATCACCGGTAAGCGCCCCGCCTCGGGCAATACCGTCTCGCACGCCAACAATCGCCGCCGTCGCCGCTTCCTGCCCAATCTGCATACGCAGCGATTCTGGCTGGAAGGCGAAAAGCGCTGGATCAGCCTGCGGGTATCGGGCAACGGCCTGCGCACCATCGACAAGAACGGCATCGAAGCCGTGGTCGCCGAGCTTCGCGGCCGCGGCGAGCACATCTGAAGTCTTCTGAATTGCAGGTCCTGCAGCCATGCGCGAAAAAGTGAAACTGCTCTCCTCGGCCGGCACCGGCCATTTCTACGTGGCGATGAAGAACAAGCGCCTGCATCCGGAAAAGATGGAGATGCTCAAGTACGATCCGAAAGTGCGCAAGCACGTCGCCTACAAAGAAACCAAGATCAAGTAGCGCCGGCGTCAGGACGGGCCGCGAGGATGGGCACCGTGCCTGAGCTGCCTGAAGTCGAAACCACACGCCGCGGCATCGAGCCGCACCTCCAGGGCCGCATCGTTCGCGCGCTGCGCGTGCACGAGGCGCGGCTGCGCTGGCCAGTGGATCCAAAGCTGCCCGGGCTGCTGCGCGGCCAACAGGTGCAGGGCGTTGAGCGGCGCGCAAAATACCTGCTGATACGCCTCACGCGCGGAACCCTGATCATGCACCTGGGCATGTCCGGATCACTGCGCATATTGCCGCAGCGCAGCCCGCTCAAAACCCACGATCACCTCGACCTGTGGCTCGATTCGGGCCAGGCGCTGCGTTTCAACGATCCGCGGCGCTTTGGCAGTTGCCTGTATACGAGTGATGATCCGCTCATCCATCCGCTGCTCGCCAGGCTGGCGCCCGAACCGCTCGAAGCGCAATTCGATGGCGCTTATCTGCAGCGCATCACCCGCCGGCGGCGCGTGGCCATCAAGACCCTGCTGCTCAACGGCCGGCTGATTACCGGGGTCGGCAATATCTACGCCAGTGAAGCGCTGTTTCGCGCCCGCATCCGACCGCGCCGCAGCGCGCGCTCGCTGAAACCCGCAGAGAGCACGCGCCTGGCAGCCGCCATCCGCCGTGTGCTGGGTGCGGCTATACGCGCCGGTGGCACCACATTGCGCGACTATGTGAATGCCGAAGGCATGCCCGGCGAATTCGCCGTGAAACTCTATGTGTACGAACGCGCTGGCGCGCCCTGCCGTCGCTGCCGCACGCCGGTGCGGCACATCACCCAGGGACAACGCTCCACGTATTACTGCCCGGAGTGCCAGCAATGAGTGCAGTTGCCACGGGCAAAGCGCCGGCGCGCAACAACCTGGCGGCGCGACAGCGCGCGGCGATGCGCCGGCGCGAGCGCGCACTGGCCGGGCACGATCCGGTGATGGCGCGGCTCATCGAGGCTGCCGGCCCCTGCACCATGCACGCGCGACTCGAGCGCACGCCCTTTGAATCGCTGGCCTCGAGCATTGCGCACCAGCAGCTCAACGGCGCGGTAGCGGCGCGCATACTTGCCCGCTTTGTGGCCCTGTACGCGCCGGCCGCCTTTCCGGAACCCGCGGCATTGCTGGCCACCGATGAGGCGGCGCTGCGCGCCGCAGGCTTCTCCTTCGCAAAGATCCGCGCACTGCGCGATCTTGCCGAGAAGACGCAGAGCGGCGTCGTGCCCACGTCCGCGCAGCTGATGGCGCTCGAGGACAAGCACATCATCGAGCGCCTGACGCAGGTGCGCGGCATCGGCCCATGGACCGTGCAGATGATGCTGATGTTCCAGCTCGGCCGACCCAACGTACTGCCGATTGACGATTTCGGCGTACGCAACGGCTTTCGCCTGGCGTATGGACTCAAGGGGCTGCCGACCCCGCGGGCACTGGCGCAATTTGGCGCACGCTGGCACCCGCATGGCTCGATGGCGGCCTGGTACCTGTGGCGTGCGGTCGACCTGTCACGCGAGGGTAAGCTGCCGCGTGCACCGCGCGCGCCGCGGGTCGCAATTCAGAAGCAGCGCGCGCCTGCGGTGAAGTCCCGGGCGCGCAGGTCGAAGTCGCGCCTCAAGTCAGGGTAGCCCGCGAACAAGCTGCGCCGACCGGACCTCAGTCATCCCGCTCGGGGTATGGCTTGCGACGCGTAGCGTCGATATCGGTTTCGATATCCGCCATGAGGGTCCTGATTGAATCGAGCGCCTTGTTGATGTGCTCGAGCCGGACCGAAATCGCCCCGTTGCGGCGCCCGCTGTCACGCTCCTTCACGAGATCCGCGGCCTTCATGTTCAGCAGCCGCAACTGCTCCTCGATACGCATCAGCTGACTGGCCACGACCCCCAGGGGCAAGTCGATAGTGAGTTCCCAGTCTGTCGAGGAGGCCTTGGTCATGGTGCGTGCTGCGGATCAAACACAGCTAGTCGACAAGGCCGGCGCCTTCGCCGCGCGGGTCGGCGGCCGCTTCGACTGCGCCAGTGTTGCGATTCCAGATGATGGTCTGCAGATTTCCCCAGCGCCAGCTGCTACTCACCAGCGTATCGCCGCGTGCCTTGAGCGCGGCGATTTCAGCCTCGCTGAGCGCGCCGGGTTCGTAGCGCACCGCATCGGGAAGATACTGCTGATGAATGCGTGGCGCGGCGGCAATCTCGGCCGCGCTGTGTCCGTCCAGGAAATCGAGCGTGGCCAGCAGCACCATGCCGATGATCAGGCTGCCGCCCGGCGAACCGGTGATCATCATGCGATCGCCGCTATCCACAAAGGATGGCGTGACCGAGGAGAGCATGCGCTTGCGGGGCGCGATGGCGTTGGCATCGGCCCCGACCAGGCCGTAACCATTGGGCACACCGGGCTTCATCGAGAAATCGTCCATCTCGTTGTTGAGAAACAGCCCGGTGCCCTTGATCATGCGTCCGGAACCGAAGCCGAAGTTGAGCGTGATGGTCGCGGCCACGCGATTGCCGTCGCGATCAAGTACCGAAAAGTGCGTAGTCTGCGGACCCGCTGCGGCACCGGCACCGATGCCGGGCAGCGTACTGCTCGGCGTCGCCCGGTCATCGCGGATCGAAGCGGCCAGCCCGGCAGCGTAGTCGGGGCTGATCAGCCGCGCCACCGGCACGCTGACGAAATCAGGATCACCCAGGTACATGGCGCGATCGCGATGCGCGCGGCGCATCGCTTCGATGATGAAGTGCTTGCGGGTGACGCTATCGCTGGTGGCCAGCGGCTGCTGCGCGAGAATATTCAGCGCTTCGATGAGCGCGATGCCGCCGGAGCTGGGTGGCGGCGCCGAGACCACGCGCGCACCGCGAT
Source organism: Gammaproteobacteria bacterium (assembly GCA_043744295.1). Classification (GTDB taxonomy): domain Bacteria; phylum Pseudomonadota; class Gammaproteobacteria; order Steroidobacterales; family Steroidobacteraceae; genus FEN-1191. The sequence goes on along the minus strand of JAYTUZ010000080.1, from coordinate 295 downwards.
ACTGACCGACGATCGGCGGGCGTTCGATCGCACGGTACGCGGCCAGGTCAGCCTCACTCCAGATGCCGCCCTGGGCGCGCACGCCGGCGACGAGTCTTGCGGCGAGCTCGCCCTGATAGAAGGCCTCGAGTCCGTGATGGGCCAGTTGTTCGAGCAGCGCGGCCAGTTGCGGCTGGCGGATAAGCGTGCCGGTGGGCGGCACCGCACCGTGGCGCAGAAAATTACGCGCCACTTCGGGGTCGGCGGCAAATTGCGCCAGCCGCCGCTGCAGCGCTTCGTGCAGATGTGCCGATAA
>JAYTUZ010000079.1:0-23659 GCA_043744295.1 Gammaproteobacteria bacterium | reverse complement strand
ACTACATTCGCCTCGCGGTATCGACCGGCAGCGACAATGAACTGTTCGTCGCCAACAGCTCTTTCCACCAGTCATTGGATTCGGGCGAGAATTTTCACGAAGTCCGCTGGGGCGGCGACACCCACGACATCTGGGTCGACCCGGCCAACCCGGATCGCTTCGTGATCACCGACGACGCCGGGCTGATCATCACCACGGTGCATGGTCGCGGCTTCCACCGCGTCACTCTGCCCATCGGCCAGATGTACCACGTCGCCGTGGATAATCAGGTCCCCTATTATTTCTATAGCAACATGCAGGACGACGGCAACATGCGCGGCCCGGTGGTGCCGGGGGAGTCCCAGGAAGCGGACTGGGACCGCCACATGGGCGGCTGCGAATCCGGCTTTACGATTCCCGACATCGAGGATCCCAACATCGTGTGGGCCACCTGCTACGGCAACAAGGTCACACGCTGGGATGCCAGGTACAAGCAGGCGCACTCCCTCAGCCCCTGGAAGCACACGCTCGACTCGCCACCCAACGATCTGAAGTATCGCTGCCACTGGACTGCGCCGTTGGCGATCGATCCCTTCGAGCACAACACGGTCTACTACGGTTGCCAGGTGATATTCAAAACCACGGATGCGGGCCAGACCTGGGCAGTGGTCAGCCCCGATCTGTCCACGCAGGATCCCTCTCATCTCATGCCATCGGGCGGCATTGTTGGCGATAACCTCGGGCAGTTCTACGGCGAAGTCGTGTTTGCGATCGCGCCCTCCAGGATTCAGAAGGGGCTCATCTGGGCCGGCACCAATGACGGACAGGTCTGGTACAGCAGGGACGGGGCGAGCAGCTGGACCCACGTCACCAGCAAGCTGCCGGGACTTCCGCCCTGGGGCACGATCACCAGCATTGCGCCCTCGAGCTTTGATCCGGCCAGCGCCTATGTCAGCGTCGATCTGCATCTGGCGGACAACCGCGACCCGTTCATCTACAAGACTGCCGATTACGGCAAGACCTGGAAGCGGATCAACAGCGATCTGCCCAGGCACGCGCTGTCCTATGTACGCAGTGTGACCGATGATCCCAACTGTGCGGGGCTGTTGTTCGCCGGTACCGGGAATGGTGTGTATTACTCGCTCGACGACGGCGAACACTGGACCGCGCTGCAGAATGGCTTGCCCGCGGCACCCGCGACCTGGGTAGTCGTGCAGCCGGGCTTTCACGATCTCGTGGTGTCGACCTACGGCCGTGGCCTTTACATCCTCGATGACATCACGCCACTGGAACAGATGACCAGGCATCGCTCCGCTGCGGCGGTCGTATTGCATGAACCACGAGCGAGCTATCGTTTCGTGCGCGGCGCCCAGGCCATGCTCAACTTTTCACTCAAGAGCGTACCCAAAGGCCCGGTTGAGTTCGAGATTCTCGATGCCCAGGGGAACGCCGTCCGCAAACTCGAACCGATGGAATCAAAGGATCTGGTGGTCGGCATCAACCGCCTGAAGTGGGATCTACGCTTTGATTCGCCGCGCGTCATCGCCCTGCGGACGGTGGCGCCCGACAATCGGCGCATCTGGAATGAACCCCGCTTTCGCGATGCCGACTCCAGGCCCATCACCCACTGGGGATCGAAACCGGGCGAAGTGGGGCCGATCGCGGCGCCGGGCACTTATTCAGTGCGCATGAAGCTTGACGACCAGTCCTACACCCAGGCGCTCACGATCCTCGCCGACCCGCAGGCACCCGGATCTGCTGCGGATATCGACCAGTCCGTCAAGACGCTGCTTCGAATCCGTGACGATATCAGCCACGTGTCCGACACGGTCAATCAGATGGAGTGGCTGCGCAAGCAGATCGAGACTGTCGCGACGATGCTGCGGCCGGCCAGGAAGCCGGATAAGCCGGAGCCCGTAATGGCCGAAGAAGGCGACGAGCCCGAGTCAGAGCCTGCGGCCGCGCCGCCGCCGGTATTGAGCGAAGCCCAGCAACGCCAGCGGCAGCAGCTGCTGGCGGCGGCCGAGAGCCTGGACGCCAGGCTGCAGGCGGTCGAATCCCGTCTGGTGTCGCGAGCCTTGCGCAACAGCGATGACAAGTATTTCGTCGAGCCCTACGGGATCTATCTGGACCTGATCTGGCTCAATGCCGAAGTCGGAACCGGTGGGGGCGACATGGCCGGCAGCGCTGATTTCGCGCCCAGCGCGACGCAGTTGGGCCTGCTGAAAACCTACGAAGCCGACGTGGCGAGCGTCGACGCCGAATACCGCAAAATCCTGCAGGATGAGCTGCCCCCGTTTTCAAGAGCCCTGGAAAGTGCAAGCTTCGCACCGCTGGCCAGCGGCGCAGGAGCGCCCTAGGGTGAGGCCGGGTTGTTCGATGTTCGTTGCAAATTACTCACTGCGCACCTAAGATCGGCCCGGAAATAACAAGACACTGTTGCTTTTGTGCAACGGCAGAACACATCTGGTCGTTTTTCGGGAGACTATTCATGAAGATTCTGCGCATTCTCGGGACCGCATTGGTCCTCACACTGGGCATGACGCTGGGCATGCATGCCGCTGTCGCCCAAGTGAAACCCGCTGCCACGGCGGCCAGCGACGCGGCTCCTGCGGAGGAAGCCTCGGAAATCATTATCACCGGAACGCGGCGCCTGGATCGCACGGTGGCCGAGTCCTCGGCGCCAATCGACGTGATCAGCGGCGCCGATCTCGCGGCCCACCCGGCAGCGAACATGCTGGATAACCTGGCCAGCGCGGTGCCTTCGTTCTCGGTCGGCCAGAACTCCATCTCCGATGCTTCCACCTTCGTACGCTCCCCGTCCCTGCGCGGCCTGTCGGGCGACGAAATGCTGGTGATGCTCAACGGTAAGCGCCTCAACCGTTCCGCGCTGGTTCAGACCTACGCTGGTGGTGATACCGAACTGTCCTTCGGTTCACAGGGCCCTGACCTCGGCTCGATCCCCTCGATTGCCATCAAGTCGCTGGAAATCCTGCGCGATGGCGCCTCGGCGCAGTACGGCTCGGATGCCATTGCTGGCGTGTTGAACTATCACTTTCGCGACAGCCCTTCCGGCCTGGAACTGGCGGCCCGCTTCGGCAGTTATTTTCCGGGCGGCGGTCATTCACGTGATGGCAACGACGGTCAGATTTCGGCTAACCTTGGCCTCCCGCTGGGCGGCCAGGGCTTCGTCAACCTCAGCCTGGAACTTGCCAAGAACGATCAGACCAATCGTGGCCAGACCCGGCCTTCGGCCCTGTCCTTCGCCCAGACATTTCCGGACCTGGCCTCTCAGCTGCCCAATTACCCGGGCCCCGTGCAGGAGTGGGGCACACCCCCGTCCAAGAGTTACAAGGGTGTGATCAATGCTGGCGTCAAACTCGATAATGGTGATCAGATCTATTTCTTTGCCAACTACGCTCATATCTCGGCGAACGAGAGCTTCAATTATCGCCTGTCCAGGGCCGTCCCCGATCCGGACAGCCCCGGCGACACCATTGGGTCCCATTCTGCTTTCAGAGATTTCTACCTGACCCCTTGCCCGGCGAACAACGTTACCTGCCCGGCCAATGGGTTTCTTTACAGTAACAATGGTGTAGCTGAGACGCCTTTTAACTACCGAAACGCCGTCTACCCGGCCGGCTTTACGCCACGCTTCTATGGGATCACGCAGGAGATCTTCGCTGCGGTGGGATACAAGGGCACCACCAGCCGGGGCATGACCTACGATCTGTCAGGCACGATGGCCCAGAACTACCTGGATATGTCCCTGCGCAGTTCCGTCAACATGTCGTTGGGACCAAATTCTCCCACGAACTTCTACATTGGCAAATTTCAGCAGAATGAAGCCAATATGAATTTTGACGTGACCTATCCCTGGAAGGTTGGAACGTTTGCCAGTCCAATTTCGGTGGCGGCGGGTGTTGAGTGGCGCAACGAGAACTATCAGCAGTTTCTCGGTGATACGGCTTCGTACATCGCAGGCCCCTACGTTACGCAGCCACTTTATGATTGCGTCGCCGGCGTGTGCACGCCGCACCTGAGCGGCGGCTCGCAGCAGGTCATCAACCATGCGCCCGCCTCCAACGGTTTTGGTGGCGTCAGCACCGGAGTCGACGCGTCGCAGCGCAGCTACGCGGGTTACGTGGATCTTGAAGCCGACGTGACTGAGAACTTCACGCTTGGCGTCGCGGGACGATACGAGGATTACGCTACCTTCGGCAATACGACCCTGGGCAAGATCTCTGCGCGCTTGAAGTTCAATGATTCCATCGCCGTGCGCGCCACTGCCAGCACTGGGTTCCATGCGCCCAGCCCAGGGCAGTCGAACGTGGAGACGCTGACGACAACTTTCGTACTGGGACAGAACGTGCAGCAGGGCACCTATCGTATTCAAAGCCCGGCCGCCAGGTATTTCGGATCAACGTCGCTGGGCCCTGAGAAGTCCACCAATCTGAGCGCCGGTATCGTGTTGACACCGATGGCAGGCTTGCTCGTAACCCTTGATGGCTACAGCATCAAAGTCAAAAACCGGATCGGCCTTTCAAAGTCCTATAACGTGACCCAGGCGGACATCGACGCTCTCGCCGATCTGGCGTATGTCGGGGTCGGCGGTGTGGTGCAGTACTTCACCAATGGCTTTGACACCGAGACCAAGGGCATTGACCTGGTAGGCAGTTATCCATTTCATCTGGGCGCCGGCCGTCTGCTGACGACCCTGGCATATAACTACAACAAGACCACGGTCCCGTATCGCAATCCGGACGTCATCTCTGACTCCCGGGTCGTCGACATCGAGCACTTGCAGCCGAATCACCGTGCCAACCTGAATCTGGACTACAGCCTGGGCAAGATTCGGGTCTCGCTGCACGAAAACTACTATGGCACCTGGCGCGATGACAATGACTATGGGTCGGGAGTCCCAGGGGTTCCGGGCCAGTTGTTCTCTGCCAAGAGCACGACCGACGCAGAGTTCTCTTACGAGTTCGCGCATCGCATCACGGGCAGTATCGGTGGACGCAATATCTTGAACGTCTATCCGGACAAGATTGCCAGCACCCCTGCCTACGACAATACGGTTTATCCGTCGACCGGCAGTCTGGGTAACGGCAGCGTCTACCCGCGTGCCGGCGGTCCGTTTGGCTTCAACGGCGCGTTCTGGTACGTCCGTGTAGGTGCCTCGTTCTAAGGTCGTAGCGAGTTCAAATCGCGGATTGCCCCACCGGACCAGGTAATTGGCCCGGTGGGGCAGCTGATCAGAGACGGCTACCTGGCTCACGCCCGCAGGCGGGCGGCGAGGCCGCTCGAGGCGGCCCGCGCAGTCTCGATCAGCACCGAAGAGAGCTTGCTGCGCAGTCCATCGAGCGTCCAGCGGTTCGTAGGGCCGGAAATATTCACGGCGGCGATCGGACGGCTCTCGTCGCCGAGTATCGGCGCTCCAATTGTAGGATCCCCGCGGTAGCACTCCTGATCGCACCAGGCGTAGCCCGCCTTGCGCGCCGCCGCGACGCGCGCGAGCACCTGTTCCGGTGAGGTGATGGTCATCGGTGTCAGCGCACGCAGCGCGGAGCTCTTGGTCATGCCCGTTGCCGTCGCCATTTCGACCACGTTGAGCGTGCGCCGCTCGCCGCCGAAGGCCTCGAGGATCGCGAGCGCTCTTTCCACCGACTGATTGAACAGCGGGCCGGCCGCAGACACCTGCACGGTGTCGACTCGGCGCTTGCTCACTGGCGCGCCGACCGTAGCATCATGATCGAAGCGTACGCTACCACCACGATCACCAGCCAGCGCAGCGCCGTCACCGGCAGCTGCTTGACGATGAACGCCGCGACCAGTACGCCGACCACGCCGCCGAGTATCAGGCCAGTCGCCGGGCCCCACGCGAAGCGGCCCGTTTCGAGAAACCTCAGACCGGCGACCGGCTGCACCAGTCCGCAGGCGCCCATCATGATGGGAAAGGCCGCGAGCGGGTTCAGGCCGAGCAGCGCGAGCATGATCATGCACGGTGCGTACAGGCCGATCCCGACGCTCATCAGGGCGCCGAACACGAAGTTCGCGCCGACCGCGAAATACAGGCGCCAGCCCTCGAGCGCCATCGCGGTGCCACCGACCGGCAGGGCGCCCAGATTCGACAACGCGAAGATCGTCGCGGCGATCAGCAGCGCGACACCCATGAACAGCTGAATCGCGCGTCGCGGCAGCCGCGTCGCGACGCCAGCGCCGAACCAGGCACCGATCGCAGCGCTGCCCACCATCAGCACCAGCAGCAGCGGGTCGACGGCCACGATAGTGACGAAAATGATGGTGTCGAGCGCCGCTGCCGAGTTGTGGCCGATATTGAGCGTGCCGGGAATGAGCTCGTCGGCCGGCTTGCCGCGCAGCTTGAAGATCGCCGTGGTCGGTGCGAACGATCCGATGCCAAGCGTATCGAAGAAATCGGTCACCAAGCCGATCAGGATGTCGATGGGCGTCACCGACTCGCGCGCCGGGTTGCGACGCGCCGCGCGGATCCAGGCGAGTACGAACGCGACGTTGACGAGGCCGAGGGCGCTGAACAGGATGAGCTTGGGTACGTTCACGCCGCACGCCATCGGCCCGGCAGCCGGTTGCGCGCGCGTGCGATGCCGTCCAGTCCGCGGAAATACTGGATCGCGAGCCTGGCGCCAAGCTGGCTGCAACGATGCAGCGCCATCGGCCGCAATGGCGTGACCGGGAAACCCAGGTCTGCCGGCGACTCGCCCAGCGTCCAGCGCGCCAGCAGCGTGCCGAGCACGGTCGCCATCGCGACGCCGCGACCGTTGTAGCCGAGCGCCGCGCGCAGTCCGGGCGCGAGCTCGTGCAGGTGCGGCAGGTGATCCGGCGTCATGGCCACGAGGCCACCCCAGTGGTACTCGAAGGGCAGGCCCTCGAGCTGCGGATAGATTTCCTGCACGGCGCGATAGTGATGGCGCGTCGCGACGGCGAGCGGTCTGGGGCCGAACACACCCCTGGATCCCATGACCAGGCGGCCCGCCGCATCGAGCCTGAAGTAGCGCAGCAGCTGCCAGGTGTCCGAGACCGCCTGGCCTTGTGGCAGGATCGAGGCGCGCAGCGTCGGTGGAATCGGCGCGGTCGCCACCTGGAACGAGGGGATCGCGATCACGCTGCGTCGCAGCGGTTCGTGCAGCGTGTCCGTGTAGGCGTTGGTGGCGAGGATCACGCTCGCGCTCTCGAGTGCCCCGCGCGGCGTCTCGATGCGCCAGCCGCTGCCGGTGCGCGTCAGACGGATCGCAGGACTGTGGGTGTAGATGCGACAGCCCGCGTGCTGCGCACTGCGCGCGAGTCCGCGCACGTAGGCGAGGGGCTGCAGCGTACCGCCACGGCGATCGAGCCAGCCGCCGCAGTAGCGCTGTGATCCGGACAGGTGCGCGGTCTCCTCCCGACTCAGCAACTCCGCCGCCGCACCGCGCTGCTGCCATTGGCGGACCCGGGCGCTCAATGGTCCGAGCGCCGCCTCGGAAGTCGCCAGCTGCAGCCAGCCGTTGCGCACGGCGTCGCAGGCAATCCTATGGCGGGCAATCAGCCCAAAGACGAGATCGGGGCCGCCAGCGACGGTCGCCACCAGCTGCGGGCCGAGCCTGGCGCCGTAGATCTGCTCGAGCGTGTCGGGGTCGTACTTGAGTCCGGGGATCACCTGTCCGCCGTTGAGGCCCGAGGCCCGTTCGCCGACGTCCACGGCATCGAGCACAACCACCGAGCGACCGGCCTCGCTAAGATGCAGCGCCGCCGCAAGACCGGTGTAGCCCGCGCCGACGATGGCCACCTCGGCCCGCGCCGCGCCGACGAGCTGCGGCCATGGCGGCAGCGGTGCCGCGGTCGCCGCCCACAACGAGCGCTCGCCGGTCTGCTCAGTATTCAATCATCCGCCGAAAGTAGCGAATCAGCCCGCAGCCTAGGATAACCAGGGGCGCATATCAACCAGCGCTAACGGCGGCGCAAACGCTCGCCCCACAGCTGCGCCTGGCTGGTAAAGCGTTGCGCCACATGGCCACAGACCAGATCACACAGCTGGTACACGCGCGGGTCGGCAATGCGATAGAAAGCGTTGGTGCCTTGTGCCGAGCGTTCCACCAGGCCGTGGCGCATGAGCGTCGCCAGGTGCCTCGATACGTTGGCCTGACTGCAATCGAGCAGTCTGGTGAGCGCACCGACATTGCGTGCCTTGTCGCGCAATGAGTTCAGGATCCGAAGTCGCATCGGCTCAGAGAGCGCCCGAAAGTATTCGGCCACCTGGCCCAGGGCCCGATCATCCAGAGCCTTCATCGCTATGAATCTCCAATTGCATATATAGCTATGGAGCGATATAGTAAGCAAAACACGGAGCGGATGCAATGAAGGTGTGGTTGACAGTTGGCGTTGCCGGGATCCTGCTCGGCCCATTGGCAGGGGCCATACCACCGGGCACTTTCGTGGTGCATGCCGAGCCGGGCGGCGCCAGCTATGCTGCCACCGGCACGATCGAGGCCGTAAGGCAGGGCACGCTGGGTGCACAGGTCTCCGGGCGCGTCATGAAGGTCCTGGTACGCAACGGCGATGCCGTGCGGGCGGGCCAGCCACTGATTCAGATCGAAGCGGGCGATTCCGGGGACATGGTTGTCGCCAGCAGCGCGGCGGCCCGTGGGGCGGCTGCGCGCCTGCTCAGTGCGCGCGCGGATTTTGAACGCGCGCAGCGGTTGCGGGCGCAGGATTACCTGAGCGCCGCCGCTCTGCAGCGGGCGCAGGCAAGCCTGGCCTCGGCCGAGGCCGAGGCTCAAGTCACGGCAGCCCAGGCGCAGACCGCCCGTACGCGAGCCGCCTGGCACAATGTGACGGCGCCTTATGCCGGCCGTGTCACTGATCTATGGGTGAGCGCCGGGGATCTGGCCACACCCGGCATGCCGCTGCTGGCGCTCTATGATCCGGCGGCGCTGCGCGTGATCGCGCAGTTGCCCGAATCGCTGGCAGCGCGTGTCCAGTCGGGCCAGGTGGCCCAATTGCTGGTCGCTGACGCGGCGCCCATGGTGATCGCCAGTTGGCGGGTGATCGCCGCCGTTGATCCTGCCACCCATAGTGTCGAGGTACGGGCAGAGCTGCCGGAGGGGAGTGGATTCACGCCGGGGCAGTTCGCGCGGCTGCTGTTGCCGCTGCACGACGCTGCTGCGCAGCTGCGAATTCCGCTCAGCGCGCTCCTGAGGCGCAGTGAAGTCACGGCTGTCTACGTGATGGACGCGAACGGCGCTGCGCATCTGCGCCAGGTGCGGCTCGGGCCGGTGAGCGGCAATTCGGTGACGGTGCTGGCGGGGCTGCAGGCTGGAGAAAAAGTCGCGCTCGATCCAGTGGCTGCCGGGAAGCCTTAGGCAATCTCATGGGTGTCGCTGGGCGCATTGCCAGGTATTTCCAGTCTGCGCGCATCACGCCGCTGCTGGCGCTGGTGGCGTTGCTGATGGGCCTGTTCGCGGCGCTGGTAACGCCGCGGGAAGAAGAGCCGCAGATCAATGTGACCATGGCCAACGTGCTGATTCCGTATCCTGGCGCTTCGGCGCGGCAGGTGGAACAGTCAGTCGCGGGTCCGGCCGAACAGGTGCTCGGGCAGATGGCGGGTCTCGAGCACGTGATGTCGGTGTCGAGGCCCGGAATGGCCATCATTACGGTGCAGTTCAAGGTCGGCGTGCCCAGGACCGAGGCACTGGTGCGGCTCTACGACACGCTCAACTCCAATCGCGACTGGCTGCCCGCGGGGCTGGGCGTCGGCGAACCGATCGTCAAGCCCAAGGGCATTGATGATGTTCCCATCCTGACGGCAACTCTCTATGACCAGCGGCCCGGCAGCGGCGGCTTCGAGCTCGAGCGCATTGCCCATGCCATGGAGGCCGAACTGAAACGCGTGGCGGGAACGCGCGAGGTGATGACGATCGGCGGGCCGAAGCGCGCGATCAACATCGTTCTCGATCCGCAGGCGCTGCGCGCCGTGGGCGTCACGATCGCGGATCTGCGCCGCATCCTGCAATCGGTCAATTCAGGGATGCCAGCCGGCAGTATTGTCCGTGGCGATGAAACCGTGGCGATCGACGCCGGCGGCTTCCTGGAGAACGCCGCTGCGGTCGCCGACCTGGTGGTCGGCGTGCATGCCGGGCGGCCGGTGTTCCTGCGCGACCTTGCTCGCGTCAGTGACGGTGCGCCGCCACCGGAACACTATGTCTGGTATGGCACGGCCGGCAGGAACGCCGCCGAGTTCCCCGCCGTGACTCTGAGCGTCACCAAGAAGCCCGGTGAGAACGCCGTGGCAGTCACGACACAGCTGCGTGCCCGCATCGCCGAGCTGCGCAACACCGTGATCCCCGAGGGAGTGGGCGTGGAAATCTCGCGCGACTATGGCGCGACGGCCAACGAGAAGGCGCTCAAACTCATCGAGAAGCTGCTGTTTGCAACCAGCGCCGTCGTGGCACTGGTGTTCTTCGCGATGGGTCGGCGCGAAGCGGCCATCGTCGGTATCGCCGTGGCGCTGACGCTGACGGCGACCCTGTTTGCTTCCTGGGCCTGGGGTTTCACGCTCAATCGCGTCAGCCTGTTCGCACTGATCTTTTCGATCGGCATCCTGGTCGACGATGCCATAGTCGTGGTGGAGAATATTCATCGCCACCTGCAGCTCACGCCCGGGCGTGCGCTCACCGAGATCATTCCCGAGGCGGTCGATGAAGTCGGCGGACCGACGATCCTGGCAACCTTCACCGTCATTGCAGCGCTCCTGCCGATGGCCTTCGTCGGCGGCCTGATGGGTCCCTACATGGGGCCGATCCCGATCAATGCCTCCATGGGCATGCTCATCTCGCTGGCGGTGGCATTCGTGCTGACCCCGTGGCTGGCGCGGCTGTGGCTGCGGCCGGATGCGAGCGGCGCTCACTCGAGCTGGTCGGCGCGCCTCGAGCCCGGATTCCGGCGCCTGTTCGTGCCGTTTCTGGATCCGCTGCACGGGCAGCGCAATCGCCGCCGCCTGTGGGCGGGCGTGGGCGTGTTGATTCTGCTGGCGCTCGCCTTGCCCGCGATCCAGTGGGTCGTGCTCAAGATGCTGCCCTTCGACAACAAGTCGGAGTTTCAGCTGGTCGTGGATATGCCGGCGGGTACGCCGCTTGAACGCACTGCCGCGGCGCTGGCCGACCTGAGTCGTTATCTTGCGCAGGTTCCGGAAGTAAGTAATTACCAGGTGTACGCCGGTCTGGCGGCGCCCATAAACTTCAACGGGCTGGTGCGCCAGTACTACCTGCGTGCGGGCAGCACGCTGGGAGACATCCAGGTGAACCTGGTGGACAAGAGCGAACGCAGCGATCAGAGCCACGTGATCGCCCAGCGACTGCGTCCGGCGCTCAGCGCCATTGCGCGTCGCCATGGTGGCATCGTCAAGCTGGTCGAGGTGCCGCCGGGTCCGCCGGTGCTCGCGCCCATCGTGGCCGAGATCTACGGTCCGGATGAGGCCGGCAGGCTGCAGCTCGCGCAAGCGGTGCGCACGGCGTTTCTGCGCACACCGGGCGTGGTCGATGTGGATGCTTCCTATCTCACGGTAGCGCCACGCCAGCTGGTCTCGGTCGACCGTCAGAAGGCCGCGCGTCTCGGCGTCAACGATGCCGATATCGTCAGCACACTGCGCGCGGGCATTGCCGGTGAAGATGTCAGCTACCTCGAGGATACGAGCAAGTATCCGGCGCCGCTGCGTCTGCAACTGCCTGACAGTACCCGCGGCAGCCTCGATGCCGCGCTCAACCTGGGGGTGCGCGCCGCCAGCGGTGCGCTGGTCCCGCTTGGCTCGCTGGTCGAGGTCGGCAACAGCTCGGTGGAACAACCGCGCTTCCACAAGGATCTGCTGCCGCTGGTGTACGTCACCGGTGACATGGCGGGTAAAGTCGATAGCCCGCTGTACGGCATGTTTGCCATGCGTGGGGCGATTGGTCGCATCGTGGCAGCGGATGGCGGCGGCGTCGGCGAGTATTTCGTTCGCCAGCCCTCCGATCCCTATCGCGGCTACGCGCTCAAGTGGGACGGGGAATGGCAGATCACCTATGAGACCTTTCGCGACATGGGTGCGGCCTATGCCGTCGGCCTGATCCTGATCTACCTGCTGGTGGTGGCCCAGTTTGGCTCGTACGTCACGCCGCTGATCATCATGGCGCCGATTCCGCTGACCATTCTTGGCGTGCTGCCCGGCCACGCCCTGCTGCGCTCGCAGTTCACCGCCACTTCGATGATTGGCATGATCGCCCTGGCCGGGATCATCGTGCGCAACTCGATCCTGCTGGTCGACTTCATCAATCTGCAGCTGGGCGCAGGTGTGGAGTTTCGCGAGGCCGTGATCCGCTCGGCCGCCACGCGCGCACAGCCCATCGTGCTCACCGCCCTGGCGGCAATGCTGGGTGCCTTGTTCATCCTGAGCGATCCCATCTTCAACGGGCTGGCGATCTCGCTGATCTTCGGCATTCTGGTCTCGACCGTTCTGACCCTGGTCGTGATTCCGCTGCTCTACTACGCCGTCTATCGTCACGCCCATCCTGTTCCTCAACCGCAACCTGCTGAATCGGAGCAATCACCATGACTTCCTGGCAACTCACCCGTGTCATCGCCGGATCATTCATTCTGCTGTCACTTGCGCTCGGCGTGCCGGGCAGTCCGATCTACCACAGCAGCTACTGGTTGTGGTTCACCGCATTTGTCGGCGTGAACCTGCTGCAGAGCGGCCTGACACGCTGGTGCCTCATGGAGCGCATGCTGCGCGGCCTGGGCCTGCGCGCCAGCGGCGATTGAGACGGGCGCAGGACCAAGCCATGCGACTCGCTCCGGCAATACTCCTGTTGGCCTCCGCGATGGCTTCGGCCGGTGACCTCACCGTGTCGGCTGCCTGGCGTGCGGCCGTGGCGCACGATCCGAAGTTTGCCGCTGCCCAGGCGCAACGCGAAGCCGGACGCGCGCGCGCTTCCGAAGCCACGGCGTTATGGCTGCCGACGCTCTCGGCTACCGGCAGCACCGGGCGCAGCGACCTGGACAACCGCACGCAGGGGGCTTATTTCTCGGCCCCGGGGTTCGGCAGCACCAATGGCGTCGATTTCCGCACCAGTGTCAGCGGCGGTACGGCGACGCGTTGGGCCTTGGTGGCGGAGCAGCCGCTGTTCGACGTCGCCCGTCTTGCCGACGCCAGGGCCCAGAGCAGTTCGGCACGCATTGCCGAGGCCCAGTACCGGGCGGCCGAGCAGGAGCTCATGCTGCGCACTGCCAGGGCCTGTTTCGAGGTACTCAACGCGCGCGCCCAGCTGCAGGCGCTGGTGCGGTTGCGTGCTGCCGCGGAGTCGACCCGTGCCGAAGCGCAGGCGCGCTATGAGGCCGGCGACATCCCGGCCACTGACATGCGCGAGGCCCAGGCCAACGCGGATGCCATCGGTGTCCAGGAGCTTGATGCTGGCAGCACGCTTGCACTAAGCGAAGCGGCATTCAGCGACCTGACTGGACTAAATCCTGCCGACCTGGGCGTGCTGCACGAGGCGGCCACCGCGCAGCTGCCGGCACCCGAAGCGCTGGAAATCTGGATGCGGCGCGCGCTCAGCGGCAGCCCGGTGCTGGCGATTCAGCAGCTGGTGGCGAGCACGGCGGCAGCGCAGGTGCAGCGCTACGGCGCGTTGACCGCAATGCGCGTGAGCCTGCTCGCGCAACTGGGGCAGGACTCCGTGCATGGCAATGGAGATTTTGGCGCCGCCGACCTGCGCGGACGCCAGGCGAGCATCGCTGTCCAGGCTTCGGTGCCGCTATTCACCGGCGGCATGCGCAGCGCCCAGCGGCATGAGGCGCGCGCCCTGGCTCACCAGGCCGAGGCCGATCTGAACGGCGCCGATCAACAGGTCAGGCAGCAAGCCCGCACGGCATGGTTGTCGCTCACGACCGCCGCAGCGCGCGTGCCGGCGCTGCAGCGCCTGCGGGCCTCCGCGGCGAGCCGCCGCGATGCCACGCGCCTGGGCGTCGAGGTGGGCGGTCGCACCGCCCTTGAGTTGCTCGGCGCCGAAGCGGACTATCAACGCTCCGGGGCCGATTTTCAGCGTGCGCAGAGCGACTGGCTGCTGGCGGGCCTGCAGCTCAAGGCGGTCGCTGGCGAGCTGAGTGCCGCAGACCTCGAACAACTTGATCAACGGCTTGGAGAGAGTCACCCATGAAACCCTATCCGCATACCTACATCGTCAACGCACGCGGCGCGCCAACCGGAACAGTGCCGGTGTCCTCCCAGGGCGTGGCTGACATCGTCACCGCGCCCCCGCCGGAGTTCGATGGGCCGGGCAATGTATGGTCGCCCGAGACACTGCTGGTGGCCGCGGTGGCCAACTGCTTCATCCTGACGTTCCGCGGTGTGTCGCGGGCGGTCAATTTCAGCTGGCAGCAGCTCGAGTGCCAGGTCGATGGGCAGCTCGAGCGGGTCGCTGGCGTGACGCAGTTTTCAGGATTCACGACCCGCGCGACGCTGACCGTGGCGACCGGCGCGGATCACGCAAAGGCGAAGGAATTGATGGAGCGCGCCGAGAAAATCTGCCTGGTCGCCAACTCGCTGCGCGGCGAGCGGCAGCTGGTGGCTCAGGTCGTAGAAGCCGCAAGGTGAGGCGCGAACGCCGGAGTCGCACCGCCAGCTGAGCGCGCCAGCGCTGGAAAACCGGCGGTTTCGGCCCCCCGGACCGGGGCACTGAGAACCAGGTCACATTGCCGGGGTCGGCATGCAGATTGCATATTCAGACCCATCGCAAGCCGTGCCAGCAGGTCAGTCTAGCCATGAACGCCAGCGCCGAGGTTCTCGAAAAGGAGGAGATTGACGCCCTGCTCAAGGGCGTCGACAGCAGTGAAGTGCTGGTCGAATCGGGTGCGTCAGTGCCGGGTGAAGTCAGGTCCTATGACATGGCGACCCATGTGCGCGTGGTGCGCGGGCGTATGCTCGCCCTGGAGATGATTCATGAGCGTTTTGCGCGGGCACTGGGCGTCGGGCTCTTCAACATGCTGCGGCGTGAACCGGAAATCACCGTGGCGCCCGTACAGCTGCTCAAGTACAGCGAATACGCGCACAGCCTGCGCGTGCCAAGCAGCCTGAATCTGGTCAAGCTCCTGCCGCTGCGCGGCACCGCCCTGTTTGTACTTGATTCAAAGCTGGTGTCCACCCTGGTGGACAATTTCTTTGGCGGCACGGGGCGCAACGCCACCGTGGACGGGCGTGAATTCACCGGCACTGAAAAGCGCATCATTCAGATGGTGTTGCGGCAGGCGTTTGCCGATCTGCAGGCGGCCTGGACGCCTGTCAACGCCCTGCAAGTCGAGTATCTGAGCTCGGAAATGAATGCCCATTTCGTCAACATCGTCAGTCCATCTGAAGTGGTGGTCGTGGCCTCGTTCCGCATCCAGCTGGACGGTGGTGGTGGCGAGTTGCACGTCACGATGCCTTATTCAATGCTCGAGCCGATCCGTGAGCAGCTTGGGGCCGGTGCCCAGGGCGAAGTTGCCGCCGGCAACGAGGCCTGGACGCAGGCGTTGCGCCAGGAAGTCGAGGAAGTCGATGTCGAGCTGGTGCCGTTGCTGGGGCATTCCACCCTGACTGTCGGACAGCTGCTGAATCTGAAGCCGGGCGATATCATCCCCTGCGACTTTGATGGCCAGGCCACGCTGCTGGCCGAAGGCGTGCCATTTCTGCGCGGCACCTACGGCGCTTCCCGGGGTCAGCAGGCCGTCAAGGTTTCCAGCCGGCTGGCCAGGCGGGTCGCGTCATGAGCGCTGTAGCCACGCCAGTGGCCAGCATACTCGAGAACTTTCGGGCCGAAACCCAATCTTCATCCGGCACAGCGCTGGTCGGGCTCGGAGACATCATGGACCTGCCGGTGCTCGTGAGCCTGGAGGTCGGTCGGACCAACATTTCAATTCGTGAGCTGCTGCAACTCACCGCGGGCTCAGTGATCGGGCTGGACCGCGATACCAGTGAGGCCTTTGATGTGCTCGTCAACGGCACCCTGGTGGCGCATGGCGAGGCGGTGGTCGTCAACGACAGATGTGCCATACGATTTACCGAGGTGATCAGGGCCGCCGGGCACGACGGTGGTCCGGGTCAATAGCGCCGGCGCCAATCAGACCGAGGGCACACCATCGAAGAAATCGACGATGCCGGTCTCCAGGGAGTATTCGGCGCCCACCACCATGAGACCGGCGTCCTCAATGAGCTGCTCGAGGATCTCGGAACCGTGCCGCAGGTGATAGGCCGAGACACGGATATTGGCGCGCACCGCGTGGCGCATCAGCGCCTGATGATCGTGGCGCAGTTCAGTTTCCAGCAGTGTTTCGATCGACGGTCGCACCCGATCAACGATCGAGCGCAGGTTGCGCGAGCGTTGCTCGCTGGGTCGCTGCAGGTCTTCCAGGGTCGCCTGGATGGCGCCACACTGTGAATGTCCGAGCACTACCACCAGGCGCGTGCCATGGCGCTCGGCCGCGAACTCGACGCTACCGACCTGCGAAGCGGCAACCACGTTGCCGGCCACCCGGATCACGAACAGGTCACCCAGCCCCTGGTCGAACACGATCTCGGCCGGCACCCTTGAATCGGAGCAACCGAGGATGATGGCAAAGGGTTCCTGGCCGGCCATCAGCGCCTGGCGTCGCAGGCTGCCCTGCTGTTGAGCGCTGTTGCTCGCTTCGGCGACAAAGCGCCGGTTGCCTGCGCGCAGGCGCTCGAGTGCTGCGGCTGCCGGAATCATCGCTACGGGCTCCCAGGGTGCGAGCGCCGCACGTTACAGGGGTTCAAGTTTGGCGTGCAAGGTAATCTCCGCGCGCAGCAGGCGCGAGACCGGGCAGTTTGCCTTGGCGTCAGCAGCGATGCTGTCGAATTGCGGCGCGGCGATGCCGGGCACCCAGGCTTCGTTTTCAAGGTGCACCCGCGAAATGGTCCAGGCGCCGCCGATCTGTTCGAGCGTCAAAGTGGCCTGCGTGGCCAGGCGTTTGGGCGTAAAGCCAGCCTTGCCTAAGGCGGCTGTGAGCGCCATCGTGAAACAGCCGGCGTGCGCTGCGGCGATCAGCTCTTCCGGGTTGGTCTGTCCGGCAGCCTCAAAGCGCGAGGCAAAGGTGTAGGGGGTCTCTTTGAGTACGCCGCTGTGCGTGGCCAGGGCGCCTGCGCCGCTTTTCAGATCACCATGCCAGATTGCCGAACCCGTGCGTTTCATGGAACCTCCCGGCAGACGTTATTAGGGGGCAGGAAACGCCCTCGTCGGCTACACTAGGCGCTGGCTTATGTCGTGTCTACTGCATTATCGATGGACCCTACGCTCGCTGAACTGACCGCCTCCACGCCGTATTCGGGTGGCAATGCCGCGTACGTAGAATCGCTGTACGAACGCTACCTCGATAGTCGCGAGTCGGTCGATGCGCAATGGCGCGCGCTGTTCGATGCGCTGCCGGCAGCGGCACAGCCGGATGTACCGCATGGCGCTGTCGTCGCGGGCGTGGCGGCGCCGCTGCGCGCGCCAGCCGGCGCGTCGCCAGTTGCAGGAGGCACATTGGCCGATGCTGAAAAGCAAGGCGTGGTCTCGCGCCTGGTGCAGACCTACAGCAATCGTGGCCATCTGATCGCGCACATCGATCCGCTCGGGCTGATGCAGCGTGAACGGCCCTATGTGCTCGACCCCGAGTACGTCGGGCTTACCCAGTCCGACATGGATACCGAGTTCTACACCAGCGCGCGCAACGAGTGGCTGCCGCGGCGCGCGCCACTGCGCGACATCCTGGCGCGGCTCGAGCAGGTGTATTGCGGATCGATCGGCGCCGAGTTTGCGCATGTCTCCAATACTGCGGAGCGTCTGTGGTTGCAGGATGAGTTCCAGCTGGGCCGCGTGCGCGCGCAATTCACGGTGGCGGAGCGCCGTAATATTCTCTGGCAGCTCACCGCTGCCGAAGGTCTCGAGCGCTACCTGCATACGCGCTTCGTCGGCCAGAAGCGTTTCTCGCTCGAAGGCGCTGAGGCGCTGATTGCGCTGCTCGACGATCTGGTGCAGGAAAGCGGCCGCGGCGGCGTCGAGGAAACCATCATCGGCATGGCGCATCGCGGCCGGCTGAACGTGTTGGTCAACGTGCTCGGCAAGTCGCCGGCCGACCTGTTTTCAGAGTTCGAAGGCAAGCATCACCAGCCCGCCGGTTCCGGCGACGTGAAGTATCACAAGGGCTTTTCCGTCGATCTGCGCACGCCCGGCGGCAACGTGCATGTGGCCCTGGCATTCAATCCTTCGCATCTCGAGATCGTCAATCCGGTGGTGGAAGGCTCGGTGCGCGCGCGCCAGGAGCGGCGCCACGATGCGCACGGCGACAAGGTCCTGCCGGTGCTGATCCACGGCGATGCCGCCTTCGCCGGGCAGGGCGTGGTCATGGAGACGCTGCAACTCTCACAGACGCGCGGCTATGGCACCGGCGGCACCATTCATGTGGTGATCAATAACCAGGTGGGCTTTACCACCAGCGATCCGCAGGACGCGCGTTCCACGCTCTATTGCAGCGACGTCGCCAAGATGATCGAAGCACCGATCCTGCACGTGAACGGGGACGATGCCGAGGCGGTCATTTTCACCACGCGCTTCGCGTTGCGCTACCGGCAGCAGTTTCACAAGGACATCGTGATTGACCTGGTGTGCTATCGGCGCCTCGGACACAACGAGGCCGATGAGCCGGCGGCCACCCAGCCACAGATGTACCAGGCGATACGCCAGCACCCGCCGGTACGCAGGCTTTACGCCGAGCGACTGGTCAGCGATGGCGTGCTGAGCGCGGCCGATGCCGAGCAGATGGTCGAGCAGTACCGCAATGCGCTCGATGAAGGGCGTCATCAGCTGCACCCGTCACTCGGCATGATCGGCAACCAGTTTACGGTCGACTGGTCGCGCTATCAGAGCGTCGATACGCTCGAGGCGATCAGTACCTCGCTGCCAGCGACCAAGCTGGCGAGTCTTGGTCGGCGCATCCTGCAGTATCCCGAGGGCTTTACCCTGCATCCGCGTGTGGCCCAGATCGTCGTCAACCGCTCGAAGATGCTGGCCGGTGAGCTGCCGGTCGACTGGGGCTGCGCCGAGACGCTGGCCTACGCCTCGCTCATCGACGCCGATTACGCCGTGCGGATTTCCGGGCAGGATGTCGGTCGTGGCACGTTTTTCCATCGCCACGCCGTGCTGCACGACCAGGGTTCGCTGCGTCGCTACATTCCCTTGCAGCACATCAAGGATCCGCAGCCGCGCATGACCATCGTCGACTCGGTGTTGTCCGAAGAGGCGGTGCTGGGCTTTGAGTACGGTTACTCGGCCACCAGCCCTGATTGCCTGGTGATCTGGGAGGGGCAGTTTGGCGATTTCGTCAACGGCGCACAGGTGTTGATCGATCAGTTCATATCATCAGGCGAGGCCAAGTGGGGACGATTCAGCGGCCTGACGCTGTTCCTGCCGCATGGTTATGAAGGGCAGGGGCCGGAACATTCCTCCGCCCGGCTCGAGCGCTTCCTGCAGTTGTGTGCCGAGAACAATATGCAGGTGTGCGTGCCATCGACCCCGGCGCAGATGTTTCACATGTTGCGGCGGCAGATGCTGCGGCCACTGCGCAAGCCGCTGATCGTGATGACGCCCAAGAGCCTGCTGCGCCATGAACTCTCGGTCTCGACCTTGAGCGACCTGAGCGCCGGTGGTTTCGCCAATATCATCGATGAGCTCGATGAGCTGCAGCCCGAAAAAATCGAGCGCGTCGTGTTCTGCAGCGGCAAGGTCTATTTCGACCTGTTGCGCACACGCCGTGCGGCCGGCAGCAGCAACGTGGCGCTGGTGCGCATTGAACAGCTCTACCCGTTTCCGGTGCTCGAGTATGAAGCGGTGCTGGCCCGCTATCCCAACGCGACCGACCTGGTGTGGTGCCAGGAAGAGCCGCAGAACCAGGGCGCCTGGTACCAGATACGACATCGTCTCGAGGATCTCGCCGGTGCGCGCCGGACCGTGTACTACGCGGGGCGCGCCTCGGCATCGGCACCCGCCACGGGGCTGGCGCGCCTGCACGAGGCCGAGCAGCGGCAACTGGTGCAGACCGCACTCGATGCGGACGCGGCCGGGAGGGAAGTGCGCCTGACGACGCGTGCCACATCGCAAAAGAGGAAGAGCTCATGAGCGTAGAAGTTCGCGTGCCGCAGTTGCCCGAATCAGTCGCCGATGCGACCCTGGTGGCCTGGCGCAAGCAACCCGGCGAGGCTGTCAGCCGCGATGAAAATCTGGCTGATCTGGAAACCGACAAAGTGGTGCTCGAAGTGCCGGCGACCATTTCCGGTGTGCTGCAGGAAATCCGCATCCAGGCGGGAACCAGCGTCAAGAGCGGTGAATTGTTGGCAATCATTGCGCCCGGCGCAGCAGCTGGTGTCAAGGCAGCGGCTACGCCTGGTGGGAACGGCGTGAAAGCCGCGATCGGCGTCGCGCCCGCGACGGCGAGTGCCACGGGCTCACCCTCGCCCAAGCTGGGTCCGGCCGCGCAGCGGGTCGCCGAGGAGTTGGGCTTGAGCGGTTCCGCCATAGCCGCGGCCGCCAAGGGCGGTCGCGCCTCGAAATCCGATCTGATCACGGCTGGCAAGGGCATTGCGGCGGCTGCCGCGCCCGTGCCTAAGGCGAGCGCCGCTCAGCCGGCAGTGGCGCGTGGCGTCCGCGCCGAGCAGCGCGTGCCCATGACCCGCCTGCGCCAGCGCATCGCCGAGCGCCTGGTGAAGGCGCAATCGACCCAGGCGCTGCTGACCACTTTCAATGAAGTTGACCTGACGCACGTCAATGAGCTGCGAGCGCGCTACAAGGAAGGTTTCGAAAAGCAGCACGGCGTGAAGCTGGGCTTCATGGCCTTTTTCGTCAAGGCTGCCATCGAGGGCCTGAAACGCTATCCGGTGATCAACGCCTCGGTGGAGGGCACGGATATCGTCTATCACGAGTACTTCGACATCGGCGTGGCGGTGTCCACCGAACGCGGACTCATGGTGCCGGTGCTGCGTGATGCCGATACGCTCGACTTCGCCGGCATCGAGCGGGGCATCGCCGGTTTTTCCAAGCGCGCGCGCGAGGGCACCATTTCGCTCGAGGATCTGACCGGCGGCACGTTCAGCATCACTAACGGCGGAGTATTTGGCTCGATGCTCTCGACGCCGATCGTCAATGCGCCGCAGAGCGCAATTCTCGGCATGCACAAGACCCAGCAGCGCGCCATGGTGGTCGACAGCGCGGTGGTGGCGCGCCCGATCATGTATCTGGCGCTCAGCTACGATCATCGCATCATCGATGGGCGCGAGGCCGTGCAGTTTCTGGTAACCGTCAAAGACTGCCTGGAAGATCCGGGCCGCATGCTGCTCGGAGTCTGATCCCATGAATGCCAGCGTCGATTCTGCGCAATTTGAATTTGATGTCGTGGTGATCGGCGGTGGCCCGGCCGGATACCCGGCGGCAATCCGCGCCGCCCAGAATGGCCTGAAGGTCGCCTGCGTCGATGGCTGGCGCAATCGCGATGGCAGCAACTCCTTTGGCGGCACCTGCCTGAATGCCGGGTGCATTCCCTCCAAGGCGCTGCTGGAATCTTCAGAACTCTGGCATCGGGCGCAACACGAATTCACCGTACATGGCATCAAGGCGAGTGACCTGACGCTCGATCTGGCGGCCATGCAGAAACGTCGGGCCGGCATCGTCAGGAACATGACGGGCGGCATTCTCTCGCTGCTCAAGGCGGCCGGTGTCACGGCGCTGGTCGGTCAGGGCAAGCTGCTGCCCGGCCGCGTGGTCGAGGTGACTGGCTTCGACAACGCCAAGCGCTCGCTGCGCGCGCGTCACGTGGTGCTCGCCAGCGGCTCGGTGCCGACGGAGCTGAAATCAATTCCCTTCGATGGCAAGCAGATCATCGATTCCTGGGGCGCGCTCGAACTGGAGGCTGTGCCCAAGCGCCTGTGCGTCATTGGCGCCGGAGTGATTGGCCTGGAGCTTGGCAGTGTCTGGCGGCGCCTGGGCGCGCAGGTCGTGGTGCTCGAAGCGCTTGATGAGCTCTTGCCCATGGCTGATCAGCAGCTGGCCGCGGAGGCGGCCCGGCATTTCAAGAAGCTGGGGCTCGATATCCGGCTGGGCGCGAAAGTCAGCGCTGCCAAAGCCGGCAAGGATGGCGTGGCGGTGCGCTACACCGATGCCAAGGGCGAGCAATCGCTGACAGCTGATGTGCTGGTGGTTGCCGTGGGCCGCCGGCCGTACACGGAAGGCCTGCTGGGCGCGGCTACCGGCGTGGTGATCGACGAGCGCGGCTTCATCAGGGTGGACGATCACTGCGCCACCGGCGTGGAAAATGTCTGGGCGGTGGGCGATGTGGTGCGCGGGCCCATGCTGGCGCACAAGGGCAAGGAAGAAGGCGTCGCGGTGGCAGATCGCATCGCCGGCAAGTACGCGCACCTGAACTATGCGCTGATTCCTGCAGTCATTTACACCGCGCCAGAGATCGCCTGGGCGGGACAGAGCGAACAGCAGGCGAGGGCTGCCGGGGTCGCGGTCAAGATTGGCGTCTTTCCCTTCGCTGCCAGCGGCCGGGCCCGCGCCATGGAGGCCTCGGCCGGCTTCGTGAAGATTGTCGCCGCGCAGGCCACGGATGAAATACTGGGCGTACACATCATCGGTCCGATGGCCGGCGAGCTGATCGCCGAAGCGGTGCTGGCGATGGAGTTTCGTGGCAGCGCTGAAGACCTGCAGCGCACAATACACGCGCATCCGACGCTCTCGGAAGCCTTGCATGAAGCAGCGCTGGCCGCCGACCAGCGGGCAATCGACAATATCAATCGCTGAACCAGCAGGGGAACGCGCATGAGCAATCACGACAGGTCACGGCGTGAATTCGTCGGCTGGTCCGCGGCCGCCGGCCTCGTGGCCGCCACGGGAGCGGGCGCCGCCGCGCCGCTGGCGGTGCGCGAGCAGCAGGTCTCGATCAGGACCGCCGACGGCAATTGCGATGCGGTGTTCTACCATCCCGCGAAAGGCGCGCATGCCGGGGTGCTGATCTGGACTGACATCTTTGGCCTGCGCCCGGCGTTTCGCGAGTTCGGCCGGCGCCTGGCGGCCGCCGGCTACGCGGTGCTGGTGCCCAATCCTTTTTACCGCACGGCGAAAGCCCCGGTGTTTGGCGACATCTCCTCGTTCAATTTCCAGAATGAGGCGGATCGCGCAAAATTGCCGCCGCTGGTTGGCCCGCTCAATGCCGCGGGCGCGGCGGAGAGCGATGCCGGGGCCTTCATTGCCTTCCTCGATGAGCAGCGTCAGGTGAGCAAGTCCAGAAAAATTGGCACCCAGGGATATTGCATGGGCGGGCCGCTGGTCATGAGGACTGCGGCCGCCAACCCCGAGCGCGTGGGCGCTGCCGCTTCTTTCCACGGCGGCGGCCTGGTGACCGACAAGCCGGACAGCCCGCACCTGCTGATCCCGAAGCTCCGGGCGCGCCTGTATTTTGCGATCGCCGCGAACGACGACGCGCGCCAGCCGGAGGCCAAGGACACGTTGCGCGCTGCCTGCGAGAGCGCCAGGGTGGCGGCGGAAATCGAGGTTTACAGTGGTGCGCAGCACGGCTGGTGCGTGCCGGACATGCCGGCGCAGAATGGCACCGC